>NZ_SOFU01000032.1:0-108539 GCF_004402245.1 Cryobacterium sp. TMT2-18-2
ACGGCGATCAACGATGGGCTGGACATGGTGGGACTTCCTGATTCTCGCCCTACGTCAAACGGCGGACTTGCTCCGAGCTACTGGCCTCAACTCACCCTGACACGTAGGGCGTCGATAGCGAGGAGCTTGACCGACTCCGAACAGAGCGGCAATTTTGGGGGCAATCCGTGCGCCGAATCTGGCATCGTCCTGCCGACCAGTGGGCCTTGTGACGATCGCTTCTGATCTTGGTGGATCTCTACCGACGGAGTTCAGCCCGTCACGCGTGCTGTCGTTCGCGCTAGTTTGGCCCGGCCGCTAAGAGTTGGAGTCAGCGGCAGGGTGGGGCTCGTGACTGATGAGCTATCGGTTTCAGTACCCGGCCACTATGGTGGTCGGACGAAGGTGGGGCGCCATGGTCCGATCGGCAATGGCAGTACGGCGACGGCTGGCCGGCCTCGAGTGGCTCCTGATTGCTGCGCTCGTCGCCACGGGTGTGTGGTTCGGCGTACAAGGGACGGCTGTCGCCAAGGTGGATTCCCCTACCCGACTGGGCTGGGATATCGAGATCGCCCAGACGGGAGTCGACGGTGCGCCAGGTGTTGCTCCGCAACGGGATGTCATCGTGTGGTTCTCGTGGGCCATGGCTTCCGACGGTCTCGTTGAGATCCGAGCAAATAGTTCGAGCGCTGGAGGTCTCTCAAACTCCGCGTTCACAATCATCCTCTACTGCGGCGCTCAGCTCAGTTCGCTTGATGGTGCTGCTAAACATTCTGACGGTACCGGGATTCAGGACATCAGAAGCGCCGGTGACGAGGCGGCCTGCAACGCTTCCGAACGTGGGGAAACTGAGGAACGAAAGCGTCAAGTCGTTCGTGTGGTCGGCTCAGCCTGGTTCAGTGGGATTCCGGAGGGACGATGGAGCGACTCAAGAGCTGGCCAACGGATCGCCCGGACACCCCTCGTGGGGTACTCCAGCACGAAAGGTGAACTCATCGAGGCGTCGGCCTTATCGACTGCAAGAACGGTCTTGACCGCGCCAGTAACTGAACAGTTCGACAGCGCTACCCCGCCGGAATCGGTCGAAGGCAGCGTGGTTTACGGCTCCGGATGGCCGATCATGGACCAGAACGGGAACCGCGAAACCGCCGCCGTTCAGTGGGAGACCACAGCCAAGGACGAAAACACCTTGACCATGCCTCTGGAAACGGGCATAGCGAGGTGGACGCTCCCGGAGGGCCAGGCGTTCCCGCAATGGAGTCTTCTATTCTCAGGTGTACTTTTTGGTGTCGCGGCAGCCCTGATAGTCGAATGGCCGATCGCGGCGTACCGTGCGCGACTTCGATCCAGCGCCGAAGCGGCAGCGAAAGCAGAAGCCGACGAGGGGGATCACCGGAGATAAGCGGAAGCACGAAGGGCTGAAAAAGTTCCGAAAGCAAATGCTAGCCCTGACTAACGCATTGCGTCGGACGATGATCGCTAGGCCGCCGGCAACGCGTTCGCCGTCAACCAGCGTGGCATCCGAAGAAACGAAGGCTTGACTTGTGCTGAACTCATGGCTGTGACCAGAAGCGCGCCAAAAGCCCGCAATGTGACAAGAATCGGGCCGTACTCATCCGTAACGGTGCGTACAATGGGTCCCATGAGAACCGCGGAAATCCGCGGAATTCAGCCCCAGTTGCGGGTTGGTGAACCGGCCGAGACGACTTTCAGTTGTTCTTGGTTCGAGTCCCCAGCGCTAGCCCCAGAGTTTCTGCGGAAGCCAAGGGTCTGCATCTACGCACAAACTCCCGCGGGCTGCTCCAAGCTGGTGGCTATTGCCGCCTCACAAGCCTCGTCTCGATGTCCCGAGAGTCGCAGCGATATGAGCACGCCGGCGGCCGAACCCAGGGTTGTGCGGGAGTTATGGAACTCGCGTCAGAGTAATCTTCTGGCCGAGGGCGGCAGCGAGACGACTGAGCGTGGCTGCTGTCGGGTTGCCGAGACCTCGCTCTATCCGGCTGATTTCTGCCTGTTTGAATCCCGGTAGCGCTGGACAGGGCAGGTTGGGTGAGCTCGCGGGCCTTGCGTGCTGCGGCAAGCATTGCGCCCAGTTCAACGCGACTAGCGATCTCCGCGTCAAATGTCGTGCCGGCCGCCTCGTACACGGCGCGCGTATCCTCAGACCATCCCGCCTTCGCACGGTCTGCGAGGTCCTTGAAGTTCCTTGACATGATGCCTCCTCCGAACTTCAGTATGTGGTCCAACACATAAATGGTGAAGTCTTCTTCTGGCGGTCACGGTGGGTGCGCTTCCACTGTTCGTGAATCTTCCGCGCCCTGGCGATTTCGCGCTGTTGGCGCCTGTCGGACGGGTCCTTCTTCTTGTCGTAGCCGCTGTAGAGCAGAACGATCTTTTCTCCGTGAAAGGCGCAGAACACGCGGATGAGCACCTTCCGGTCAACGATGGCAAGATCGGACGGCAGGTCGACATTCGCCTCAGAAAAGGTCGCCTGCAGTGACCTACGAACCCGGAACTCGTAGAGTCCGCCAGAGAGGGGCTTGCCCCATTCTCCGCTGCAGATATCGATGCCGTGCATGGCGAGGACATGTTCGATTGCAGCAGTCAGGACTGCCTGCCTTTACTCGCCGAGTGAAGAGTAGAAGCGGCCGAAAGAATCGCCCTCGTACTCGATGTCCCAACTGGTCATCGTCGTAGCCTCCTTCGCGTGCATGGCCAGCATGGTGGGCGGATTCGCGATCTTCTTGGACGCCTGCCCAGATCGGTCAAGCGCCGTCGTGAGCGCGGTACGGAAGCTCTGGGCTAGTTACATCCGGTCACCACATCAGGTGTTCAGCCCGAGACCAGGAGTCCGGCTCGCGCTGGGTATCGTATGTCAAACGGGTGTGGTTAGGGCAGAAGACTGGGACTTGATTCGCGCACGTTTATTCAACGTTTATTGCGTCGAGACCGGCCGAGGCGGGCCGAGGGGTTGCGATAGAAATGTGCCAAATATCGCAGGGAACTCCTGATCAGATCGAGATCAGACGAGATAGGTCTAGGTTTCGAAACGAGAGTCCCTCGGCCCAAAAGGGCCCGCCGCAATCCGCTTGTCGTAGGTTCGATTCCTACCGGGGGCACCGCACAACACCCGTGAATCCTGTTGCTCTACCCTCGGTTTGGTAGATTCGGGAAATGCGAGAACTACAGGCGCGAATCATCGCGGAGCTGAACGTGTCCCCCCATATCGATGCATCCTCCGAGGTTCGCCGCAGAGTGCAGTTCCTCGCGGACTACCTGGTCCGAACGGGGGCACAGGGCCTCGTGCTCGGCATCAGCGGGGGTCAGGATTCCAGCCTGGCCGGCCGTCTGTGCCAGCTGGCCGTGGAGCAGCTCGCCGAGGCGGGACATTCGGCCATCTTCCAGGCCGTGCGCCTGCCGTACCGGGTGCAGCGGGACGAGGAGGACGCGCAGCTCGCCCTGGAATTCATTCGTCCGGCGTCGACCGTCACCTTCGACATCAAGCGCGCCGTCGACGGCATCGAAGCGGAATTCGCCGATGCGACGGGCCGCCCGCTGCCGGACTTCGACAAGGGAAACGTCAAGGCCCGGGTGCGCATGGTCGCCCAGTATGCCCTCGCCGGCTCGGCCGGCCTGCTGGTCGTGGGCACCGACCACGCCGCCGAGGCGGTCACGGGATTCTTCACCAAGTACGGCGACGGCGGCACGGACATCCTGCCGCTGACCGGACTGACCAAGCGTCAGGGGCGAGCGCTTCTGGTCGAGCTGGGGGCGCCGGACCGGTTATACCTCAAGGCGCCGACTGCCGACCTTCTCGACGACAACCCCGGCCAGACCGACGAGGCCAACCTGGGGTTGCGGTACGAGCAGATCGACGACTTCCTGGAGGGGCTTCCCGTCGACGATCTCGTCGCCGAGACGATCGAGAACCGCTACCTCGGCACCGAGCACAAGCGCCAGGTCCCGGCATCGATGTTCGACGAGTGGTGGCGCTGACTCGTGAGAGACGTGAGCCGCCGCCGCCTCGCTCGGGAGCGCGGCGGCGGCTCACGGACGTCTAGCTCTGGAGCGGGGTGGGGCGCACTTCCAGTGCCTGCACGTCGTCGAGGAGGCGCTGGGTCTCCGTCGACGCCGAGGCCGTTCCAGAGGCGTACTGGAGCGGGGCAGGCACGGGCGCGGCCGGCGCGGCGGTGAATTGGTCGTGGTGCTGCTGGGCGGTCCAGGCATCCTGCTCGGCGAGGAGGTTCTTCTCGGTGCTGTTCTGGGAGACCTTCCACCGGTCGAGGTCGCTCTGGAAGATCTTGCGGGTGCGGCCCGGCTTGTCCTGCCATTCGACCAGGCGGTCGCGGAATTCGAGCAGCGCGGGCTCGAGCTGGTACCCGAACGTGGCCGAGGTGCGCTTGAGCTCAGCGAGCTGATGCGCGGCCCAGTTCGCGGCGACGCCCGAACCCTTGATCGGCAGGAGGCGCAGCTGCACGTCTGCCTGGCCCACCGCGCGGTCGGCCATGACCTGCTCCTGTGGCGTGAGCGAGTTCCAGACGGATGCCTCGGTCGCGGCATCCACGAGGGTGCCGATCACGGCCGCCTTGAGAGCCCGGTCGTTCTGAGCCAGGAGACGTTTGATCGCCCCGCGGGAGATCACCGTTGCCAGAAGGCTGGCGACGACGATCGAGACGATGAGCACCACGGCGCTGAAAACCATGGACTGATTGCTGGCTGCCGTGAGCCAGGATACAAAACTATTCCACCACTGCATGAGCGCACTTTACCGGCGTCTCGGCCCGATCTCCGGGAGCGGCGCGGCGTGCCCTGCGGAGAGGTGCGCGCCGTCAGCGGAAGCAGTCGGCCGCGTCGTCGATGCGCCAGAACGAACCGACGTTCATTGTGCGGGTGGCGGCGAGCAGGCGCCGCGCGGCGAAGTGGTCGCCGTCGGCCTCGGTGCGGCGCTCGATGTGCCCGAGCACCATGCCGGACCGGTTCGAGACCCGCCAGAGGCCGTCTTTCACGGGAACGAACTGAAGACCGCGGATGACCGGCAGTCGGGGTGCTGGGGACGCTGGTGTGGACATGGAATTCTCCGAGATCGACCGTATGCGGGTGAGGGTCCCCTCAGGCTACGGAGAGCCACCGACAGTGGATTCGGCGCTACCGCAGAGGTCCGTTCAGCAGAACCATGTCCTGGCTGGCCAGGTCGAGGTCCACAACCCGGTTCGGACGCGCGGTCTGGGCGACGACGATGCCCGCGAGCACAAGGACCACCCCTGCCATCTGCAGCCCGTCGAGGGACTCGCCGAGCCAGAGGAACGCGAACGCGAAGGCGAAGATCACCTCCGAGGCAGACGCGATGCCGGCCGCCGTGGCAGTCAATCGGCCGAGCGCCATGTACGAGAACAGATACGGGGCGAAGGAGCCGAACACGCCGTTCCACAGCGTCAACAGCCACAGCGGGAGAGACACCGCCCCGAGGTTGCCCGTCAACGCGACATCCTGAACCAGGGTCTGCGGCTCGATTCGCCACCAGGCGCTGAACACGAGCCAGAACGCGCTGGCGAAAAGCATGGACCAGAACGACACGGCCAGTGGCGAGGTCGCGGCGACCTGCCGCTCCCCGACCAGGAAGTACACGGCCAGGCAGATTGCGGCGAGGATTCCCGCCAGCACACCCAGGCCCGAAAGGGTGCTGGCCCAGATCTGGGCGACGACAGCCATGCCGATCAGAACGCAGCCGATGGCCAGCCAGATGCGGGATTTGACCCGCTCCTTGAAGACGAACCGGGCGACCAAGGCGACGATCAGCACCCCGGTGTACTCGAGCATGAGCGCGATGCCCACCGGCAGCAGACTGATCGCCACTGCGTAGAACCACTGGATCAGGGCGACCCCGGCCACCCCCAGCACGGCCATCACCGCGAGCTGGCGCAGGCTGATGCGGAACGCCCGCCGGTTGGTCACGAGCAACAGACCGCCGGCCAGGAAGGCCACGACCGTGACCCGGAAGAAGGTCAGCTGGGCCGGGGACAGGCCCGCCTCCACGATCACCTTGGTGGTGCTGCCGTTGAGGCCGAAGAGCAGCGACGCGAGGAGAGCGTAGAGGTAGCCCACTTCGCTCAGCCCAGACCGGTGCCGTGCACGGCGTACGGTTCGATCTCGTCGATTTCGACCTGGGTGAGGGGCGGGGCATCCAGTGCCGCCACGGTCTGCTCGAGCTGGTTCACGCTGCTCGCGCCGACCAGCACACTGGTCACCGACGGCTGGCGCAGGATCCAGGTGACCGCCAGCTGGGCCAGCGTTTGGCCGCGCTCGGCGGCACACTCGTTGAGGGCGCGGGCTCGGCCCTGGTAGGTGTCGGTGAGAACGTGCTCCGATAGGAAATCGCTCGTCGCGACCCGCGAGCCTGCCGGAACGGTGCCGTCCAGATAGCGGTCGGTGAGAAGTCCCTGTGCGAGCGGCGAGAAGACGATGCTGCCCATGCCGAGCTCGTCGAGCACGGGGAAGAGCCCGTCTTCGACGTGGCGGTCGAACATCGAGTAGCGCGGCTGGTGGATCAAGAGGGGGATCTTGTGCTCGGCCAGCGCCGCCGCCGCCGCCCGCGTCTGCTCGGGGCTGTAGCTGGAGATGCCGACATAGAGGGCCTTGCCCAGCTGCACGGCCGACGCCAGCGCGCCCATGGTCTCCTCGATGGGAGTCTCCGGGTCAGGCCGGTGGGAGTAGAAGATGTCGACGTAGTCGACGCCGAGCCGGCCCAGGCTCGCGTCGAGGGAGGAGAGCAGGTACTTACGGGAACCGAAATCGCCGTAGGGGCCCGGCCACATGTCGTAGCCGGCCTTGCTGGAAATGATCATCTCGTCGCGGTAAGCGCGGAAATCTTCGGCGAAGATGCGGCCGAAGTTGGTCTCGGCGGCTCCGGGAGGAGGACCGTAGTTGTTGGCCAGGTCGAAGTGGGTGACCCCCAGGTCGAAGGCACGGCGCAGGATGGCGCGTTGGGTCTCGATCGGGCGCTCGTGGCCGAAGTTGTGCCAGAGGCCAAGAGACAGCGCCGGCAGTTTGAGGCCGCTCCGTCCGACGCGTCGGTAAGTCATGTCGGCATAGCGGTTCGGAGCTGGAACGAAGGTCATGCCGTTACTCTAGGGGTGTGGAAACTTTTGTGGTCGCAGGTGGATGTTTCTGGTGTCTCGATGCCGTGTATCGGGTGTTGCGTGGCGTGAGCGAGGTGATTTCCGGGTACACCGGGGGAGGGGCTCCACGGCCCACGTATGAATCGGTGTGCACGGGCCGTACCGGCCATGCCGAGGCCATCGCCGTGACGTTCGACCCGGAGGTCATCCCGGCCAGTGTCATCCTCGACGTGTTCTTCACGCTGCATGACCCGACCCAGCTGAACCGCCAGGGCGCCGACGTGGGCACCCAGTACCGGTCGGCGATGTTCTATACCGACGACGAGCAGAAGCGGCTCTTCGAAACCGCTCGCACTCGCGCCTCCGAATGGTGGGGCGGCGGCATCGTCACCACGATCGAGCCGCTGGGCGAGTATTTCGTGGCCGAGGATCACCACCAGGACTTCTTCGCCAAAAACCCGGGTCAGGGCTACTGCATGGCCGTCGCGCTGCCCAAGGTGAACAAGATCCGCAAGTCCTACGCCGAATACCTTCTGTAACGGCGCGAGGTCGTGTACTCGTCGGCACCGAGTGTCGCTCGGCGCGGCGACATGAACGGGTTGTCCAGCTGCCGTGCCAGCGCTGCCGAGACCGCCGTAGGGAAACCCGGGCCCGAACGAATTCGACGGAGAATGTGCCCGAAGCGGCATTAGAAGCTGTGGGGTGACACCGACCGCGGCGCGTACCCGGACCCTCTCCGTCAGAAGCGAGCCAGCCCTCCCCAGATGTGGGGGGCGGTCATTCGGCACAGGTTCCGGATGCCGCGGCCGAGCGTCGTTGTGCCGCCGCACACTCGGAGTACGCGATCTGGGGCGGCGGAGCCAGGCACGAGCCGTCGCTTCAGGTCGCGTGTTCCGGGCAGTCGTCCGGGGCTCACAGGATGAGGGAGACCGTAATGAGCGACAGCATCACCGTGACCGGAATCGTGGCCACCACGCCCCGTCACCTCGTGACCAGTTCGGGGCTGGCTATCACGTCGTTTCGGTTGGCGTCGAGCCAGCGTCGCTTCGACCGTGTGAAACAGACCTGGGTTGACGCCGAGACCAACTGGTACACGGTGTCCTCCTTCCGGCAGCTCGCCCATAACGTGGAGCGCTCGGTGCGCAAGGGTGAGCACGTGGTCGTGGCGGGGCGGTTGCGCATCCGGCCGTGGGAAAATGCCGACCGCAACGGTACCTCGGTCGAGGTCGAGGCAGAGACCGTCGGGCACGACCTGGCCTGGTGCAGCACCGTCTACACGCGCTCGCCGTCGCCCGGCGCAGCGTCGGCGCCACACCCGACCGAGCCCACGGACGGCTTCCTACCTGCCGATACTCGCGATGCACCCCCGATGCGCGACGAGGCTGAGTCCGCGTCGCTAGTCGGGGTCGATTCCTGACGGCGGCAACTCGGCACGATCATCAGCACAGTCACCGGAATAACGTTCGGGGACACGGGGCATCTGGCAGACTCAGAGGTCTGACCGCACCGCGGTCGCGGAAGGACCACGTGCCGGCACGATCAGATCGGGAAACCCGGAGACGTCGAACCGGCATCCGTTCCCCACGTACCGGTAGCGCGTTGCTGCTCGGGCTGGCCGTCACGGTCAGCCTCGCGGCCTGCTCGGCGGCACCGGCCGCGACTTCCTCAAGCTCGGCCACGGCGTCGGCCTCGGCTCGTCCGACTGCGAGCGCGGCGCCCGTACTCGCGCCGCAGCTACAGCCGGAGAAGGATGCCGCGGCGAACCTGGCGTACTTCGACAGCGTCGCCACGGCGGTCGTCACCGCCGACGAGAATGCCGGCGGGCGGGCGTTCGTGGACGCGCTGGGGGCCTCCGGCTTCGACCGGGCCCAAATGGAGGTCACCTTCGACGAGACGAACATCGACCTCGCAGCGGACTCGATCCAGTTCTCCGTTCGGTTCAACGGCGAATGCCTGATCGGGCAGAACGGACCGGCCACGGGCGGGTACCACAGCGCGGTCACGGCGATCCTCGCATCCGGAACGTGTCTGGTCGGGGCCACCCGGCAAATAGACTGGTAAGTACTATGGCTGAATTTATCTACACGATGGTCCGCGCTCGCAAGGCGGTCGGCGACAAACTGATCCTCGACGACGTCACCATGTCGTTCTTCCCCGGCGCCAAAATCGGTATCGTGGGGCCGAACGGCGCCGGAAAATCCACGATCCTGAAGATCATGGCCGGGCTGGACACCCCCAGCAACGGCGAGGCGAAGCTCTCGCCCGGCTACTCGGTCGGCATCCTGATGCAGGAGCCCGAACTCGACGAGACCAAGACGGTCCTCGAGAATGTCCAGGAGGGCGTCGGCCCGATCAAGGCCAAGGTCGACCGGTTCAACGAGATCAGCCTCGCGCTCGGCGAACCCGACGCGGACTTCGACGCACTGCTGGCCGAAATGGGCACGCTGCAGGAGGCCATCGACGCCGCCGACGCCTGGGACCTCGATTCCCAGCTGGAGCAGGCTATGGACGCCCTCCGCACCCCGCCGGGCGATTACTCCGTCGCCGAGCTCTCCGGCGGTGAGAAGCGCCGCGTGGCGCTGACCAAGCTGCTGCTGCAGAAGCCCGACCTGCTCCTCCTCGACGAGCCCACCAACCACCTCGACGCCGAAAGCGTGCTGTGGCTCGAGCAGCACCTGGCCCAGTACCCCGGCGCCGTTCTCGCCGTCACCCACGACCGGTATTTCCTCGACCACGTGGCCGAGTGGATCGCCGAAGTCGACCGCGGCCACCTGTACCCCTACGAGGGCAACTACTCGACCTACCTCGAGAAGAAGCAGGAACGACTGCTCATCGCGGGCAAGAAGGACGCGAAGATGGCCAAGCGCCTCGCGGACGAGCTCGAATGGGTGCGCTCGAATGCGAAGGGCCGTCAGGCTAAGTCGAAGGCGCGTCTCGCCCGCTACGAAGAGATGGCGGCAGCGGCCGAGAGCACCCGCAAGCTCGACTTCGAAGAGATCCAGATTCCCGTCGGCCCGCGCCTCGGCGCCCAGGTCATCGACGCCAAGAAGGTCAAGAAGGGCTTCGGCGACCGGGTCCTCATCGACGATCTCTCCTTCACCCTCCCGCGCAACGGCATCGTCGGTATCATCGGTCCCAACGGCGTGGGCAAGACCACGCTGTTCAAGACGATTGTCGGACTCGAGCCGCTGGACCAGGGTGAGCTGAAGATCGGCGAGACGGTCGACATCTCCTACGTCGACCAGAGCCGCGCGGGCATCGACCCGAACAAGTCGCTCTGGGAGGTCGTCTCCGACGGCCAGGACTACATCCAGGTCGGCAAGACCGAGATCCCATCGCGGGCCTACGTGTCCACATTCGGGTTCAAGGGTCCCGACCAGCAGAAGAAGGCCGGCGTGCTCTCCGGTGGTGAGCGCAACCGCCTCAACCTGGCGCTCACCCTCAAGCAGGGCGGCAACCTGCTGCTGCTCGACGAGCCCACCAACGACCTGGACGTCGAAACCCTCGGCTCGCTCGAGAACGCGCTCCTTGAATTCCCCGGCTGCGCCGTGGTCATCACCCACGACCGGTGGTTCCTCGACCGAATCGCCACGCACATCCTCTCCTATGAGGGCACCGACGAAGACCCGGCGAACTGGTACTGGTTCGAGGGCAACTTCGAGTCGTACGAGCAGAACAAGATCGAACGCCTTGGCCCGGATGCCGCGAAACCGCACCGGTCCGCGTACCGCAAGCTGACCCGCGACTAGGGCCCGCGATGAAGCTGCGCGTTCCGGTGAAGTTGCGCTGGTCGGACCTGGACGCCTACGGCCACGTCAACAACGCCGAGTTATTGCGTGTGCTCGAGGACGCGCGCATCCAGGCGTTCTGGCCGGATGAAGACGGCGACGGCCCCGGGGCGTTCGCCGGCACCGCCGTGCTGGACGGGCGCCCGGGCGCGGCGACGCTGACCCTGATCGCGCGAATGGAGGCCGAGTATCTGGCGCCGATTCCGTATCTGAGGCAGCCTCTGGACATCCGTCTCTGGCTCGGCAAGCTCGGCGGCGCCAGCCTCGAGGTCTGCTACGAGGTCTGGACTCCGATCGGCCTGGAGCCGGCGGTTCTCTTCGCGCAGGCGAGCACCACAATCGTGCTGGTGGACGCCGCGACCGAGCGGCCACGCAAGATCAACGAGGTCGAGCGCGCCGCGTGGGCTCCATACGTCGACGAACCCATCCGATTCACCCGGCGCGCGTCCCTGCCGGCGGAGTAGGCCGGCCCGGACGCAGTCCGCCTCAGCCTGCGGTGACGGCGTCGCCGGTGACGGTGACCTTCACCGGCGCCAGCGGTTCGGTCGCCGGTCCGGCAAGGGCCTCGCCGGTGGCACGGTCGAACTTCGAGCCGTGGCATGGGCAACCGAACTCGTCCTTCGCCGATTTGACCACGCAGCCCTGGTGGGTGCAGATCGCGCTGAACGCAACCACGGTGCCGGCCGTGGGCTGGCTGATCAGGATGGGCTTGCCATCGAGGGAGGCCTCGATCGAACCGCCCACGGGGATGTCGGCGAGCTTGGCTACCTCCACCGGGCCAATGTTGCCGGTGCCGGAGTCCTCGGCGCCGTCGGTGCTGCAGCCGACCAGCGCGACGGCGGTGCCGGCGGTGCCGAGCAGAAGCGCGGTGCGGCGGGAGATGTCGGTGGCGTTCGTCATGGTTCTCCTCGATCGGGCGGGCGTTCAGGAATGTTCATACACGTTCAGACACGTTCGAACACGTTCGAACACGTTCGGAGTTGCTCAGTAGACGCTCAGACCATGTGAAGGAGGCTACTCCGCGTTCGTGGGTACGCGCAGCATGCCCTCTTGGGCGACCGTGGCGAGAAGCAGGCCCGCCCGGCTGTAGATGCTGCCGGTGGAGAGCCCGCGTCCACCCTGGGCGGTCGGGGAATCCTGTACGTAGAGCATCCACTCGTCGACCCGGCCGAAGCGATGGAACCACATGGCGTGGTCCAGGCTCGCGACCTTGAGCCCGGGGGTGGCCCAGGCCACGCCGTGGCGGCGCATGACAGGCTCCATGATCGAGTAGTCGCTGGCGTATGCCAGCGCGGCGCGGTGCAGGTCAGGGTCGTCGGGCAACGGGCCCATGGTCTTCATCCACACGGCCTGGCGAGAGGTGTGCTCGCCGTCCACCTTGAGGTAGATCGGTGACGGCAGGTGCCGCATGTCGAACGGACGCTCGTTCGCCCAGTAGCGGGCGATGGAGTGGTCGACCTGGGCCAGGGCATCCGCCGCCGTCGGCAAGGACTCCGGGTCGGGCATATCGGTCGGCATCTCGATCTGGTGCTCGAGGCCTTCATCATCGTCTTGGAACGAGGCGATCATCGACAGGATCGGGTGCCCGTCCTGATAGGCCTGCGTGCGGCGGGTGGAGAAGGAGCGGCCGTCGTGGATGCGATCGACGGAGAAGGTGATCGGTTGGCCCACGTCGCCGGGGCGTAGGAAATAGCCATGCATCGAGTGCACATGGCGGTCGTCGGGAACCGTGCGCATCGCGGCGACCAATGACTGGGCGAGCACCTGCCCGCCGAAAACGCGGCCGAGCGGCATCCACTGCGACGGCCCGGTGAAGATGTCCTCGCTGGTGCGGGCGCCCGTGTCGGTGAGGTCCAGGGCGGCTAGAAGGCCCTCCATCGGTAAGTCCATGTGGCCTCCTCAGGCGCGTGGCGGTGCAGACGCGCGCGCCGGTGTGACGCGCGCCGTACCTTGGTAGTTTAGGAGCAGATGAGTAAGTCATTTTCTCTCCCAGAGTCCCTGTCCCTTCGCGACCTCCAGGTCTACCTGTCCCGCGCCAGCCGGGTGGAGGACGGTTCCGTGCGCCTCATTCAGGCCGCGGGGGTGCTCGCCGTCTACACCGCGATCCTCTATCCGCGCGGTCTCCTCGACTCCAGCCCGACCGTGCTGGGCCTGCGCACCTTCGCGCTCACCGCCCCGGTCGAGCTCGACGCGGTCGTTCCCGTGCGCTCCCTGCTGGACCGCCTCGCCCGCCTCACCGCGGCCGTGCGGGAGGACGAGGCGACAGTGACCGTAACCGTGCCGCTGGAAGTGACCACGGTGACCTGGGCCGGTATCTCGCCGCCCCAGGGCGGCTGGACCCTGCTCGGTGAAACGGATGCCGTCCTGCTCGACGGTGCGGCGCAGGCAGGCATCGAGGAAGTCGCCGCCGTCATCCCGGCGGGAACCGGCGGGCAGATCGTGCAGCGGGTGCGCTCCGAAGTCTGGAGCCGCCCGATCCCCGGCCTGGAAATCGTGCCGGCCGGCGCCGCCTTCGCGGCCGTCAGCCTCGGTTTCCTGCCGAAAAACGAGCCCGTGCGCCTGTTCGAGACGGGCCTGTGGACCCGGCTGAGCACGAGCCGCGGCCACATCCTCGTGCGTCGCAAGCCCTGGTCGCTGAGCCGCTGACTATTCGCTGGGTGTTCGCACCCTGCCCCGAACGAATTCGACGGAGATTTTGCCCGGATCGGCCTTAAACTGGCCGAGAATCGGCTCAAACATCAAAATCTCCGTCGAATTGGTTCGACGCCGGGCGCTGACTCGGCGACACGCGGGCGTCCTGCCACAGCCGGGTGAGCACGTCGGCCGCCGGTTCCTCGCGGGCAAAGCGGAAACCGGTGCCCGCCCAGAGGGCGAGCCCGTCGGCGTCGCCGCGTCGACCCGCATCCGCCCTGAGGCCACTGGTGAGATGGTTCACCTGCGGATAAGCCCGGGGCGCGGTGGCGTCGTGCTCGATGATGAACGCGTTGCGCAGACCCCGTGCCGGACGCCCGGAGAACGCGCGCGTGACCACGGTGCGATCAAAGTTCGGGTCGACGAGCGCGTCCTTGTGCGCCTGATGGGCGCCGGACTCCGCGGTGCGGAGGAACGCCGTACCCAGTTGCACGGCGTCCGCGCCGGCCGCCAGGAGCGTCGCGATCCCAGCACCGGAGTGGATGCCCCCGGCCGCGATGAGCGGCAGAACCGCCAGGTCCGAAATGGCGCGGACCAGTTCGATCAGGGGGGTGGTCTCCGGTTCTTCGGCCGTCGTGAAGGTCGCCCGGTGTCCGCCTGCTTCCGGGCCCTGAACGCAGAGCAGATCCACTCCGCGTTCCTCCGCGAGTACCGCCTCCCGAACCGAGGTGACCGTGGCGATCACGCACGCGTCGACGGCGTGCAAACCGTCCACGGCCTCGGCCGGCGGCAACCCGAAGGTGAACGACACCACGGGGACTCGGTGCCTGATGAGAAGGGCCACCTTGGCGGAGAACCAGTCATCGTCCGCGGTTAGTGTCGGGGGCAATTCCACGCCGTGTTCCAGCGCGGTCGCTGTCAGGCTCCGGCGGTAGGCATCGACTCCGGCCCGGTCGGTCAGTGGCGGCCCGGGAACGAACACGTTCACGCCGTACGGCGTTCGCGAGCCCTGATGCACGTCGGCGATCTGCCGGGCCAGCGCATCCGGGGTCTTGTACCCAGCGGCCAGGAACCCGAGGCCGCCGCCCGCGCTGAGGCTGCGCACCAGGGCCGGGGTGGACGCGCCACCGGCCATGGGTGCCGCGATGATCGGAATGCGAAGGTCCTTCAGGCTGAACATTGTCTCTTTCCGGTGTGTGGGTGCGTACGTCACAGTGTGCGAGGCGCCTCGTGCGTTCGGTGTTTCGGGCCTATCCCGCCGACGCCAGCAGCGCCGCCCAGAGGTCGGCGCGGGCGTGGAACGCGCCGAGGTCCCGCCCGAGCAACTGCTCGGCGTGGCTGATCCGGCCGCGCACGGTGTGTCGGTGCACGCCGAGCTCCGACGCGGCCGGGCCGAACTGGCCGTTGTGCTCGAGCCACACCCGCAGGGTGGGGAGCAGCGCCGTGCCGTGGGCAGCATCGTGGTCGGAGACCGGCCGGAGGGTGGCGCGGCCGACCTCCGAGGCATCCGTTCGGGCCAGGAACGCGAGCACGCCCTGCCGTGAGATCACCTCGAATTCGACGATGCCCGCTGCGCCTTCGTGGGCGCGCTCGAGCGCCTGTCGGGCCTGGGCCGCCGCGTGCGGCAGGGCACGGTAGGCGCTCCGGTCGGAGACGCCCACGTGCAGGCCGAGGCCCACCAGCTCGGCGAGCACCGGATCGGCGGCGAGATCGACGACGAGCAGCACCTGGCCGCCGTCGCGGGCGAAGAACAGGTGCCCGGGGCGCTCCTCGACCCGCAGTTCGAGCAGCTCGGCCAGAGCGTCCCAGCGTTCGGGCGGCGGGGAGACGACGGCGACCCGTACCGGCTCGGCCGGGAGGGCACCCCAAAGCTCCCGGGAGATGCTCTGCACCAGCGGCAGGTCGCCGCCGAGCAGCGCCTGCAGCAGCCCGGACCGCAGGTGGCCGCGGGCGCGACCCTGAGCGCTGTTCTGTTCGAGTGCGAGCCCGGCGAGGGCGATGACGCTGGTCACCACCTGCTGGCTGGCCTGGTCGAGCAGGGTGACGCCGCCGAGGGCCAGCACCCCGCGCAGCTGGCCCTGCCGCCCCAGGGTCTGCAGGGTCAGGGTCTCGCCGCCCTCGTCGAGGGTGGTGCCGGCCCGCTGCCCGCGGCGGAGCAGCCGGCCGGCCTCCGCCTGCACCTGCGGCAGCGCGGGGGAGGAGGCGGAACCGGAGAACGCGTCGCGGGGGAAGACCCGGTCGAGCGCGCCGCTCGCGTCGAAGAGCGCGACCCAGTGGCCCAGCTGCCGGGACAGCTCGCTGAGAATGTTGCTCAGGCCGTCGGGTCGGAGGGCCGCGTGCGAGATGGCCCGCTGGGCGTCCAGCGCCCAGGTGTTGCGGGCGTAGCGCAACTCGGCGACCAGGTCGCCGGCCGCACGCGCCACCGCGATGAACGGAGTGTCATAGGGCACCTCGATCAGGGGCAGCCCCTCGGCAAGGCAGGCCGCAACGAGGGCCTCCGGCGTGCCGGCGCGCACGACCTCCGTGCCGAAGCCGAGACAGGCGATGCCGCGGGCCGTGAGCCGGCGCACGTAGTCGCGGTAGTCGGCATCCGTCATCGGGTCGGCGAACTGGGTGCCGGTGGTGAGGAGCACCTGGCTGGCGGAGAGAAACGGCGTCGGGTCGGCCAGGTCGGAGCCGTGCACCCACTCCACGGGCTGGTCGAGCGCGTGTGCCGGCAGCTGCGGCTCGGCCGTGAGCAGGCGCAGCTGGAGGCCGGGCTGGGCCAGCAGGCGGCGCACGGTGGGCAGGAGCGGCGGGGCCAGGTTCGGAGCCATGCGACGAGTGTACAACGTGGCGAAAGTTCACCCGGGCGTTGTACACGGTGCCGGATGTCGCGGGTGGCCGCCCTGAGTAGCCTTCTGGAATCGGTATCGTCGCCGGCCCCGCGCCGATGCAACAGCCAGCGAACTGGAGCAGCAATGACCCTCGTAGACGCCCTTTCTGTGATCCCGGTCGGTGGACCGTCCCTTCCCCAGGAACGCCGCCTGGTCACCGCCATCCCCGGGCCGAAGTCTCAAGAGCTCGGACGTCGCAAGGTCGAGGCCGTCTCCGCCGGGGTGGGCGTGACCCTGCCTGCCTATATCGTCGCGGCCGGCGGCGGTGTGCTTGTCGACGTCGACGGCAACTTCCTGATCGACCTCGGCAGCGGCATCGCCGTGACCGGCATCGGCAACAGCGCCCCCGAGGTCGTGGCCGCCGTGGCAGCCCAACTGGCCCAGTTCACGCACACGTGCTTCACCGTGACGCCCTACGACTCGTACATCGAGGTGGCTGAGACGCTCAACCGGCTCACCCCGGGCGACCACGCCAAGCGCAGTGCCCTGTTCAACTCCGGCGCCGAAGCCGTGGAGAACGCCGTCAAGATCGCCCGGCACTACACCGGCAAGCAGGCCGTCGTCGCCTTCGACCACGCGTACCACGGCCGCACCACCCTGACTATGGGCCTCACCGCGAAGAACCAGCCGTACAAGAACGGCTTCGGCCCCTTCGCCGCGGAGATCTACCGGGCACCCACGTCGTACCCCTACCGTGACGCCGGACTCGACGGGGTCGGGGCCGCCCGGCGCGCCATTTCCCAGATAGAAAAGCAGGTCGGCGCCGACAACCTGGCCGCCCTGATCATCGAGCCGATCCAGGGTGAGGGCGGCTTCATCGTGCCCGCACCGGGCTTCCTTCCCACCCTGGTGGACTGGTGCCGCACCAACGAGGTCGTCTTCATTGCCGACGAGGTGCAGACCGGCTTCGCCCGCACCGGCGACCTCTTCGCCAGCAACCACGAGGGCATCGTGCCCGACCTGATGGTGATGGCCAAGGGCATCGCCGGCGGCCTGCCGCTCTCCGCCGTCACCGGCCGCGCCGAGATCATGGACGCGCCGCAGGTCGGCGGCATCGGCGGCACCTACGGCGGCAACCCGCTCGCCTGCGCCGCGGCCCTGGCCACCATGCGCAGCTATGAGACCGAGAACCTGGCCCAGCGCGCCCGTGAAATCGGCGCCATCCTGACCGGACGGCTGAACGCCATCCGTGCCGTCGACAAGCGTGTGGGCGATGTGCGCGGGCGAGGCGCCATGATCGCCATCGAACTGGTCGACCCGGTGACCGGAGTCCCGGATGCCGCCCTCACCGGCCGCGTCGTGGCCGCCGCCCACGTCAGGGGCGTCGTGCTGCTCACCTGCGGCACCTACGGCAACGTGATCCGCTTCCTGCCGCCTCTGAGCATCTCCGACGACCTCCTCGTCGAGGGCCTGCAGGTGCTGGCGAGTGTGCTCGCCGCCGCCTGAGCCCTGGCTCCGCGGTCTCCTGCCCGAACCCGACGGGGGCACAGGGCGATCAGTCATACTGGGGGAACGCCGCGGGGAGGGTGGCGGAAACGCCCTTTCTGCACGGCCTTCACCCCTGATAAAAATCTCATTCGCATCTCCCGTATCGCATCGGAAAGAGACTCATCGTGTCCACTCGTGAAACCGAACTGCTCGCCCGCGTCCCGGACGGCCTCTACATCAACGGCACCTGGCAGCAGGGTGGCGGTAAGGCCATCGAGGTCACCGACCCGGCGACCGGTGCTGTGCTCAAACGGATCGCGAACGCGGATGCCGCCGACGGCATCCGTGCCCTCGATGCGGCCGTCGAGGCGGCCGAGTCGTGGGCGGCCACCGCGCCGCGTGCGCGGGCCGAGATCCTGCGCCGTGCCTTCGACCTGCTGCAGGAGCGCCGCGATGACTTTGCGCTGCTGATGACCTTGGAGATGGGCAAACCTCTCGCCGAGGCCAACGGAGAGGTCACCTACGGCGGTGAGTTCCTGCGCTGGTTCAGCGAGGAGGCCGTGCGCATCAGCGGTCGCTTCGGGCTGAACCCGGAGGGAACCGGCACGATGGTTGTCTCGCAATATCCGGTCGGACCGTGCCTGCTGATCACTCCGTGGAACTTCCCGCTGGCCATGGCCACACGCAAGATCGCCCCCGCACTCGCCGCCGGCTGCACGGTCGTCGTGAAGCCCGCCGAGCTGACCCCACTGACTACCCTCTTCTTTGTACAGCTGCTCGAAGACGCCGGAGTACCGGCCGGCGTCGTCAATGTGATCACCACGTCGACCTCGTCCGCCGTTGCCGGGCCGATCATCGCCGACCCCCGGCTGAGGAAACTCAGCTTCACCGGGTCGACCCCCGTGGGCCGCAAGCTCATTCAGCAGGCGGCCCAGGGTGTGCTGCGCACCTCGATGGAGCTCGGCGGCAACGCCCCGTTCGTCGTCTTCGAAGACGCCGACCTGGACAAGGCCGTCGAGGGCGCGATGCTCGCCAAGTTCCGCAACATCGGGCAGGCCTGCACCGCGGCCAACCGTTTCATCGTGCACGAGTCCGTCGCCGCCGAGTTCGCCCGCCGCCTGACCGAGCGAGTCGGCGCGCTGAAGATCGGCCGCGGCACCGAAGCCGGCGTCACCATCGGCCCGCTCGTCAGCGAGGCTGCCGTCGCCGGCACCGACGCCCTCGTGCAGGACGCGCTGGCCCACGGAGCCACCCTGCTCGCCGGCGGCAAGCGCCCCGAAGGCGCCGGCTCCTTCTACGAGCCCACCGTGCTGACGGACGTGGCCCCGGCCAGCGCGCTCCTGACCGAGGAGATCTTCGGCCCGGTCGTCGGCATCGTCACCTTCGCCGACGAGGCGGAGGGCGTGCGCCTGGCCAACTCCACCGAGTACGGCTTGATCAGCTACGTCTACACCCAGGACCTCGCCCGCGGGCAGCGGATGATCGCCAAGCTTGAAACCGGAATGATGGGTCTGAACACGGGCCTGGTCTCCAACGCGGCGGCACCGTTCGGCGGTGTCAAGCAATCCGGTCTGGGCCGTGAAGGCGGGCTCGAGGGCATCCAGGAGTACCTGTCCACCAAGTACACCCTCATCCCGGTCTCCTGACCGGCGACGTACCTATTTTTCACCTGCTTCCCCACCACCAGAACGCAATGGAGCACTCCGTGAGCATCATCGAACGTGACATCGTCATCATCGGCGCCGGGGCATCCGGCCTGACCGCGGCGACCGAGCTGCGGAAGGCCGGCCTGACCGTGGCCGTGCTCGAAGCGCGCGACCGCGTCGGCGGCCGCCTCCACACCGACGACATCGACGGTGCCATGCTCGAGATCGGCGGCCAGTGGGTTTCGCCCGATCAGGACGCACTCAAGGAGACCATCGCCGAGCTGGGCCTCGAGACCTTCGCGCGGTACCGCGAGGGCGAAAGCGTCTACATCAACGCCGCGGGGGAGCGAACCCGGTTCGAGGGCGAGATCTTCCCGGTCTCGGCCGACACCGAGCGCGAGATGGTGGCCCTGATCGCCACTCTCGACGAGCTCGTGGACCAGATGGACCCCGACCGTCCCTGGGCACACCCGCGTGCGGTGGAGCTCGACCAGATCTCCTTCCGGCGCTGGCTGGAGCAGGAGACCGACGACCAGGAGGCCCGCGACAACATCAGCCTTTTCATCGCCGGGGCCATGCTGACCAAGCCGGCGCACGCTTTTTCCACGCTGCAGGCCCTCCTGATGGCGGCCAGCGCCGGCAGTTTCAGCAACCTCGTCGACGCCGACTTCATCCTCGACGAACGGGTCGTGGGCGGGCTGCAGCGGGTGCCGATCCTGCTGGCCGAGAACCTCAGTGACGACGTCTTCCTCGGGCAGGCCGCCCGCACAGTGCGCTGGGGCGACGCCGGCGTGAGTGTGCTCACCGACGACCTCGAGGTGCGTGCGCGTCGCGTGATCGTTGCCGTTCCTCCCGTGCTCTACACCCGGATCTCCTTCGATCCGCCGCTGCCGCGCCGCCAACAGATGATGCACCAGCACCTCTCGATGGGCTTCGTGATCAAGGTGCACGCGGTCTACGAGACCCCGTTCTGGCGGGAGGACGGCCTCTCCGGCACGGCCTTCAGCCCCTACGAGCTCTCCCACGAGGCCTACGACAATACCAATTTCAACGACCCGCGCGGCACCCTGGTCGGCTTCGTCTCCGACGAGGCCGCCGACGGCGTGTTCACCGTCTCGGCGGAGGAGCGCAAGCAGCGCATCCTCACCTCGCTCTCGCACTACTTCGGCGAGAAGGCACTGTCCCCCGTCGTCTACTACGAGAGCGACTGGGGCACGGAAGAGTGGACCCGCGGCGCCTACGCGGCGAGCTTCGACCTGGGCGGGCTGGCTCGCTTCGGCGCGGACCTGCGCACACCGGTCGGCCCGATCCTGTTCTCCTGCAGCGACCTCGCCGGAAAGGGCTACCAGCACGTCGACGGCGCAATTCGGATGGGACGCGCAGCGGCCGCAGAGATCGTCGCCGAGCTCGACTCGTAAAGCAGGCGCCGAGAGCGGGTGCGCTGCTACTCGTCGAAGGTGTTGAGCATCGCGAAGGCCGCGCGCTCGAGGTAGTCCCAGAGCTGGTCGCGCTGCAGCGGTGGTAAAGCGGCCTTGTCGACGGCGGCGCGCATGTGGTTCAGCCAGCGGTCGCGGGAATCCGGGTTCACCTTGAAGGGCTGGTGCCGTTGGCGCAGCCGCGGGTGGCCGCGCTGCTCGCTGTAGGTGGTCGGGCCACCCCAGAACTGCTCGAGGAACATGGTCAGACGCTCGGCGGCCGGGCCCAGGTCATCCTCGGGGTACATCGGCTTCAGTACCGGGTCGGTGGCGACGCCGCGATAGAACTCGTTCACCAGATTCTCGAAGAACGGCCTACCGCCGACCTGCGCGTAGAACGTGGGGCCGATCGCGGTGCCGTTCTCGCCCTCGCGCAGGTGGACCGCACCGGGCGTGGCAGGAGTGGGGGCGCCGGGGTCATTCGTCATCGTGAGTCTCCGGATCTGGTGCCGTGTGCGTGGGTGCCTCGGTCTTGGGTGTCGGGGCCTTGGGTGTCGCGGTCTTGGGTGTCGCGGTTGTGGGTACAGCCGGGTCTGCTCCGGAAGCATCCGCTGACGCTGTGCGCGGGTGTGCCTCCTGGGGCAGCGCGGTCGCGGCGTTCCTGGGTCGGCGGGGTGCGCGGGGAGCCTTTTTCTTCCGCACCGGGATCGGGGCGGTGAACGGGCCGGTGGTGAGGTCCGGCATGGCCGCGGCTGCTTCCGCGGCCGCGTCGGCCGTTCCATCGGAGCCGGGGTCGGAGCCGGCGGCGACCGCGCCATCCGTGCCGGCCATGACCACGCTGTTGAGCGGAGTCAGACCGATGCCGAGCCCGTCCAGCGCCTTCTTCAGGTGCAGGCGCAGGTCGCGGGCGAAGTCCCACTTCGCCGCCACCCGGGTCTTGACGACGAGGCGCACGACGAGGGCCTCGGCGGAGATCGACTCGAGTCCCCAGATCTCCGGCTTCTCCAATATCACCGACCGCCACTTGCGGCTGGAGGCGAGCGCCTTCGCGACGCGCAGCAACTCGTTCTGCACCGCCTCGACATCGGACGAGTAGGGGATGGCGAGGTCGATGATCACGCGCGCCCAGCCCTGGGACATGTTGCCGACGCGCAGGATCTCACCGTTGCGCACGAACCACAGAGTGCCGTCGATGTCGCGCACCTGGGTGACACGGATGCCGACGGTCTCCACGACCCCGGAAGCGAAGCCCACGTCGACGATGTCGCCCACGCCGATCTGGTCCTCCACGACCATGAACAGCCCGTTCAGGATGTCCTTGACGATGTTCTGCGCGCCGAAACCGAGACCGGCGCCGAGCGCGGCCGTCAGCAGGGCGAAGGAGCCCAGGATTTCATTGTTGATGATGTTGACGATCAGCAGGATCGTCACGATCAACAGGGTCACGTTGATGATATTCGAGAGCACCGAACCGAGGGTGCGGGTGCGCTGCACGACGCGCACGGCGGCTAGCGGCGAAACGCTCAGCGCCTGCGTGTCCTCCACGTTCTGGGTCTTCTTGACCCCCGTGACGATCTGTTGCACGACGCGGTCGATCACGAAGCGCAACACCCACCGGGTGACCAGCGCGGCCACAATGATGACGACGATATTGATGACCCTGAGCCACAGGTCGATTGTGAAGAATTGAATCAGTTCAAGCCAGATTGCGTCAAAGTCCATAACGATCCGAGTCTACAGAGCCGCGTCCTGTCCAAGTCCTGAGTCCGCGGCTCCGCACCCAGCCGCACCCTGCCGACCTCTGCCACCCGCTCGAACGAATTCGACGGAGATTTCTGACCAGATGACGAGCTGAACCGGTTTTGTGCGGCTCGGGGAGCAGAAGCTCCGTCGAATTTGTCAGGGCCGAGGGCGAGGGCGGATGCGGCGTGGGGCACGCACGGCGCGGGCGGGCGGATGCCTCGGCGCGGCTACTCCGCGTCGCGCGCCTGGGCGGCGAGAGCGCGTTCGACCCCGGCCAGGTTCTCGATCACCAGGCGACGCAGCGCGAGCGGCTCCGGGTTGGCGTCGAGCCACGTTCGCGTCGCGGTGACGAGCGCCTGGTCAGCCAGTGGCGCCGGGTAGAGGCCGAGCACCAGCTTTTCCGCGATGGAGAAGCTGCGGGCGGCCCAAATCGGCTGCAACATGGTGAAGTACTGCTCGACGAACGGCTCCAGCAACGTGATGTCGTTGGCCCGCAGGAAACCGGCTGCCGTGACCCGCACGATGGTGTTCGGCGCGGTGTCCACGTCGATCAGAGATGACCAGGCGGCTTGCTTGCCCTCCAGGGTGGGGATGGCGGCGCGGGCCTGCGCGGCCGACTGGGCGCCGGTCGCGGTGTTGTCCGCGGCCAGCGCTGCGTCGATCTCAACCGCGCCGGCCTTGCCGCCGGCCACGAGGGCGATGAGCAGCTCCCAGGAGAGGTCGGTGTCGATCTCGAGGCCGTCGAGCGGTGCCGTGCCACCCCGCAGCGCGGCAACGGATGCCAGCTGGCTGTCGGTCGTCGCGATGGCGGCGAAGAACTTCACGAACTGGAACTGCTCGTCGCTGCCGGCGTCGGCGTGGCGGGCGAGGGACCAGAGCGCGTCCCCGACCTCCTTGACTGTACTCGTGCGGAATTCCTCGCCGACGTAGTACGAGGCGGCGAGCACAACCTGGCCGAGCACGGTGCGTAGCGTGGTGGACTCGGATTCCGTCGCGACGTTGCCGAGCACAAGCGTGATGAAGTCGCGCGCCGAGGTCTCGGCGTCGCGGGTGGCGTCCCAGACCGCGCCCCAGATGATGGCGCGGGCGAGGGGGCTCTCGATCGCGGAGAGGTTCTCGAGGGCCACCTCCTGCGATGCCGGGTCGAGGCGGATCTTGGCGTAGGCCAGGTCATCGTCATTGAGCAGAACGAGGTCGGGTTGTTGGCGGCCGAGCAGTGACGGGACATCCGTCTGCTCGCCGTCGACGTCGATCTCGATCCGGTGCGTGCGCACCAGGGCGCCGTCCGTCCGGTCGTAGAAGCCGATGGCGAGGCGGTGCGGGCGGATGGTGGGGTAGTCGGCCGCGGCGGTCTGCAGCACCGTGAAGCCGGTGATGGTGCCGGACGTGTCCACGGTGATCTCGGGACGCAGCGTGTTCACGCCCGCGGTCTCGAGCCACAGCTTCGTCCACTCGGTGAGATCGCGGCCGCTGGAGGCTTCGAGCAGGGCCATCAGGTCGGTCAGCTCGGTGTTGCCCCACTGGTGCTTCTGGAAGTACGCGGCGACGCCGGTGAAGAATTCGTCGCGGCCGACCCAGGCCACAAGCTGCTTGAGCACGGAGCCGCCCTTGGCGTAGGTGATGCCATCGAAGTTGACCTGCACGTCTTCGAGGTCGTTGATCGTGGCGGTGATCGGGTGGGTGGAGGGCAGCTGGTCCTGCTTGTAGGCCCAACTCTTCTCCATCACGGCGAAGGTGGTCCACGCTTCGGTCCACTCGGTGGCCTCGGCGGTCGCCATGGTCGACGCCCACTCGGCGAACGACTCGTTCAGCCACAGGTCGTTCCACCACTTCATGGTGACGAGGTCTCCGAACCACATGTGCGCCAGTTCGTGCAGCACGGTGACGACGCGGCGTTCCTTGATGGCGTCGGTGACCTTGGACCGGAACACGTACGTCTCCGTGAAGGTGACCGCGCCGGCGTTCTCCATGGCGCCCGCGTTGAATTCCGGCACGAACATCTGGTCGTACTTGTCGAACGGGTACGGGTAGTTGAACTTGCCCTCGAAGTATGCGAAGCCCTGGCGGGTCTTCTCGAACAGGTAATCCGCGTCGAGGAACTCGAACAGGCTTTTACGGCAGAAGAGCCCGAGCGGGATGATGCGGGCGTCGCTGGACGTCAGCTCGCTGCGCACGACTGCGTAGGGGCCGGCGACGAGGGCAGTGATGTAGCTGGAGATGGTGTGGGTGGGGGCGAACGCCCAGGTCTTGTGGCCGCTGCCGGCATCCGTCGGCTCGGGCGTGACGGAGTTGGAGATGACTTCCCAGGCGCCGGGGGCGGTGACGGTGAAGGCGAACGTGGCCTTGAGGTCGGGCTGCTCGAACACGGCGAAGACGCGGCGGGAGTCGGGCACCTCGAACTGGCTGTACAGGTAGACCTCGTTGTCGACCGGGTCGACGAAGCGGTGCAGGCCCTCGCCGGTGTTCGTGTACTCGGCGTCGGCGACGACGGTGAGCGTGTTCTCGGCGGCGAGTCCGTCGAGCTGAATCCGGATGCCGTCACTGACGAGTGAGGGGTCGAGCGCGGCGCCGTTCAGCGTCACCGAGTGCACGGTGCGGGTGATCGCGTCGATGAAGGTGGACGCACCGGGCGTCGCGGTGAAGTGCACCGTGGTCTCGCTGCCGAACGTTTCCGGACCGGTCGTGAGGTCAAGGGTGACCTCATAGCTCTGAACGGTGATGAGCGCGGCGCGCTCCTGGGCTTCGATCCTGGTGAGGTTCTCTCCGGGCAACGGTTTCTCCATCTCGGTTTCGCGGTCTGCACGCGCGCCGACGCTTGTGGCGCAGCGCGCGAATAATCAGCCTAGCCAAGGAATATGGTGTCTGCACAAGGGCAAGCACCGACCCGCGGGCCGCGACGGGCGACCGGTACCGTGAGTTCGCTGACGTGGGGGCGCGCGGCATGAGCGCCCGCCATGACGCGTGGGCGTCGAAAGTGTCGGACGACCCGGCGACCTCCGCTCCGATCGACCGGCACGCGGCACCGAAACGGCTTCGTGCTCTCGCCCGATGCCGAGCCCCCGCGCAGCCACCAGGCTGCACAGGCGGGCGCTGCACTGGCGGCGCGTAGGGACCGTCGCCCCGGCAGGTGAGCGGAGGCGTCGCCCGGCCGTGCGCGTGCGCTCGCCCGTCGTCCGGCGTCTGGCGTCCCGCGTCCGGTGTCCGGTGTGGAATCCATTCGACGGAGATTCTGCGGAAAGGGGCCGTTTCAGGCCTCCGTGGAGCTGTTTCGGGCAAAATCTCGGTCGAATTCGTTCGGGGCGGCTCTAGGGTTGGTCACAATGACAACCCATGACGCGCTCCGTGACGCCTACGACGCACAGCTCCGGCTCCGGGTTCCGACCGACCGGCCCACGGGCATCCGTTACGAACTGTCGGGCCCGGTTCTGCGGATCTTGGGACGGCACCAGGGGTTCGTCGAGACTGCTCGCGACGTGGGTGCGACCGGCGCGGCGCTCGACGCCCTGATCGCGGAGCACCGCGACTTCTTCGCTGCCCGCGGCGAGGCCTTTGAATGGAAGACCCGCGGCCACGACCTGCCAGCCGACCTGCCGGACCGCCTGCTCGCGGCCGGCTTCGTGGCCGAGGAGCTGGAGACGGTCGTCGTCGCCGAGACCGAACGCCTGAACACCGTGCCGGTGCTGCCGGTCGGCGTCACGATCAGGCAGGTCGACACCCGGGTCGACTTCGAGCGCATCGCCGCGCTGCAGTCGCAGGTCTGGGACGAGGACTACGCCTGGCTGGCCGACCAGCTGGAGGCCGGTGTGCGTGATGCCCCGGGCGACGTGCTCGTGTTCGTCGCCGAGGCCGGTGGCGTGCGCGGCGGCGAGCTCGTCTCCTCGTGCCGGGTCGAGTTCACCCCCGGCACCGATTTCGCGGGACTCTGGGGTGGGTCGACCCTGGCCGCCTGGCGGGGCCGCGGCATCTACCGGGCGCTGGTGGCATACCGCGCGCGGCTCGCGCACCAACGCGATGTGCGCTTCGTGCACGTGGATGCCTCCGACGACAGCAAACCGATCCTGCTGCGGCTGGGCTTTCAGGCCATCACGACGACGACCCCCTGGGTTTGGACCCCTCCGACGACCTGCCCCGGCTACCAGAGGCCGGGCTTGTAGTCCTTGAGGAAGACGCCGCAGAGGTCCTCGCCGCCCTCGCCACGCACAATCGGGTCGTAGACCCTCGCCGCGCCGTCGACCAGGTCGAGTGGGGCGTGGAAGCCCTCCTCGGCGAGGCGGACCTTGGTGGGGTGCGGCCGCTCGTCGGTGATCCAGCCGGTGTCGACGCTGGTCATCAGGATGCCGTCGGACAGCATCTCCTTCGCGCTCGTGCGGGTGAGCATGTTCAGTGCGGCTTTGGCCATGTTCGTGTGCGGGTGGCCGGGCCCCTTGTACCCGCGGCCGAACACGCCCTCCATCGCCGACACGTTCACGATGTAGGTGCGGCGGGCGTCGGATGCCGCGAGCGAGCCACGCAGACGGCTGACCAGCAGGAACGGGGCCGTGGTGTTGCACAGCTGCACCTCCAGCATCTCCAGCGGGTCGACGTCTTCCACGTTCGCGGTCCAGCTGTTTCGGGAGTGCAGGTCGGGCACGAGCCCGCCGGCGTCGATCGCGGTGCCGGCGGCGAGACGCGCGAGTGACGAGGAGCCCGGCGCGAGCGCCAGGGCGGTCAGGTCGTCTGCCGTGAGTGCGCCACTCGCGCCGGCTGCTGCGGCCAGGATCGGATGGCTGGTGACGGATGCCGCGAGCGCGGTCGGGTGCGCGTCACTGGTGTGCCCGAACGTGACGATCTCCGGGATGACGCCCTCCGGCAGCGGCGACTGCTCGGCCTCGACCAGCATCGAGTACGAGCCGGGGGAGCGGCGCACGGTCTGGGCGGCGTTGTTGATCAGGATGTCCAGCGGCCCGGCCGCGGCGACGGAGTCGGCCAGGCCGATCACCTGGGCCGGGTCGCGCAGGTCGATCCCGACGATGCGGAGACGGTGCAGCCAGTCGGCCGAGTCCGGCATGGCGCTGAAGCGGCGCACCGCGTCGCGCGGGAACCGGGTGGTGATGGTGGTGTGGGCGCCGTCGCGCAGCAGGCGCAGGGCGATGTACATGCCGATCTTGGCGCGGCCGCCCGTGAGCAGGGCGCGCTTGCCGGTCAGGTCGGTGCGGGCATCCCGCTTCTCGTGGCTCATCGCCGCGCAGGCAGGGCAGAGCTGGTGGTAGAAAGCGTCGACGAGGGTGTACTTCTGCTTGCAGATGTAGCAGGCCCGTGGCACGAGCAGCTCGCCGGCCGACGCCCGGTCGGTGCCCAGGCGCAGCTGGGCGCCGATGGTCTCGTCGTCGATGCGGGTGGCGGCGCCGGTCGCGGTCGCGGCGATGACCTCCCGGTCGGCATCCGCGATCGCCTGCCGCTTCTCGCCGCGTCGCACCATCTTGACGGACTTGAACATCTTGGCGGTGGCCTGCCGCACGGTGACGAAATCGGGGTCTTCGGGGTCGATCTCGCTGAGCGAGGCGAGCACGCGCAGGGCGGTCGCCATCTCGGCAGGGTCGATCCCCGGGGTGGACACGGCCCCGGGAGCGGGCTCGGTCGGAGGCGTCGTGATCATCGGACAATTCTACGATGGCCCCCGCGATGGCCCGGCCCGGTGCACACAGCACACAGACCGATGGCCCGGCGCGCCGAGACCAGGGCCTCCGCACGCCGGACCACCGGTCGATGCAGCAGGGTGTCGCTAGACCTTCAGCGGCTCCGGCTCGGTTTTCGGCTCCGTCGCGAGCGATGAGAGATCCATCGACGAGGTCGGCGGCTCATAGGTCTCGTCGAACGGCATCTCGTCGGTGTCCAGGGCAGGGTTGTCATCCTGCGTGGCGACCAGTTCGCGGGCCTCGAAGACCGAGTCCACGCTGGGCATCGAGCCGATCAACGGACGCCCGGCAGACTCGCGCAGGAAGAAGATCGCGATTCCACCGATGACGGATGTCCCCATCAGGTAGTACGCCGGCATCATGTCGTTCTCGGTCGTGGCGATCAGCGCCGCGATGATGAACGGCGTCGTGCCGCCGAAGATGGCCACCGAGAAGTTGTACGCGATGCCCATGGCACCGTAACGGCTTTCGGTCGGGAACAGCGCCGGCAGGGCCGAGGCGAGGTTGGAGACGTAGAACGTGACGGGCAGGGCGATCAGAGCCAGGCCGAGCAGCGTCGTCCAGATCTCGCCGACGCCGATCAGCATGAAGGCGGGGATGGAGAGCACTACGGCGCTGAGCGAACCCATCCAGAGCACGGGACGACGACCGATCTTGTCGGACAGGCGGCCGGCCAGGGGGATGCAGAGCGCCATGATAACGAGGATCGGGATGGTGAGCAGTGTCCCGTGCAGCTCGTCGTAGCCCTTGGTGGCGGTGAGGTACGTCGGCATGTATGAGGTGAGTGCGTAGCCGAGCGTGTTGGCCGCGGCGACGAGGATCATCGCGACGATGATGCCGCGCCAGTGGTTCTTGAAAATGCTGACCGGGCTGTTGGACGGGGCGGACTCGTCGGAGAACGACGGGTCGGTCGCGGCCAGTTCCTTCGCGTCCAGAGTGGCCTGGAAGGTGGGGGATTCCTCGATCTTCAGACGGAACCAGATGGCGATCAGGCCGAGCGGTCCGGCGATCAGGAACGGAATCCGCCAGCCCCAGTCCTCCATGACGGGCTGCCCGAGGGTGATCTGCAGGATGGACACAAGCGCGGCGCCGATGGCGAAGCCGAGGTAGCTGCCCATATCGAGCAGGCTGGCGAAGAAGCCGCGGTGCTTGTCGGGCGAGTGCTCGCTCACGAAGGTGGTCGCACCGGCGTACTCACCGCCGGTGGAGAAGCCCTGCACGAGCTTGGTGAAGACCAGCAGCGCGGCGGCGAACATGCCCACCTGAGCGTAGCCGGGCAGCAAGCCCACGGCGAAAGTGGATGCCGCCATCAGGATCAGGGTCATCGACAGCACCTTCTGGCGGCCGATCTTGTCACCGAGCCAGCCGAAGAACACACCACCCAGCGGGCGGGCGATGAACGTCGCGGCGAAGGTGCCGAGCAGGAACAGGGTCTGCACGGTCGGGTCGGACTCGGGCAGGAACACCGGACCCATGGTCGTGATGAGGTAGCCGAACACGCCGACGTCGTACCATTCCATCGTGTTTCCCACGATGGTGCCGCCGAGGGCTTTCTTCAGCCTTGACTGGTCGACCACGTTCACGTGTGACACCTTTAAACGACGCTGCAGGAGCGGATTCTTGGTCTTCACCGCCGTGCCGTCGGCACCGGAAAGTGAGCTGGTTCTGGGCATTGGAACTTCTCTCGTAGAGATCATGTTGCTGCGAAAAAAAGGGGCCCGCTTTCGGGCATAACGAATAATTTTAGTCGGAAATGGGCAACAACCAGACATTTTGCCGAGGATACCCTCTCTGGACAGGGGTTTACGTTCGGTCTCCGTCGGCGCTTTCCCAGCCGGGAGACACTTAGGCTGAGCCTCATGGCTGACTCTGTGAAGTTCTGGTTCGACCCCTCCTGCCCCTGGGCCTGGATGACCTCCCGCTGGGTGGACGAGGTCTCCGCCCTGCGCGGTTTCGACGTCGAGTGGAAGGTGATGAGCCTCGCCGTTCTGAACGAGGACCAGGACGTGTCCGAGGAATACCGCGCGTTCTTCCCCCGGGCTCTCAAGTACACCCGCCTGGTTGCTGCCGCGCAGGAGCTGCACGGCCAGAAAACGGTCAAGGCGCTCTACGATGCCCTGGGCGTCCGCATCCACCTCGGTGGCAGCACAAACCCCGACGAGGTCATTCCCGCCGCGCTCGCCGAGGTGGGCCTGCCGGCATCGTTCGCGGAGTGGGCCGACAGCGACCACCACGACGTGCAGATGCGCGCCAGCCACTTCGACGGCATGGAGCGGGTGGGCCAGGATGTCGGCACCCCCGTCATCGCCGTGAACGACGTGGCCTTCTTCGGCCCGGTCATCTCGCCCGCGCCGAGCGGCGATGCGGCGCTCAAGCTGTGGGACGGTGTGGTGGCCGTTGCCGGGTACGACGGTTTCTTCGAGCTGAAGCGCTCCCGCACCCGGGAGCCGATCTTCGCCACGGCTGCGACGGTATCGGCCGAGCAAGTCGAGTAAATATAATCGGTTGCATGCGCATCCATATCGCCACTGACCACGCCGGCCTCGACTTCAGCCACCAGCTGGTCACGCACCTCACCCTGGCCGGTCACGAAGTCGTGGACCACGGACCGGAGGTCTATGACGCCCTCGACGACTACCCCGGTTTCTGCATCCGGGCGGCCGAGGCCGTCGTCAACGACCTGTCCGTCGGCGTCGACGCGCTCGGCGTCGTCTTCGGCGGCTCGGGCAACGGCGAGCAGATGGCCGCGAACAAGGTGAAGGGCGTGCGCGCCGCGCTGGTCTGGAGCCTCAGCACCGCCAGGCTCGCCCGCGAGCACAACGACGCGAACGTCATCTCCATCGGTGCCAGGCAGCACACCATCGAGGACGCCATCGACTTCATCGACGCCTTCATCTCGGAGCCGTTCCCCGGCGACGAACGCCACTGCCGACGCATCCTGCAGCTGGCGGAGTACGAGGCGCACTGCACCATCAACGGCACGCGTCTCGCCGACTAGCCGTGCCTGAGGGTCATTCCGTCCACCGCATTGCGCGCCAGTTCGCCCGCAACTTCGTGGGTAAAAGCATCCAGCTGTCGTCGCCGCAGGGCCGGTTCGTGGACGGCGCGGCGATGCTCGACGGACACATCATGACGGATGCCCGTGCCGTCGGCAAGCAGATGTTCCTGGAGTTCGACAACGGGCTCTGGCTGCGCGTGCACCTGGGGTTGTACGGCGCCTGGGACTTCGCCGGGGACATCCAAGCGCACGGTACGGACGCCGCCATCACGGGTCGCAGGCGCCGGACCGTCAGGCGCGGCGCGGGTGACGTCATACAGGGCCTGGCGGGGGAGGACTCGTTGCAGAGCATCGGCGCGCCCCGGCTGACCCGGCTGCGGATGGCGGAAGACGAGAAAGTCAGCGTCGAACCCGACGGCTTCCCGCCCGCACCCATCGGCCAGGTTCGGGTGCGTCTGCTGGCCGACGACGTCGTGGCGGACCTGCGCGGGCCCACGGCATGCGTGGTGCTCGACCCTCAGCAGGTGCACGAGGCGATGGACCGTCTCGGGCCGGACCCGATGCTTGATGACAGCCCAGCCGCCGAGGACCGCTTCGTCACGGTGGTGCGGAAGAAACCCACCCCGATCGGGCGCCTTTTGATGGATCAGTTGGTGGTCAGCGGCATCGGCAACGTCTACCGGGCCGAGTTGCTCTTCCGTGCGCGCCTGAACCCGTATGCGCCGGGCAAGTCGCTCAGTGACGAGCAGTCCCGGGCGCTCTGGCGAGACTGGGCGCACCTGCTAAAGATCGGCGTGTCGACCGGGCAGATGATGACCATGGACGGCCTCGGCGACGCGGCGTACGGGCGCGCCCTGAGGCGACGGGCCGACCGGCACTGGGTGTACAAGCGCGAGGGGCTGCCCTGCCGGGTTTGCGGCACCCACATCACCCTCGAGGAGATGGCCGCACGCAAGCTCTACTGGTGCCCGAAATGCCAGGCCTGACCTGCTCGCCCTGATCTGCTTCACCTGATCTGAACAAACGACCAGAACGGGACCGATGAGACACAACCCCATTTTTGCGCAGGGCGACCCAGCCGAGATCCGCCGTCTCATCCGGGAGAACCCATGGGCCACGCTGATCAGCCACACCGAGTCCGGTCTGGTGGCCTCGCACTACCCGGTGCTGCTCGACGAGGAGGCCGATGAGGCCGACGGAATCGTGCTGGTCAGCCACGTCGGACGCCCCGACGAGGCCCTGCACGAACTCGGCCGGCACGAGCTGCTGGTGATCATTCAGGGACCCCACGGCTACATCTCGCCCGGCTGGTACGACGCGGCGCCCGCCGTTCCCACCTGGAACTTCGTCGCCGCGCATTTGCACGGCACACCGGAACTGCTCAGCGACGAGGAGAACCTACGGGTGCTGGACCGCCTGGTCGACCACTTCGAGGAGCGGATGCCTGAACCGCGCCGCCTGTCCGGCACAGAGGCCAACGCCGCCTACGCCGCCCGCATTGTGGCCGGCACGGTCGGTTTCCGGCTCAGGGTGAACCGCCTCACCGCCAAGAGCAAGCTCAGCCAGAACAAGCCGGCCGAGACCGTGGCGCGCATTCTGGGTGAACTCGACGGGGACGGTCCCTATGCGAGCCCGGGCCTGGCAGCCGAAATGCGCCGGGTGCACGGGGCCGAGCGGTGAGCGTGTCCACGCCCGCTCAGGCAACCGCGGCGGCCCCTCCGCTCGTTCTGAGGAACGGCCGGCTGCCGGGGAGCGACGAGATCGTCGACACGCTGATCGTCGACGGCCGGGTGCGCCGGCTCGGGTATCTGAGTCAGGCGGTTGCGGGCATCCGTTCGGTCGATCTGGAAGAACGCTGGCTGATCCCGGGCCTCTGGGACAACCACGTGCACTTCAGCCAGTGGGCGCAGACGAATCAGAGGCTTGATCTGTCCGGCACCGGCAGTGCCGCCGCCGCGGCCGATCTGGTCGCCGGACGAGCGCCCGGAGTTTCGAGAGGGGAGACCCTGGTCGGGTTCGGGTTTCGCGACGGTCTGTGGCCGGATGCCCCGAGCCGGCCCCTGCTGGACGCCGCCGCCGGCACCGTTCCGACCGTGTTGATCAGCGGTGACCTACACTCCTGCTGGCTGAACTCGGCCGCGCTCGCCCGCCACGGTCACACGGAGCACCCGACCGGGCTGCTCCGTGAGGAGGACTGCTTCGCCGTGGTGCGCACGCTTGCCGAGGTGCCCGATGTCGTGATGGACGGTTGGGCCGACAGCGCGGCCCGGGCCGCGGCGGCTCGGGGGGTCGTGGGCATCGTCGACATGGAGATGGACTGGAACCTCGCCACCTGGCTGCGGCGCATCCAGGGCGGCACCGACTCGCTGCGGGTGGAGTTCGGTATCTACACCCAGCACCTGGAGCGCGCCATCGCACTCGGTCTGCGGAGCGGGGCCGGCGTCGACGGCACCGGCGGGCTGCTCACGGTGGGACCCGGCAAGGTGATCACCGACGGCTCGCTGAACACCCGCACCGCGTACTGCGTCGACGAGTACCCCGGCCTGGAGGGCCAGCCCGGGTCACGCGGGATGCTCACCGTGCCGTCGGAGGAACTGCTCGCGCACCTGGGTCGGGCCGTGGCCGCGGGCATCCGCCCCGCCGTGCACGCCATCGGCGACCGGGCCAACGCGCTGGCCCTCGACGCCTTCGAGCAGCTCGGCTGCGCCGGCAGCATCGAGCACGCGCAGCTGCTCACGAGGGAGGACGTCGCCCGTTTCGCCCGGCTCGGCGTGGTGGCGAGTGTGCAGCCCGAGCACGCCCTCGACGACCGGGACGTCGCCGACCGCTACTGGGTGGGACGCACTGACCGGGCCTTCGTGCTGAAGAGCCTGCTGGACGCCGGGGTCACCCTCGCGCTCGGGTCCGACGCCCCGGTCGCTCCGCTGGACCCGTGGGTGAGCATCGCCGCCGCCGTCGGGCGCACCCGCGGCAGCCGCGAACCCTGGCACGCCGAGCAAGCCATCTCCCGGCAGGCCGCGCTCGCCGCGTCCGCGCGCGGCCGGCACCGCGTTCTGGCGGGGGACGTCGCCGACCTCGCGGTGTGCGAGATCGACCCGTTCGTCGCCTCCGTGCCCGACCTGCGACGGATGCCCGTTGCCGCCACCCTGCTCGCCGGCCGCTTCACCCACACCACCCTCTGATTTGGGGGTTTACCCCCGGCGAGATCCGGTTGGCAGCGGGATGTCGTCTACTCGACCCGGCGATCAGGCTGAGTACCGACAGACTTACTGGAGGACACCATGACCGCACCGACCGAAACCTCCCCACGCGCCGGATATGGCGCGCTCTGGCGCCGCGTGCCGCAGGAGCTGCTCTTTCTGCTGCTGACCCTGCCGGTGGTCGTGATCGCGCTCACCGTTCTGAGCACCGTATTCTTCACCGGCGTCGGCCTGCTCGCCGTCGTCGTCGGGATCGTCGTCGTCGTGGCGTCCCTCTACCTCGCCCGCGGCATCGGTCTGGTCGAACTCGCCCGCCTGCGCTGGGCCGGCCAGCCTGCCATCACCCCGCCGCGGTGGGAGACGCCGGGGGAGCCGGCCACCACCCTCCGCGCCCTGCTCGGCCCGCTCGTCAACGGGCACTACTGGCTCTACCTGCTGCACGGCATGGTCGTGAACTTCGTGGTCGGGCTTGTCAGCTGGATCGTCACCGTCGTCTGGCTGTCGGTGGGCCTCGGCGGCGTCAGCTACTGGATCTGGGGCCGCTTCCTCCCCGAGGACCGGAACGACGACCTGCACGCGATCATCCTGAACTGGATACTGCCGGGCACCACGCTCCCGATCGACCCGCTCCTGGCCGAGAGCCTCCTCCAGCTCGTCCTGGGCATCCTCTTTCTGCTGACCCTGCCGTACATCACGCACGCGTTCACCCGGCTGCACCAGTTCGCGGCCCGCGGCATGCTGGGCGCCTGGCGGTCCGAGGCCCTGCAGCGTGAGGTCGCCGACCTCAGCGCGTCGCGCGGGGCGGCCGTCGCCGCGGAAGACCAGTCCCTGCGGCGCCTGGAACGGGACATCCACGACGGTCCGCAGCAGCGCCTGGTGCGCCTGCAGATGGACCTCGCCAGAGCCGAGCGCAAACTCGATGTCGACCCGGATGCCGCGCGCACCCTGATCGTGGAGGCTCGGGAGCAGGCTCATGACACCCTCGAGGAGCTGCGGGCGCTGTCCCGCGGACTGGTGCCGCCCCTCCTGCAGGATCGCGGCCTCCTCGCCGGCCTCGAGTCCCTGGCCGCCCGAAGCACCATCCCGGTGCGGCTCGAGCTGCAGGTCGACCCGGCGCTGCGGCTGCCCAGCGAAATCGAGCGAAGCGCGTATTTCGTCGGCGCGGAGTTGCTCACCAACGCCGCCAAGCACTCGCGGGCCACGGACATCCGTCTGCACCTGGCCCTGCGCGCCGTCCCCGACGATGTGAGCACCGGCAGTCCTGCCGGCACGGGGGCCGCCGGCGCCATCTGGCTCGACCTCTGGGTGATCGACGACGGCATCGGCGGGGCCCGGCTGACCGATGCCCACGGCCTGCAGGGACTCGACGAACGCCTGCACGGCCTTCGCGGGGTGTTGTCGGTGCGGAGCCCCGAGGGTGGCCCAACCGCGATCGGGGCACACATCCCACTGCCCGCGGCCCGGCCGGCGCGAGCCGTCGCCGTATCCTGAACGGATGACCGACCTCGCCTCAGCCTTTCCCGCCGCTCCCTCCGCCCCACCCCTGCGGCTTGTGCTGGCCGAGGACTCGGTGCTGCTCAGAGAGGGTCTGATCCGCCTGTTCGACGAGGCCGGGTTTGTGACCGTCGCGTCCTACGGCGACGCGGATTCCCTCCTGGCCGAGGTAGACGCGCTGCGGCCCGACATCGCCGTGCTGGATGTGCGGATGCCGCCCACCTTCCGGGACGAGGGCGTGCGCGCCGCCCTGGAACTGCGCCGCAGGCTGCCGTCGGTGGGCATTCTGCTGCTCAGCCAGTATGTGGAGGGCACCTACGCGCATGAACTTCTCGCTGCCGGCAACGGGGGACTGGGCTACCTGCTCAAGGACCGGGTGGCGTCGCTTGACGAGCTGCGGGACGCCGTGACCCGGATCAGCGCGGGCGGCACCGTGCTCGACCCACAGGTCGTGCGCGAGTTGCTGGCCCGCCGCACCGACCCGGTCGCGGCCCTCACCCCGCGTGAGCGCGACGTGCTCGGGCTGATGGCGGAGGGGCGCACCAACGCCGGCATCGCCGCGAAGCTCGTGATCGGCGTCGGCGCGGTCGAGAAGAACGTCACCTCGATCTTCCAGAAGCTCGGCCTTGACGACTCGGGCTCCGACCACCGCCGGGTGCTCGCCGTGCTCACCTACCTGCGGCACTGACCCCGCGGCACTGGCCCAGCCATGGGCATCCGAATGTTCGGATCCGGCCCGGTCAGGGGTGCAGACTTAGCTCATGAGCGAGATCGCGAATTCCAAGCTGGCCATCATCGGAGCCGGGGCCGTCGGGTCGTCCCTGGCCTACGCCGCACTGATCCGGCAGTCCGCGCGGGAAGTCGTCCTCTACGACATCAACGGGCCCAAGGTGGAGGCCGAGGTTCTCGACCTGGCCCACGGCACCCAGTTCACGGGTGCCTCCTGCGTGGCCGGCGGCAGCGACCTCGACGCCATCGCGGGGGCGAACATGGTCGTGATCACGGCCGGGGCCAGACAGCACCCGGGCCAGTCCCGACTCGAGATGGCCGGCGTCAATGTCGGGATCCTGCGTGAGCTGATGCCCCAGCTGGTCGAGCGAGCCCCGGACGCCGTCTACATGCTCGTCACCAACCCCTGCGACGTGCTTGCCTATGCTGCCCGCCAGTTCAGCGGGCTGCCGGCCACGCGCGTCTTCGGGTCGGGCACGGTGCTCGATTCCTCTCGGCTGCGCTGGATGCTCGCGCACCGGGTCGGTGTCGCGATCGCCAATGTGCACGCCGTGATCGTCGGAGAGCACGGCGACTCGGAGTTCCCGCTCTGGTCCCAGGCCCGGATCGGCCCGATCTCCCTGGCCGAGTGGGTGCAAGACGACATCTCGCCCAAGGGTCTGGTGCCGTTCTCGGAGGCGGAATTCGACGCGATCACCGAGAGCGTGAAGACCGCGGCGTACACGGTCATCGCCGGCAAGGGCGCCACGAACTACGCGATCGGGCTTTCGGGCGCCCGGATCGTCGAGGCCGTGCTGCGCGACGAGGGCGCCGTGCTTCCGGTCAGTTCGGTGCTCACCGACTACCGGGGCGTCAGCGACGTGGCGCTGTCGGTGCCGAGCGTGATCAACGCCGAGGGCGTCTCCCGCGTGATCGAGGTTCCCTTCAGCGAGAAGGAGCAGGATCTGTTCGAGCACTCGGCGGCGACGTTGCGCGCGACGCTGAACGGGCTCGGGCTCGACTGAGCCGTGTGAGGCGATCCGTCCAGGGCGTGGAGGGGATGACGGGAATCGAACCCGCGCCATCAGTTTGGAAAACTGAGGCTCTACCATTGAGCTACATCCCCCGGGCACAGTCCCCTGCGCACACACTCAGCGTAGTACACGCTGACGGTCGCCAGCTGCACGTCTCGACCCGCGGCATCCGGACCGTGCAGTAGACTTATCGAGGTCATTCCGCGAATTGCGCGAACTTTGCGCGCCAAACGGATGCCATCACCGGGTTGAGAAATTGTCCGGGGCGTAGCTCAGCTTGGTAGAGCGCTCGGTTTGGGGCCGAGAGGTCGCAGGTTCGAATCCTGTCGCCCCGACCAACACCCCCTAAATACATCGGTCGAACACAGGAGATTGCCACGTGAAGTCCACGGTAGAACAACTGAGTCCCACTCGCGCGAAGGTCACCATCTCGGTGGCTCCCGAGGAGCTGAAGCCCAGCATCACCCACGCCTACGGCCACATTGCCGAGGACATCAACATTCCCGGCTTCCGCAAGGGCAAGGTCCCGCCGGCCATCATCGACCAGCGGGTCGGCAAGTCCGCCGTGCTCGAGCATGCGGTCAACGAGAGCCTCGACGGTTTCTACCGCTCGGCCGTGACCGAGCACAAGCTGCGCCCCCTGGGTCGCCCCGAGGCAGACATCGTCGCCTGGCCCAGCGACAAGGACTTCTCCGGAGACCTGGAACTGGCCATCGAGGTCGACGTGCGCCCCGAGATCGACCTGCCGAACTACTCCGGGCTGAAGCTCACCGTCGACGCCGTCGAGGTGTCCGATGAAGAGGTCGCCGAGGAACTCGACAACCTGCGCAGCCGCTTCGGCACGCTCGTCACCGTCGATCGCCCCGCCACCACGGGCGACTTCGTGCAGATCGACCTGATCGCCGCCATCAACAGCGTCGAGGTCGACAACGCCACCGGCATCTCCTACGAGGTCGGCTCCGGCGACCTCATCGACGGCATCGACGAGGCGCTCGACTCCCTCAGCGCCGGTGAGACCACCACCTTCAACTCCAACCTCATGGGTGGGGACCACGAGGGCGAGACTGCCGAGATCACCGTCACCGTCGGCGCCGTCAAGGAGCGCGAGCTTCCGACCGCCGACGACGACTTCGCGCAGATCGCCAGCGAGTTCGACACCATCGCCGAACTGACCGAGAGCCTCAAGGGCCAGGTCGAGCGCTCCAAGGTCTTCGGCCAGGGCACCCAGGCCCGCGAGAAGCTCGTCGAGCAGCTGCTCGAGTCGGTCGAGGTTCCGATTCCGACTGCGATCATCGAGGACGAGGTTCGTCGCCACCTCGAGGGCGAGAACCGCCTCGAAGACGCCGAGCACCGCGCCGAGGTCACCGAGGCCAGCGAGAAGACCTTCCGTCAGCAGATCCTGCTCGACACCATCGCCGAGGCCGAGAAGGTTCAGGTCAGCCAGGACGAGCTCACTCAGTACCTGATCCAGGGCGCAGCCCAGTACGGCATGGACCCGAGCGAATTCGTCCAGGCGCTGAGCGGCAACGGTCAGATCCCGTCGATGGTGGCCGAGGTTGCCCGCAACAAGGCCCTCGCCATCGCACTGGGCAAGGCCGAGGTCGTTGACTCCAACGGCAACGCCGTCGACCTGTCCGAGTTCGTCGCGGTCGCCGACGAGGCGTCCGGCGACGCCGAGGACGAGGACGAGGAGATCGAGGAGGACGACTCCGACGCCGCCGAGGTCGAGGTCGACGCCGAGGTCGAGGTCGAGGCCATCAAGGCCGCCAAGGTCACGGCAGCGAAGGCAGCCAAGGCCAAGGCCGCCGCGGCGAAGAAGAAGGCCGCCGCCAAGAAGTAGCACGACAATCGCTCACGCGGGCGTACGGGTCGGATGTCACAGGCATCCGGCCCGTTCCGCGTTTGTGCCCTGCCGCCCCCACCCCGCCCACGACCCCGTCCCTGGCTTGACCCCTCCCGACCTGGACCAATTCGACGGAATTTTTCGGGTTCAGGGCCGTTATTCACGGTTTTCGGGGTCAGGAGAGCAAAATATCCGTCGAATTGGTTCGGAGCGACGGATGCGTGGCCGGCGCGTTATCTGCCGAGGGCGAACACAGCCGTTCCGGAGCGTCGGCTCCTATAGATTCAATCTGAAGCGACAAGTGAAACGGAGCGCGACATGGCCGATATGACACCTACACCGGGCGTTTTTGACCGACTGCTGAAAGACCGCATCATCTGGCTGGGTTCAGAGGTCCGGGATGAGAACGCCAACGAGATTTGTGCCAAAATCCTGCTGCTGGCCGCAGAGGACTCGGAGCGGGATATCTTCCTGTACATCAACTCTCCCGGCGGCTCAATCACGGCGGGCATGGCCATTTACGACACGATGAGGTTCGTTCCGAACGACATCGTCACCGTCGGCATCGGACTCGCGGCCTCGATGGGGCAGTTCCTGTTGTCCTCTGGAACGAAGGGCAAGCGGTACATCACCCCCAACGCCCGGGTCCTGTTGCACCAGCCGTCCGGCGGATTCGGTGGCACGGCCGCCGACATCCAGACGCAGGCGAAGGTCATCCTGGATATGAAGAAGCGGATGGCCGAACTCACGGCAGAGCAGACCGGCAAATCGGTCGAGCAGATCCTCATCGACAACGACCGCGACAACTGGTTCACCGCTCACGAGGCCGTGGCCTATGGTTTTGTCGACCACCTGCGCGGCTCCGCGTCGGAAGTGGTCGGCGGCGGCGGCACCGACGACTCAGTGAACAAGAAGTAGGACGGGCGAGACGACATGGAATTCACGAATTTTGGTCAGCAGGCCGGGGGCCGCGCTCCGCAGGCACCCGAGGCCCGATACATCCTTCCCACGTTCGAAGAGCGCACGGCCTACGGCTACAAGCGCCAGGACCCCTACGCGAAGCTCTTCGAGGACCGCATCATCTTCCTCGGCGTGCAGGTGGACGACGCGTCCGCCGATGACGTCATGGCCCAGCTCCTGGTGCTCGAGAGCCAGGACCCGGACCGGGACATCGTGATGTATATCAACTCACCGGGTGGCTCCTTCACCGCGATGACGGCGATCTACGACACGATGCAGTACATTCGTCCGCACATCCAGACGGTCTGCCTCGGCCAGGCGGCATCCGCTGCCGCCGTGCTGCTTGCCGGCGGCACCCCCGGGAAGCGCCTCGCCCTTCCCAACGCCCGCATCCTCATCCACCAGCCCTCGGCCGGCGGACAGGGCGGCGGTCAGGCCTCCGACATCGAGATCCAGGCAGCCGAGATTCAGCGGATGCGGGAGTGGCTCGAATTCACCATCGCTCACCACTCCAACCGCAGCGCGGAGCAGGTTCACAAGGACATCGACCGTGACAAGATCCTCGGCTCGGCCGAGGCCCTCGAGTACGGCCTGATCGACCAGATCCTGACCAGCCGCAAAAACGTGCCCACGCTCGTCAAGTAGTAGAGCGAAACCGTGAACGCGACGGATGTCCGGGCTCGACGGAGCCGGGCATCCGTCGCGTTTCGCATATCGGGGAGATCGGGCACAACGGTGCTTGAACGTTATTCGACAGATGCGGTCAGCCTGCACCCGTGCCGCACAGGCACAGGCTAGGCTCGATGCAGTTATCAATGGAGGAGGCTGACGGATGGCCCGAATAGGCGAAAGCGCTGACCTGTTGAAGTGCTCTTTCTGCGGAAAGAGCCAGAAGCAGGTGCAGCAGCTCATTGCGGGCCCCGGTGTCTACATCTGTGACGAGTGCGTCGAGTTGTGCAACGAGATCATCGAGGAGCGTTTGGCCGAAGCCACCGCTGAAGACGGTGCCGGCGAATTCGAACTGCCCAAGCCGAAGGAGATCTTTGGCTTCCTCGAGGAATACGTCATCGGGCAGGAAGCCGCCAAGCGCGCCCTCGCCGTTGCCGTCTACAACCATTACAAGCGCGTACGCTCCCGCGCCACCCTCACCGCCGCCGACGCCATCCACGACGACGTGGAAATCGCCAAGTCCAACATTCTGCTGATCGGCCCTACCGGCTGCGGCAAGACCTACCTCGCCCAGACGCTGGCAAAACGCCTCAACGTTCCCTTCGCCGTGGCGGATGCGACGGCCCTCACCGAGGCCGGCTATGTCGGTGAAGACGTGGAGAACATTCTTCTCAAGCTGATCCAGGCCGCCGACTACGACGTCAAGCGCGCCGAGACCGGCATCATCTACATCGACGAGATCGACAAGATCGCACGCAAGGCCGAGAACCCCTCGATCACCCGCGACGTGTCCGGCGAGGGTGTGCAGCAGGCCCTGCTGAAGATTCTCGAGGGCACCGTGGCCTCGGTTCCGCCGCAGGGTGGGCGCAAGCATCCGCACCAGGAATTCATTCAGATTGACACCACGAATGTGCTGTTCATCGTGGCCGGCGCGTTCGCGGGCCTGGACGACATCATTTCGACCCGGGCCGGCAAGAAGGGCATCGGGTTCGGCGCGCCGCTGCACAGCAAGGGCGACGACGTCAACCTGTTCAGTGAGGTGCTCCCCGAAGACCTGCACAAATTCGGCCTGATCCCCGAGTTCATCGGCCGTCTGCCCGTGGTCACCACCGTCACCCAGCTCGACCAAGTGGCCCTGATGCAGATTTTGACCGTCCCGAAGAATGCCCTCGTGCGGCAGTACCAGCGTATGTTCCAGCTCGACGGCGTCGAGCTCGAGTTCGAACAGCCGGCGCTGGAGGCCATCGCCGACCTCGCGGTCCTGCGCAAGACCGGTGCGCGCGGCCTACGAGCGATCATGGAAGAGGTGCTCGGACCGATCATGTTCGAGGTGCCGTCGAGCTCCGAGGTGGCGCGTGTCGTGGTCACCCGGGCCGCCGTGCTCGATAACGCCGAGCCCACGATCGTGCTGCACAAGGCCCGTCGCGTCGACAAGTCCGCCTAGGTTCAGCGCCCGGCCTCACCCCGCTTCGGCACCCGACCGAACCGAGCCCGGGGGCCGCCGTGTACCAGCCCGCCTTCGTCGGCGTCGTTGCGGCGGTCACCGGATTCGCGGGTTCATTCGTGCTCGTCATCGCCGGGCTGCAGGCCGTGGGCGCGTCCGATTCGCAGGCGGCATCCGTCCTGTTGGCGCACTGCCTGCTGGTCGGCATCGACGGCGTGCTGTATCCCGAAGCCGATCGCCAGTGCGATGCTCGCCGGCATCCTGTTCCCGATCTGCCCGGCCCCGGTGACGGCAGCCGTGTAGCAGCCGCTGCTCGCGGTGCCGGTTGTTCTGGTCTGGCTCGCCGTGTTCAAGCTGGCGCGCGCGTGGATGGTGCCGGCGACCATGGTCGGGGCCGCGATCATCGACGTTCGGCTACCAGCCTCTGCCCTGCGCGATCTGGTCGGCTCCGGTCCGGCGAACGCGTTCGGATCGGTCGTCGGCGCGCTCGGCATCAACCTGACGGCAATCACGACCGCGCCGATGGCCGGCCCCGACGCGCATCCTGACGGCCTGAAGCGGTGGATCGCCACGGCTGCCTCCGGGGCGGCCTGCCTCGTCCTGGTCACCGTGTCGGGCGTTTCGGTGTTGGGCATCGGCTCCGCGTTCGGGGTGCTGGTCATCGGCGGCGTGGTCATGCTCTGGCCCGGCTGGATGCCCTCCGGCCGCTCTCACCCAACTGCCGTCGCTGCCCCCTAACGAATTCGACGGAGATTTTGGCGAAATCAGGCCCACACGGGCCGAAAGCGGCCTGTTTCCGTAAAATCTCCGTCGAATTGGTTCAGGGGCGGGGCGTTAGGGCGCCGGGCAACGCCGGGCAACGCCGGACGGTGCTAGTTCAGGCCGCGACGGTCGAGCAGCGGCTGAATGTCGGCGTCACGGCCGCGGAAATGGCGGTAGGCGGCGAGCGGGTCGGTGCTGCCGCCCACGCCCAGCAGCCGCGACCGGAAACGGTCTCCGTTGGCCCGGGTGAGCCCGCCGTTCTCTGCGAACCACTCGCCGGTGTCGGCGTCCAGCACCTCGCTCCAGATGTAGGAGTAGTAGCCGGCGTCGTAGCCGCCGGCGAAGGTGTGCGCGAAGTAGGTGCTGGAATAGCGGGTCGGCACGGCCGGATTGTCGAGCCCCACGGCGGCGAGGGCGGATGCCTCGAACGCGGCGACATCCGTCACCCTGTCGTCGGCTCCGATGCGGTGCCAGGCCTGGTCGAGCAGGGCCGCCGCAAGGTACTCGCTGGTGAAGAAGCCCTCGTTGAAGGTGGACGAGGCGTGGATGCGGTCGACGAGGTCCTGGGGCATGGGCTCCCCGGTCTCGTGGTGACGGGCATAGTTCGCGAGCACGTCGGGCCACAGCATCCACATCTCGTTGACCTGGCTGGGGAACTCCACGAAGTCGCGGTACACATTGGTGCCGGCGAATTTCGGGTAGGTGACCCGCGCGAACAGGCCGTGCAGGGCGTGCCCGAACTCGTGGAACAGGGTGACGACCTCGTCGAAACTGAGCAGCGTGGGCTCGCCCGTCGCCGGCCGGGGCACGTTCAGGTTGTTGCAGACGATCGTGGGGGTGCCTATCAGCGTCGACTGGGAGCCCAGGGCGTTCATCCAGGCGCCGCCCCGCTTGGAGTCGCGGGTGTAGACGTCGATGATGTACAGGCCCACGGGGGAGCCGTCGGCCTCGGTGACCTCGAACACACGCGCGCCGGGGTGCCAGGCGACGAGGTCGGGTTGCTCGGTGAAGGTGACGCCGTAGAGCCGATTGGCCGCGTAGAACACGCCGTCCTGCAGCACCCGTTCGAACTCGAAGTAGGGGCGCATGGCCGCGGTGTCCACGTCGTAGCGGGCCCGTCGCACCCTCTCCGTGTAGAAGGCCCAGTCCCAGGCGGCGAGCTCGAAGGCCCCGCCGTCCGCATCGATCTGCGCCTGCAGGTCGGCCTGCTCGGCGCGCGCATTGCGGGCTGCCGCCGGCGCGAGGCGCCCGAGCATGTCGGCGACCGCCTCCGGGGTCTTCGCCGTCTGGTCCGCGGTCACGCCGGCCGCGTGGCTGTCGAATCCGAGCAGCCGGGCCCGCTCGGCACGCAGCCGGGAGATCTCCAGCACGAGGGCGCGGTTGTCAAACTGCCCGCCGCGGATGCCCCGTGACCGGGAGGCGGCCAGCAGCCGCTCCCGCACACCGCGGTTCGTCAGCTGTGCCAGGTAGGGGTGCGAGGTAGGCAGCACCAGAGTGATCACGTAACGGCCGGTCAGGCCGCGCTCGTGGGCGGCCTCGGCTGCGGCGGAGATCTGACCGGGGGTGAGGCCATCCAGCTCGCTCACGTCGTCGAGCACGAGTGCCAGGTCGTTGGTGTCGGCGAGCAGGTTCTTCTCGAACCGGGTGGTGACCGTGGAGAGCCGCTTGTTGTAATCACGCAGCCGGGCCTTGTCGTCGTTGTCGAGGCCCGCGCCCGCGAGCGTGAATTCGGTGAAGTACCGCTCGATCAGGTAGCGTTCCTCCGGCTCCAGGTCCAATCGATCCCGCTGCTCCTGCAGAGCGGCGATCCGGGTGAACAGGCCAGGGTCCAGACGGATGGCGTCCGCGTGCGCTGCGAGGAGCGGGGCCAGTTCCGCCTCGAGTGCGTTGGTGAAGTCGCTGGAGTCCGACGAACTCCGGTTGAAGAACACCTCGGCCACCCGGGTCAGCAACGGCCCGCTGCGCTCGAGCGGGACCATCGTGTTGTCGAAGGTGGGGGCATCCGCGCTCGCGCAGATCGCCGCAATCTCGGCCAACTGCTCGGACATACCGTCCAGGAACGCCGGCCGGTAGTGCTCCTCCGCAATCAGCGCGAACGGAGGCAGCTCGAACGGAAGCGTGCTGATGCTGGCGAAGGGGTTCATTTCTTCACCCTGTCACATCCCCGGTCACATCAACATTTCGTCTGTCGGAGTACTCCCCCGCACGCCTAGGATCGGTTCATGATCGACGAGCCGGCACGCCCCGAGACCGCGCCCCGGGAGCAGTACACGCACGGGCATCACGAGAGCGTGCTGCGCTCGCATACCTGGCGCACGGTGGCCAACTCGGCGGCCTACCTGATCCCGCACCTGGATGCCGGGCTGACCCTGCTCGACGTGGGCTGCGGTCAGGGCACGGTCACGGTCGACCTGGCACGCCGGCTGTATCCCGGTCAGGTCACCGGCATCGATGCGTCGGAGCAGATCGTGCGGCGCGCAGCCGGGCTGGCCTTCGATGAGGGGGTGCGGAACGTGTCGTTCCAGGTGGGTGACGCCTACGCGCTCGGCTTCGCCGATGCGAGCTTCGACATCGTGCACGCGCACCAGGTGCTCCAGCACCTCGCCAACCCCGTCGCCGCGCTGCGGGAGTTCCAGCGCGTGCTGAGACCGGGCGGGATCCTCGCCGCCCGCGACGTCGATTCCGGGGGAGTGATGTACTACCCGAAGCTTCAGGGCCTGCAGCTGTGGGAGAGCGCCTTCCGCGACGTGCAGTACTGGAACGGCGGCGACCCCGACGCCGGGCGGGCGCTCAAAGCCTGGGCGCGCCAGGCCGGGTTCACCGACGTGGCGAGTTCGGCATCCCTTTGGTGCTTCGCCTCGGATGTCGAACGCGAGTGGTGGGGGCGGTCCTGGGCCGAGCGGGTGATCGAATCCGACTTCGCCGCACACGCCATCGAGGTGGGCGCGGCCGACCTGGCCGACCTTCGGATGATGCAGGCCGCGTGGCTGCAATGGGCCGGCGACCCCGATGGCTGGTTCGGTATCCCACACGGCGAGATCGTGGCCAGGAAGTAGCCCGTGCCGTTCCTCGACCGACTCCAACACTGGGCCCAGGTTCAGCCCGACGCCACCGCCGTCTCGGTCGGCGCCGACCGAATCAGCTTCGCCGAGCTCCGCGATGCGGCGGCGGCGCTCCTGCCCGCGACGCCCCGGATCTCCACCGTCTGCCTGCCCCACGGCACCGCGTTCGCCGTTGCCTTCGCCGCCGGCGTCGCCGAAGGCCGCTGCTCTGCGATTCAGAACCCTGACTGGCCGGAGGCGCAGCGCAGGGTGGTCGAGGAACGCCTGGCGAGGATCGCCGGGTTGGACGGACGGGTCGCCGCCGGCGCGCCCCTGCTCGGCACGGAGTTGCGCGACGGTCCCCCCGACAGGGACTTCCTCTACGGGTTCACCTCCGGCACGACCTCCGTGCCCAAGGCGTTCACGCGCAGCCGAGCCTCCTGGCAGCGCTCGTTCGCGCTGGGCACCGAGTTCTTCGGCCTGACTCGGCACGACCGAACACTGGCGCCCGGCCCGCTCTCCGCCAGCCTCAGCCTCTACGCTCTCGCCGAATCGCTGCATACCGGCTCCGCCTTTTTCGCTCTGCCCCGCTTCTCCGCCGCCGACGCTGTCGCCTGTGTCGCTGTCGAGCAGATCACCCGGATCGTGGCGGCGCCGACCGTGCTGCGTGTGATCGCCGCGCACGCGCTGGCCGTCGGCACGGACGTCACGCCACCCACCGGCAGGAGGCTCACCGCCATCGTGAGTGCGGGGGCCAAACTCGACCCGGGAACCCTGTCGATGCTGCGCCTCTGGGCGCCGGACGCCAGCGTGTTCGAGTACTACGGGGCAGCCGAACTGAGCTTCGTGACGGGGTCCGTGCTGCGTCCCGGCGAGGTGGCGCCGATCTCGGCGACCGCCGTCGGGCGGGCTCTGCCCGGCGTGGAGGTGCGCATCCAGGACGACGCGGGACGCGCCCTGCCGACCGGCACCCCGGGCACCATCTTCGTGCGCAGCCTTCTGGTGGGAGGCGGGTACGCCTGGGGCGACGACGGCGAGGCGTTCCGCCGCGAGGTCGACTGGTGCACGGTCGGCGACATCGGCTTCCTCGACCGGGCTGCGGTGCTGCACCACCTCGGCCGCCGCGCCGACCTCATCGTCACGTCCGGGCACAACGTCTACCCGCAGCAGGTCGAAGCGGCCTTGCGCGGCCTTCCCGGCGTGGAGTCGGCCCTCGTCACCGGTCTGCCGGACCCCGTGCGTGGAACCCGCGTGGTGGCCGCCGTGATCGCCGGCTCCGAGACGGATGCCGCGCGCATCCGGTCGCGCGCCGCGGCTCTGCTCGCCGCGCCCCACCGGCCCCGGGCCTACTACGCCCTGACGGAGCTGCCGCTCACCTCGGCCGGTAAACTCAGCCGGGTGATGCTGCGCCGCTGGATCGAGAAGGGTGACCGTCGTGTGCGCCCTCTGCGCTGACCCAGTCCGGCCGGACGCGGTCGGCGCCGACGGCTCCACTGCTCCCAGCGCCGACAGCGCCGATTCGCCCGCTGGCCCGCCAAACGACGCTGCCCGGGAACCCGTGATCGTGCTTGCCCGCCGCACCGCCTTCGGCCGCCGCAACGGGGTGTTCGCGCACACCCGTGCCGAAGACCTGCTGGCCCCCGTGCTGAACGCCGTGGTGTCCGGCGGCGAGGTGTCCCCGGCTGCCATCGACGATGTCATCATCGGCAACGCGGTGGGCGGCGGCGGCAACGTGGCCCGCCTGGCCGCGCTGACGGCCGGTCTGCCGGATTCCGTCCCCGGCCTCACGATCGACCGGCAGTGCGGCTCCGGCCTTGAGGCCATCGTGCTGGCCTGCCGGTTGGTTGCCGCCGGCGCCGGCGACCTCTACCTCGCCGGGGGAGTCGAGAGTTGCAGCACGGCCCCGCTGCGCGCGCACCGGCTCACCTCGGGCCCCGGGCGGCCGGACTTCTTCGATCGCGTGCGTTTCGCCCCCGATTCGGTCGGCGACCCCGACATGGGCGTCGCCGCCGAGAACGTGGCCGACCGCTACGGCATCTCCCGGCAGCGGCAGGACGCCTTCGCCCTCCGCAGTCACCGGCTGGCCGTCACGGCTGCCGCCGTGCCGGCGCCCGACATCGTGCCGCTGCCGACAGAGGCCGGCCCGGTCTTCGTCGACGAGGGGCCTCGCCCGGGTCTGACTAAGGCCCTGCTGGCCCGGTTCTCGCCGGTCTTCCGGCCGGGAGGAACGGTCACCGCCGGCAACTCCTGCGCGGATGCCGATGGCGCCGTCGTGGTCCTGGTCACCAGCCGCCGGCGGGCGCGCGAACTCGGACTGACCGGGTGGTTGTCCCTCGTCGACGCCGCGGTCACCGGCACGGACCCGAACTTCCTCGGTATTGGCGGCGCCGAGGCCGCGCGCCTCGTGCTGCTTCGGCAGGGCCTGACCGGGGCCGACCTGGCTCGGATCGAGTTCAACGAGGCGTTCGCGGCGCAGGTGCTTGCATCCCTCGATCTGCTCGGCGTTCCTGAGGAGCACGCCAACCGCGAGGGTGGGGCGCTCGCCCTCGGGCATCCGTTCGGCGCCAGTGGAGCCCTGCTGGTGCTGAGGCTGCTGCAGCAGTGTCGCGCCGCGGCAACACCGGGGGACGCCGCCCTCGCTGCGGTCAGCATCGCCGGCGGGCTGGGGCTTGCCGCCCTGTTCCGCTGGGAGCAGTCCCTGTCATCGGAGGCAGCGGGCGCCGACCGACTCTCACGCTGACGCACGACCACGGGGTGCGGAGTGGCCCCGCGGGATGCCGGTCAGCTGAGGTTAGATCCAGTCGTCCTCGTCGTCGAGCACGATCGACGGCTGCGTGATCGTGGCACTGTCCTCGCCTGGGTCATAGCGGATGATCGTGCCGTCGTCGAGCTCGAGCACAGGGCTGCCCTCGAGCCAGGTCAGTGTCCAGCGCCAGGCGCTGGAGTCCTCCGCCAGCGCGGTGAGGTCCTCTTCGACCGCACGGATGGCGATCTCCACCACGTGAGGTAGCCCGGCCGGCGCCGGGTGACCCAGAGGCCAGCGGGTTCCCATCTTCACTTACAGCTCGATCTCGTAGGTGACCCAGTCCGTACGGGTGGCCAGATCGTCGTACAGGCGCTGTGCGGTCTCGTTGTCGGCGGCCGTCAGCCACTGCACGGTCGTGAGACGGTGCGCCGCGGCGTACTCCTTGGCGAACTCGATCAGGGCGCGGCCGACGCCTGTGCTGCGGGAGTCCGGCGACACGAACAGGTCGTCCAGGAACAGTCCGCGGGTGGCGGTCAGGGTGCTCGGGACCTCGCGGTAATGGGCGAAGCCGACGAACTCGCCGTCCTCGTCGACAGCCACGGCACCGGCGAGAGACTCGTTCTTGTCGATGATCCAGCTCCAGACCTGGAGCGCTTTCTGATCAGTCAGATCGCTCTTGTAGAACTCGCTGTAGCCCTCGAAGAGTCCCAGCCATGAGAAGAAGTCCTTATCGCCGAGCGCGCGTACCTTGATTGACATCCGGTTCTCCTAGTTCTCCAGCACCGTGGCGAGCACGATGTCAGTGACAGCCAATTCGCTGCCCTCAATAAAAACCAACTCCGAGATGCGGCCAACGGCCCTCAGATCAACTGCAGCCTGCCTGAGCAGGGCAATCTCTGCAGCCGTACCGCTAATTACAGCAGAAACAACGGCGGATTTCTGGGATGCCTTGGCATCCGTTTTCGCGCGGCGGATGCCGGTGAGCGCCCGGCTGGACAGGTCCAGCAGGGCCACGTTGCCGCCCTGCCCTCCGCCGAGCTCGGTCTGAACGGGCCAGAAGGTTCGGTGGATGGACCCCTCGTTGGACCAGGACCAGGCTTCCTCGGTCGCGAACGGCACGAACGGGGCGAAGAGGCGCAGCTGGGTGGCCAGGGCGGTGCGCAGGGCGGCGACGGCCGACGCCTGGCCGGCTCCCGCGTCGCCGTACGCGCGCTCTTTGACCAGTTCGAGGTAGTCGTCGCAGAACGTCCAGAAGAAGCTCTCGGTGAGTTCCAGCGCACGGGCGTGGTCGTAGCCCTCGATCGCGGCGGTGGCGTGGCCGACGACGACGCTGAGCCGAGCGAGCATGCTCTGGTCGAGCGGCTCGGTCACGGGGGCGTCGGCGGCGCCGTCGAAGGAGAGGATGAACTTTGACGCGTTCAGGATCTTGATCGCCAGGCGACGGCCGATTTTGATCTGGGTCGGGTTCTTGGGGTCGAAGGCGGCGTCGGTGCCGAGGCGTGATGACGCGGCCCAGTAGCGCACGGCATCCGAACCGTGCTGCTCGAGCATGTCCGCCGGGGTGACCACATTGCCCTTGGACTTGGACATCTTCTTCCGGTCGGGGTCGACGATGAAGCCGGACAGAGCTGCGTGCTGCCACGGCGAGACGCCGTGTTCCAGCTCGGAGCGCAGCAGGGTGGAGAACAGCCAGGTGCGGATGATGTCCTGGCCCTGCGGGCGCAGCGAGTACGGGTAGACGAGATCGAACAGTGCGGGATCGCGCTCCCAGCCGCCCGCCAGCTGCGGGGTCAGGGAGGAGGTCGCCCAGGTGTCCATCACGTCGACCTCTCCGACGAAGCCGTTCGCCTGGCCGCGCTGCTCGGCGGCGAAGCCCGGGGCGGTGTCGGAGGACGGGTCGACCGGGAGCATCTCGCGGGTGGCGACGATGGGCTGGTCGAAGAGCGGGTTCGCGTCGACATCCAGCGGGTACCAGATCGGCAGCGGAACGCCGAAAAAGCGCTGGCGAGAGACGAGCCAGTCGCCGGTGAGGCCGTTGACCCAGTTGTCGTACCGCACGCGCATGAACTCCGGGTGCCACTGCAGGTCGGTTCCGTGCGTGATCAGGCGGGCGCGCAGCTTCTCGTCCCGAGCGCCGTTGCGGATATACCACTGACGGGTCGACACGATCTCGAGCGGTTTGTCGCCCTTCTCGAAGAACTTGACCGGGTGCACGATCGCGCGGGGCTCGCCGATCAGGTCGCCGCCGAGGCGGAGCAGGTCGACCACGGCTGCCTTGGCGGAGAAGACGGTCTTGCCGGCCAGCTGCGCGTACGCGGCCTGTCCGGCCTCGCTCGTGATCGCCTCGGGCGCCTCGGCGATGATGCGGCCGTCAAAGCCCATGATGGCGCGGTTCGGCAGGTCGAGTTCACGCCACCAGATCACATCGGTGACGTCGCCGAACGTGCAGATCATGGCGATGCCACTGCCCTTGTCCTTCTGCGCGAGGTGGTGGGCCAGGATCGGCACCTCCACGTCGAAGAGGGGAGTGCGCACGGTCGTGCCGAACAGCGCCTGGTAGCGCTCGTCGTCCGGATGCGCCACCAGCGCCACACAGGCCGGCAGCAGTTCCGGGCGGGTGGTCTCGATCTCGATGGCGCCGCCATCGGGCTTGGCGAAGGCAACCCGGTGGTAGAACGCCGGCATCTCCTTGTCTTCGAGCTCGGCCTGGGCGACCGCGGTGCGGAAGGTGACGTCCCAGAGGGTGGGGGCCATGGCCTGGTAGGCCTCGCCGCGCTCGACGTTGCCGATGAAGGCGGACTGGGAGGTGACCAGCGAGTCATTGCCGATGGTGCGGTAGGTCTGGGTCCAGTCGACGCTCAGGCCCAGCATGCGCCAAACGGCCTCGAACTGCTTTTCGTCCTCGATGGTGAGGCGCTCGCACAGCTCGATGAAGTTGCGGCGGCTGATCGGCAACTGGTCGGCGGCCTTGGTGCTTTTGCCGTCTCCGCCCTCGAACGGGGCGGTGAATCCGGTGGTGTAGGGCAGCGACGGATCGCAGCGCACGCCGTAGTAGTTTTGCACGCGCCGCTCGGTGGGCAGGCCGTTGTCGTCCCAACCCATCGGGTAGAAGACGCTCTTGCCGCGCATTCGCTGGAAGCGGGCGATGACATCCGTGTGGGTGTAGGAGAAGACGTGGCCGATGTGCAGGGAGCCGGAGGCGGTCGGCGGCGGGGTATCGATGGAGAAGATACTCTCCCGCGTGGCCGAGTCACGGTCGAAACGGTAGGTGCCGGCCTCTTCCCACGAGCCGCCCCACTTGGTTTCGAGGCCTTCAAGGGCCGGTTTTTCCGGAACGTTGGCGGCGGTCATGTTTCTCCGATTCGATCTGTGCGGCACCGTGTCGTTGGTGAAGTGCCTGAGTATTGGGCCTTATCCAACTTACCGGATGCCCCGTCGTCCGCCGACTCGGGCCGTCACCGGGCCTGCAGCGCCCGTCTGGGACTCGCCGTGAGTGGCAGGATTGAAACGGGAAGGGGCGCCATGGATGACCCGGGAACACTGTCCGAGGCCCGTCGCACGGTGCTGCACCGCACGGTGCGCTGGATCGTGGGTTTCACGATCGGCTACAACGTGCTCGAGGCCGTCGCCTCGATCGTGGCGGGCGCCGCGGCATCCTCGACCGCCCTGATCGCCTTCGGCCTGGACTCCGTCATCGAGGTGCTCTCCGCCGCGGTCATCGCGTGGCAGTTCTCCCGGCGCGATCCTGAGCGCTGGCAGAAACCGGCCCTCCGCGCCATCGCGATCGCGTTCTTCACCCTCGCCGGGTACGTGATCCTGGCCGCCGGTCTGAGCTTCGCCGGCGTCGTCGAGGCCGCGCCCAGCCCGCTGGGCATCGTCATCGCGTGCCTGAGTCTTGTGATCATGCCTGGGGTGGCCGGCGTGGAGCGCCGGACCGGCGCGGAGCTCGGCAGTGCCAGCGTGATCGCCGACGCCCGGCAGTTGCTGCTCTGCGCGTGGCTGTCCGGGTCGATGCTGCTCGGGTTGGCGGCCAACGCGCTCCTCGGCTGGGCCTGGGCGGACTCGCTCGCCGCCCTCGTGATCGCCGGGTTCGCGATCAGGGAGGGCATCGAGGCGTGGCGCGGCGAAGCCGAGCCGCCGATGGTGCCGCACGCCGACTAGGAGGGTGAGCCCCCGTCAGGTGGCGGTCGATTCAGGCGATTGCCCCACCAATTCGACGGAGATTTTGCTCTGGGAGCCGGTTTTCAGGCCCGAACGGGACGTTTCGGGCAGAATCTCCGTCGAATTCGTTCGGGACGGAGTCGCCCCAGGGTCAGAATCCGAGCCGGGGGACCGCGCCGAGCAGGGCCTGCGTGTACGGATGCTGCGGGGCGGAAAAGACCCGGGCCGCGGCACCGGTCTCGACGATGCGGCCATCCAGCATCACGGCGACCTGGTCGCTCACGTGCTGGATCACCCCGAGGTCGTGGGAGATGAACAGCAGGCTGAGGCCCAGCTCGCGCTGCAGATCGTCGAGCAGGTCGAGCACCTGGGCCTGCACGGTCACGTCGAGCGAGGACACGGGCTCGTCGCAGATCAGGATCTGCGGGTCGGAGGCCAGCGCTCGGGCGATGCTCACCCGCTGCCGCTGCCCGCCGGAGAGTGAGAGCGGTCGGCGGCCCAGCAGCCCCGGCGGCAGACCCACCGCGTCGAGCAGCTCCAGCACGCGCAGCCGGTCGGCAGTCGTTGCTGAGGCGGTAGTCGTTGCTGAGGCGGTAGTCGACGCGGCAGTCGATGCAGAGCCGCCAAAGCCGGAGGTGTCTCCAGAGCCGGGTGCGCCGCCGCGCCGGCCGCGCCCGGCCGCGCCGCCGACCGCGTCCCGCAGCACCTGCTCGACGCTCAGCCGGGGATCGAAGGAGCTGAGCGCATCCTGGTAGACCGCACCGAGCCGGGGTCGCAGGAGCCGGCGCTGCTTCTCCGCGGCGGCGCTGAACGGCTGCCCGAGCACCCGCACCTCGCCGGCGTCGGGCCGGGTCAGCGCCAGCACGAGGCGGGCCGTCGTGGTCTTGCCGGAGCCGGATTCGCCCACGATGCCGAGCGTCGTGCCGCGCTCGAGCCGGAACGATACCCCGTCGACCGCAAGCTGCTCGCTCCCGTCGGGCCGGGTGAAGCGCTTGACCAGTCCGGCGGCCTCCATCACGATGTCGCGGTCAGCAGCGCGGTCAGCAGCGCCGTCAGCAGCGCGGTCGGCATGGTCGGCGAAGGCCGGCGGGGCAGGCGAAGCGAAGGCCGACGAGGCGAAGGCCGACGAAGTGGACGCAGGTGACACCGGAGCCACGGCCCGCGGGCTCAACCGCAGCCCGCGCGGCTTGTCGACCGGGATCGCGGCGAGCATCTGCCGGGTGACCGGATGCTCCGGCCGGGTCAGCACCTCGTGCGCCGGTCCCTGTTCCACGATGCGTCCCTCGCTCAGCACGGCGATCCGGTCGGCGATACGGCCGACGACGGCCAGGTCGTGGCTGATCAGCAGGATGCCCGTTCCGGCGCGTTTCAGGCTCGCCAGCAGCTCCAGGATCTGCGCCTGCACGGTGACGTCGAGCGCCGTCGTAGGCTCGTCGGCGATCAGCAACGGCGGGTCCAGCGCGATCGCGGCCGCGATCAGGGCCCGTTGGCGTTGGCCGCCGGAGAGCTCACCGGAGCGTTTCCGCATTTGGTTGGCGGCGTCGGGCAGACCCACCTGGTGCAGCACCTCGAGCACCCGAGCGTGCCGAGCGGCGGCGCCGAGGCGGGTGTGCAGCCGCAGCGAGTCGGCGATCTCCCGGCCCACCGGGCGCAGCGGGTCCAGCGACACGAGGGCATCCTGCAGCACCAGACCGACGTCGCGGCCGCGCCGTCGGCGCCATTGCTGCTCGGAGAGCCCGCGCACATCGGAGCCCGCGAGGCTCAGCTCGTCGGCGCGCACCCAGGCCGTGTCACCGGCCAGGCCGAGAAGGCTGCGCGCGGTGACGCTCTTGCCCGAGCCGGACTCGCCCACGATGGCCAGGCATTCGCCGGGGGCCACCTCGAACGAGACTCCGTTCAACACCGGGTCGGCGTCACCCTGCGGCCCGAAGCCCACCACGAGGTTCCGCACTCGCACCGCCGTAGCGTCGGTCACGCCCGCGGCCTCGGGAGAGCCCAGGCCGCCCAGGCCCACGCCCAGCTCGCCGCTCATGCGTGCCTCATCCGTCGCTCGATGCCGCGGCCGAGCGCCGTGGCCGATACCGCCGTCAGCACGATGAATAGCCCGGGAAAGAAGCTCATCCACCAGGCTGACCCGATGTAGGTGCGCCCGGCGGAAAGCATCGCGCCCCACTCCGCGGCGGGCGGCGCCGCGCCCAGGCCCAGGTAGCTCAGCGCCGACGCCCAGACGATGGCCTGGCCGATGCCGAGCGTGCCGAGCACGAACAGCGGAGCGAGGGTGTTGGGCAGGATGTGCCGCACCAGGAGTTGCCCCGGGCTGCGCCCGAGCACGGTCGCCGCCTCGACGAAGGCCGAGGACCGTACGGACAGCAGCTGGCCACGGATGATGCGGGCATAGCCGGGCGCGGTCGCCAGACCCACGGCGACGGTCGCCGTGGCAACGCCCGGCCCGAAGATCAGGATGAAGAGCAGGGCCAGCAGCAGCCCGGGAAACGCGAACAGCACCTCGAGGAACCGGTTCACGGTGAAGTCGACGACGGGGCCGAGCATGCCGGCCAGGGTGCCGAGCACGAGTCCCAGGCCGAGTCCGATCAGGGTGGCGAGGGTGCCGATCAGCAGGGAGCTGCCGGTGCCGTGGCTGACCCGCGTATATATGTCCCGGCCGGATTCGTCGGTGCCGAACCAGTGTGCGGGTGAGGGGGTCTGGGACGCCGACAGCGGGTCGATCCCGAGCGGGTCGCCGGGGGCCACGAGCGTGGGGAACAGCGCCGCCGTGACCAGGAACAGGGCGAACAGGCCGGCCAGAACCTCGGCCACGCCGAACCGGCGGGACGCACGCGCAGTCCTGGGCGCTCGCGGCGCCCGGCCCAGCCCGGCCTGGATCTCGAGGTCGCTCATCGCGCCCGCAGCCGAGGGTCGGCCATGCGCTGGGCCAGGTCGGTGAGCAGGGTCATCAGGATGTACCCGACGGCCACGATCAGCACCGCGCCGACCACGACCGGGACGTCGCGCACGGTCACCGCGGTCAGCAGCGTGCGCCCCAGGCCCGGCCGGGCGAAAATGGTCTCGACCACCACGGCCCCGCTGATCAGGGAGCCGAAGGCCCAGCCGGAGAGGCTGATCGCCGGCAGCGACGCGTGCCGGATGACGTGCACCCAGCGCACCCCGCGTTCGCCCTCGCCGCGGGCGCGGGCGGAGAGCACGAACGGGGACTCCAGCGCCGTGAGCAGCGACTCCCGCATGATCTGGCCGAGGAAACCGGCGAGAGGCACGGCGAGGGTCAGCACCGGCAGCACCAGCCCGGACACCCCGGAGGTGCTGATCGGCGGCAGCCAGCCCAGCCAGACGCTGAACAGCACGATCAGCACCGTCGCCAGCCAGAAGTGGGGGAGCGCGGCGGCAACGATCTCCAGCCCGGACCCCAGGTACCAGGCGAACCGCCCGCCGCGGGTGGACCAGGTGGCCAGCCCGAGGGCGAGCAGCCAGGCCACGGCGAGGGCGAGCACGGCCAGCAACAGGGTGCCTCCGAGCTGGCCGAGCAGGAGCGGCGCGACGTCCTGGTTCAGGGAGTACGAGCGGCCCAGGTCCCCGGTGGCCAGGCGTGCCAGTTGCGCCAGGTACTGCACGAACACGGGCTGGTCGAGCCCGTATTCCGCCCGGACCGCGGCGAGCGCCTCCGGAGAGGTCTGCGAGCCGGGGCCACCCAGGATGGCCTCGGCCGGGTCGCCGGGGATCAGGCGGATAGCGAAGAAGGTCAGCGTGGCCACCATCCAGAGCACGAAGACCGCGCCGCCCAGGCGGCCCAGGACGACCCGGGCCGTCCGGACGACCGGCGCGGCGCGGCCTACTTCAGCCACGCATCGTAGAACGTGGGCGTCGACACGGTCGGCAGCGCCCGCGCGCCCACCACGTCGGTGCCGAGCAGGTAGTGGTTCTGCTGGTCGAAGAGCGGCAGGATGTAGAAGCCCTCGAGCACCATGTTCTGCGCGTCGGCGTAGAGGGCGGCGCGTTCCTCGGCATCCGTCACCTGGCCGGCCTGGGTGAGCAGGGCGTCGATGGCCGGGTCATTCACCTGGGCGTGATTGGCGAAGTAGCCGCTGGGTGCAGGGATGATGCCGTCGGAGTGGAACAGGATGCGCAGAACGTCGGGTCCGACCTTCGTGTACGGGGCGCTGACGGCGTCGTAGTCGTTCTCGCCTAGCGCGGTGTACCAGCTGGAGAGGTCCATCGGGCTGAGCACGACCTCGAAGCCGGTCTCTTTCGCGGTGGCCTGGATCTGCTCGAACAGGGACTGCTCCGCCGGGATGGACTGGTTCGTGCTCACCGGGAAGTCGACCGTGAGGCGCTCGCCGTCCTTAACCAGGTAGCCGTCCGAGTCTCGCTCGGTCCAGCCGGCGGAATCGAGCAGGTCCGAGGCGGCCGCGGGGTCGTAGTCGAACAGGTCGGGGCCCGACACGGCGAGCGGTTCGGCGCTGGAGAGGGCGGAGTACGAGCGTTCGGCCGTGCCCTGGAACAGGCTCGTGACGGCGTCGTCGACGTTCGCCGAGCGGATGAACGCCTCCCGCACGAGCGGGTCGTCGAACGGTGCGCGGCCGGAGTTCAGCTCGATCCGGTTCGAGGCGCCCGGGCGCGGGGCGTCGAGGTGCACAATGGTGTCGCTCTTCTCGGCCTGCACGATGGTGTCGGGCTGAATGTTGTCGATCACGTCGGCGTCGCCGGACTGCAGGGCCGCGTAGCGGGAAGCGGAGTCGGGGATGAAGCGCCAGACGATGGAGTCGAGGTAGGCCGGCCCGGTGTGCTCGGCATCCTCGGGCGGGGAGCTGTAGTTCTTGTTCCGCACCAGGGTGATCGATTCCTGCTGCACCCACTTCTCGACCTGGAACGGGCCGGTCCCGACCGGAGCGGCGCAGTTCTCGTCCTGGCTGCGGGCCAACGCGGTGGGAGATTCGATCGCCAACCACGGCTGGGAGAGTGATTCGAGCAGGGCGCTGTCGGGTTCGCTCAGCACGATGCGCACGACGTTGGTGGAGACCGCCTCGGTGCCGGTGACCTTACCTAGGGCCAGGTAGCCGGTCGACGAGCCCGTCTCGGGGTCCTGGATGTGCGCGATGTTCGCCTGCACGGCGGCGGCGTCGAGCGGGGTGCCGTCGGTAAAGCTTACGTCGGCGGCGAGCGTGAAGTCCCAGGCCAGCCCGTCGGCGCTCTCGGTCCAAGAATCGGCCAGCCAGGGGATGATCGTGCCGTCCTCGTCCCGGGAGACGAGCGACTCGAGGTACTGCGTGCTGACCAGGGCCTGCGGGTAGTTGCCGCCCACGTGCGGGTCCAGGCAGGTGGGCTCGGCGTCGCCGGACGCGTAGGTCAGCGTGCCACCGGAGACGGGCTCGGTGGCTTCAGGGGACTCGGCAGTGGCGCAGCCGGCGAGCAGGATGCCGGTGGCGACGAGGCCGACCAGCCCGGTCAGGGTGCGCGATGCGCGCTGGGTATGCCCCGAAGTGTGCATGGTGGGTCTCTTTCCGCGGCGCCCGATGGGCCGAGTGTGCAATTGTTGGACTCGGTCCACAAACGAGATGGACCTGTCCCATCGTAGAACACAGGAGCGGCATGCCTGATCCCGAACCGAAGCGGGCCGGCCGGCCCCGCGGATCCTCGCGGGCGATGCTCGAGGAGGCGTCCGCCGAGCTTTTCCTCGAGCAGACGTATGCGGGCACCACGATCCTTCAGATCACCCGCCGCGCGGGCGTCAGCCGGGCCACCTTCTTCAACTACTTCACGGCCAAGAGTGACCTGCTCTGGGTCGACGTCGACGCGGGCCTGGCGACGTTGCCGGCCGCCCTCGACCAGTCCGCCGCCGCAGCCGGGGCGGCGGAGGCCGTGGATGCCGTGGAGCGGGCGCTGCTGCAGGTCTCTGCCGCGTTCGGGCCGGGGCAGGTGCCCTGGGCGCTCACCCAGTACGAGCTGATGGGCACGACCGGCGAGCTGGAGGCATCCGCCCTGTCCCGGTTCATGGCCCAGGTGACCCTGGTCACCCGCTTCGTCGGAGCGCGAGGCGGCACGACCGACCAGCTCTCCAGCCGGGCCTTCGCGATGGCCGTGCTCGGGGCCGCGGCCGCCGCCGCCGGGGTCTGGGCGCGTGCCGGGGTCACCCGCGGAGCGCTGGAACCCTACGTCGGCGCGGCCATCGCGCCCGTCTGCATGGGGTACCGCGCCCTGCACACCCGGGGCCGGACGCAGGGTAGAATAGAGCAGTATGACTGTGATCCGGCCATCACCGGTGAGTCTTCGGAAGAACGGCAACCGCTTCGCGGCGGTTCCCAGTAGAACCGAACGGGTCGGGCCCGTCACAGCCTCAGAACAAGCGGTTTCCCAGGGCTTCGGCTTCGAGAGACAAGCGAGGTGGTACCGCGGCGAATCCCGTTCGGAGTCGGCGTCCTCGTGGAACAGGGGCAGATCTGTGAACGACAGAGCCTGCCCGACTCGTCCAGGAGAGACATGACGTACCCCAAAGGCCAGCAGTCCGGTTCCCCCGCCCAGCCCGGCGGCATCGTGCCCTCGCCGAACTTCCCCCAGATCGAAACCGACGTGCTCGCGTTCTGGAAGAACGACGGCACCTTCCAGGCGTCGATCGACAACCGGGCGGATGCCCCCGAGTGGGTCTTCTACGACGGCCCGCCGTTCGCCAACGGCCTGCCCCACTACGGCCACCTGCTGACCGGATACGCGAAGGACCTGTTCCCGCGGTTCCAGACCATGCGTGGCAAGCAGGTGCACCGCCGCTTCGGCTGGGACACCCACGGCCTACCGGCCGAACTGGAAGCCGAACGCGAGCTGGGCATCACCGACAAGAGCGAGATCGAGAAGATGGGCATCGGCGCCTTCAACGCCGTCGCCCGCAGCTCCGTGCTCAAGTACACCAAGGTCTGGGAGGAGTACGTCACCCGCCAGGCGCGCTGGGTCGACTTCGAGAACGACTACAAGACGCTCGACATCACCTTCATGGAATCCGTGATCTGGGCCTTCAAGCGGCTGCATGACAAGGGTCTGGCCTATGAGGGCTACCGGGTGCTGCCGTACTGCTGGCGCGACCAGACGCCGCTGTCCAACCACGAACTGCGCATGGACGACGACGTCTACAAGATGCGCCAGGACCAGACCGTCACGGTCACGTTCCCGCTGGTCGGCGCCAAGGCCGAAGCCCTGGGGCTGACCGCCGTGCGCGCCCTGGCCTGGACGACCACCCCCTGGACGCTCCCGACGAACCTGGCGCTCGCCGTGGGCCCCGAGATCATCTACGCCGTCGTGCCGGCCGGGCCGAACGGCACCCCGGACGCCACCGTGCTGCGGGAGGCCGTTTCCGGGGCGGATGCCGCGGCATCCGTCGCCTCCACCGAGGTTCTCGGCGCCGAATACCTGATCGCGATCGACCTGGTCGGCAACTACGCCAAGGACCTCGGCTACGACTCGGCGGCGGACGCCACCGCGGCGATCTCCCGCACCGTTCTCGGCACCGCCCTCGAGGGCGTCAGCTACGACCGCCTCTTCGACTACTACGCCGACACCGCGGTCTGGGGCACCCAGAACGCCTGGACGATCGTCGTGGCCGACTACGTCACCACCGCCGACGGCACCGGCATCGTGCACCAGGCGCCCGCCTACGGCGAGGAGGACCAGAAGCTCTGCGAGGCCGCCGGCATCCCGGTGATCATCTCGCTCGACGCGGGCGGCAAGTTCCTCGCCGACGTGCCCGAGGTCGCCGGCCAGCTCTGGAGCGACGCGAACAAGCCGCTCACCCAGCTGCTCAAGAACGAGGGCCGCCTGCTGCGACAGGCCAGCTACGAGCACTCCTACCCGCACTGCTGGCGCTGCCGCAACCCGCTGATCTACAAGGCCGTGTCGAGCTGGTTCGTGCGTGTCACCGACTTCCGTGGCCGTCTGGTGGACCTCAACCAGGAGATCAACTGGGTGCCGGAGAACGTCAAGGACGGCCAGTTCGGCAAGTGGATCGGCAACGCCCGCGACTGGTCGATCAGCCGCAACCGGTACTGGGGCTCGCCGATCCCGGTCTGGAAGAGCGACAACCCCGATTACCCGCGCATCGACGTCTACGGCTCCCTCGACGAGCTCGAGGCCGACTTCGGCGTGCGCCCCACCGACCTGCACCGCCCCTACATCGACGAGCTCACCCGCCCGAACCCCGACGACCCCACGGGCCAGTCCACCATGCGGCGGATCACGGATGTGCTCGACGTCTGGTTCGACTCCGGGTCGATGCCGTTCGCGCAGGTGCACTACCCGTTCGAGAACGCCGACTGGTTCGACAGCCACAACCCGGCCGACTTCATCGTGGAGTACATCGGGCAGACCCGCGGCTGGTTCTACATGCTGCACACGCTCTCCACCGCCCTGTTCGACCGCCCCGCCTTCAAGAACGTGGTCAGCCACGGCATCGTGCTCGGCAACGACGGGCAGAAGATGTCCAAGTCGCTGCGCAACTACCCCGATGTGAACGAGGTGTTCGATCGGGACGGTTCGGATGCCATGCGCTGGTTCCTGATGAGCTCCTCCGTGCTGCGCGGCGGCAACCTGATCGTCACCGAGGAGGGCATCCGCGAGGGTGCCCGCCAGGTCATGCTCCCGCTCTGGAGCACCTGGTACTTCTTCTCGCTCTACGCCAACGCGTCCGGTGAGAAGGGCTACGACGCCACCTGGCGCACCGACTCCACCGACGTGCTCGACCGCTACCTGCTGGCCAAGACCCGCGACCTGATCGTGGAGGTCACGGCCGACCTGGAGGCCCTCGACAGCACCCAGGCGACCGCCCGGCTCCGGGACTTCGCCGACGTGCTCACCAACTGGTACGTGCGCCGCTCGCGAGACCGGTTCTGGGCCGGCGCCGGGGCCGGGGTCTCGGTCTCGACGGCCTCGACCACCGCGAACGAGGCCTTCGACACGCTCTACACCGTGCTCGAAACGGTGACCCGGGTGGCCGCCCCGATGCTCCCGCTCGTCACCGAGCGCATCTGGCAGGGCCTCACCGGCGGTCGCAGCGTGCACCTGACCGACTGGCCCGACGCCGATCTGTTCCCTGCCGACACCGTTTTGGTCACGGCGATGGACCAGGTGCGCACCATCAGCTCCACCGTGCTGTCGCTGCGCAAGCAGGCCGGTCTGCGCGTGCGCCTGCCGCTGGCCACCCTGACCGTGGTCACAGTCGACACGGCGGCCCTGGCCCCGTTCGAGGGCATCCTTCGCGACGAGCTGAACGTCAAGAGCGTGCGCCTGGTCGAGCTGGCCGACGACAGCGCGAGCGCCTACGGCATCACCTCCCGGCTCACCGTGAACGCCCGGGCCGCCGGCCCGCGCCTCGGCAAGCAGGTGCAGCAGGTCATCAAGGCCGCCCGCGCCGGCGACTGGAGCGAGACCGCCGACGTCGTCACCGCCGGCGGCATCGAGCTGGTCGCAGGGGAGTACGAACTCGTGCTGCAGACCGGCCCGGCCGACGGTTCCCCCGTCGCCGACGACGCGGCGTCTGATGCCCCGGCCCTGGCGCTCCTGGCGGGCGGTGGTTTCGTGCTGCTCGAGACGCAGACCACCCCGGAACTCGAGGCGGAGGGCTTAGCCCGCGATCTGATCCGCGCCGTGCAGGACACCCGCAAGTCGGCCGGATTCGAGGTGAGTGACCGCATCCGTCTCGATCTCGTCTTCTACTCCGCCGAGGACGCCGCGACCTTCGCCCTTGCGGCCGGCGTCGACGTCGCCGCGGAGACCCTGACCCTCCGGTTCGCCACCCATGTGGCCACCGAGGTGTCCGATGACAGCCTGGCGCACGGCCTGCCGTCCGAATGGCTGCAGAGCCTGGTCGGCGTCCCCGTCGAGCACTACGTGCTCTACGAGGCTGGTCACTATGCCAACCGGGGGACCGTCCTGGTCGCCGTCGCCCGAGAGAACGGACTCGTCCATGTCTGACCCGAAGAAGCCCGGGGCGAAGAAGCCCGGGGCGAAGAAGCCCGGATCGAAGAAGCCCGGGGCGAAGAAGCCGCGCCAGTCCTCCGACCCCGGCCGGGAGGCCGGGGACGCCGTCTTCGCCGCCCTCCTCGCCCGCGTGGGCGAGGGTGCGCCGAAGCCGCGTCTGGCCCCGACCCGGCGGGCGCTCGAACTGCTGGGTGACCCTCAGACCGTCTACCCGGTGATCCATATCACCGGCACCAACGGCAAGACCAGCACGAGCCGCATCACCGAGAGCATCGTGCGCGCCTACGGGCTGCGCACCGGACTGATGACGAGCCCGCACCTCGTGCGGCTCAACGAGCGCATCGTGATCGACGGGGAGTCCATCACCGATGAGGCCCTGGCGGCGAACTGGGCCGACATCGAACCCTTCCTGGCCATGGTCGACGCGGAACTCGCGGCGGCAGGCGACGACGCGCTCACCTTCTTCGAGGCGCTCACCGTGCTGGCCTTCGCCTGCTTCGCCGACGCCCCCGTCGACGTCGCCGTGATCGAGGTCGGCATGGGCGGCGAGTGGGATTCCACCAACGTCGCCGACGGGCAGGTGGCCGTGTTCACGCCCATCGCCCTCGACCACACGCTCCGTCTCGGCAACACGATCGCCGAGATCGCCCGCACCAAGGCCGGCATCATCAAGCCGTCCGCCGCCGTGGTCTCCGCCCGGCAGGGCGAGGCGGCGCAGGCCGAACTCGAGCGGGCCGCCGAGCTGACCGAGTCGACCCTGGCCAGTGAGGGCGAGGATTTCGCCCTGATCAACAGCCGGGTCGCCGTGGGCGGGCAGCTCATCTCGGTGCGCGGCCTCGCCGGCACCTACTCGGACCTGTTCCTGCCGCTGTACGGCACGCACCAGGCGCAGAACGCGGCCGTCGCGATCGCCGCCGTCGAGTCCTTCCTCGGGGCCGGCACCACGGCGCTCTCGCAGGACCTGGTCGAGGAGGGCCTCGCGCAGGTCACCTCGCCCGGACGCCTGCAACTGATCGGAATCGAACCGTCCGTCCTGGTGGATGCCGCGCACAACCCGCACGGAGCGGCCGCCCTCAGCACTGCGCTGGCCGACTACTTCGACTTCGACGAAATTGTGGCCGTGGTGGGCATCCTCACCGACAAGGATGCGACCGGCATCATCACCGCGCTGCAGTCCACGGTGGTGCGGTTCCACGTCACACAGTCGCAGTCCGAGCGCGCGGTCGGCGTCGACGACCTCGCCGACCTGATCGCCGACCTCGCCGGCGAGGAGACGACCGTCCGGTTCGACGACCTCGCGCAGGCCCTCGACTCCGCCAGGGACTGGGCCCTCGAGTCGCCCAAGCGGGCTGTGATCGTGACCGGGTCGATCACCCTCGTCGGCGAAGCCATCATTCTGGCCGACGCCCGGGAATGGCTGGCGAAATGACGCCCGCTCCCCGCTCGGTGAAGCGCACGCTCGCGACGATCCTGCTCGGCTTCGAGATCATCGTGGTTGCCCTTGCCGCCCTGGTGATCTTCGGTCTGCAGGCGTTGCCGCCGTGGCTGGCCCTCGGCGGGGGAGCAGTGCTGGGGCTGGCCATGGTGGCCGTGCTCGCGCTGCTCCGTTATGAGTGGGCCTACGTGGTCGGCTGGATCCTCCAGCTGATCATGGTGGCCGCCGGCTTCCTCAACCCGGCCATGTTCTTCGTCGGCGGCATGTTCGCCGCCATGTGGGCGTACTGCATGATCGCCGGCTCCCGGATCGACAACCAGAACCAAAACTTTCCCAACAACGAGAACAACGAGAACAACGAGAAAGAGAACTCATGAGCACCCAGGTCCAGGAAACTCTCGTATTGGTCAAACCGGATGGCGTTGCCCGCAACCTCTCCGGCGAGATCCTGCGTCGCATCGAGCAGAAGGGATACTCCCTCGTCGACGCGAAGCTCGTGCAGGCCGACCGGTCCCTGCTGGCCGAGCACTACGCCGAGCACCAGGGCAAGCCGTTCTTCGAACCTCTCGTGGAGTTCATGGAAAGCGGTCCGATCCTCGTGCTGCGCATCGCCGGCGAACGCGTGATCGAGGGCTTCCGCTCCCTGGCCGGCACAACCGACCCGACCACCGCGGCTCCCGGCACCATCCGCGGCGACTTCGGCCGAGACTGGGGCACCAAGGTGCAGCAGAACCTCGTGCACGGCTCCGACTCGCCCGAGTCGGCCGACCGCGAACTGGCCCTCTGGTTCGACTGACCCGTACCGAACGGGGAACAGCCACTGACCGGATGCCGGGAAGCGGCTGTTCTCGTGGGCAGCCGATGTCGGTGCTTGGTGCACCAAGCGCACCGCCGTCGCAGAATGGCCGATGATGACGGTGCCCCGCTGAGCACGTGCCGACATCCTCTTTGATTCGTCTGACTAGAAAGCCTCACCATGCCGCATGCCCGGAACCCCTGGTTCAATCTGGTCTGGGCCATCCCGCTGGCGATCATCCTGCTGGCCGCCGTCGTGCTCGCCGCCCGGGGCATCCGTTCCCTGCCGATGGCGCAGGAGTTCCTGGTCGACTTCCCGGGGGCCTCGCCGCTGCCGTCGTGGGCCCCCGTCGGCTTCCCCGCGTGGCTGGCGTGGCAGCACGGCCTGAACGTTTTCTTCCTGCTCTTCATCGTGCGTTCGGGTTGGCAGATCCGCACGTCCGGGCGCCCGAGCATGTTCTGGACCCGGCGCAACACCGGCCTGTTTCGAACCCGACGTGCCCCCCGCCGGTTGGGTATCAACCTCTGGCTGCACCTCGCGGTGGATGCCCTCTGGGTACTCAACGGGATCGTCTTCTACGTGCTGCTGTTCGTCACCGGTCAGTGGGTGCGCATCGTTCCGGTCAGCTGGGACATCATTCCGAATGCGCTCTCGGCCGCCCTCCAGTACGCCTCGCTGGACTGGCCGATCACCAACGGCTGGGTGAACTACAACGCGCTACAAACTCTGAGCTACTTCAGCATCGTGTTCGTGGCCGCGCCGCTCGCCTTGGCCTCGGGCATCCGCCTGTCACCGCTCTGCACGTCGCGCCGGCTTGGAGAATTGATCCCGCTGCGCCCGACCAGGGCCGTGCACGTGGGCGTGATGGTCTTCTTCCTTGCATTCATCGTGATCCACGTCACGCTGGTGTTCGCCACCGGTGCCCTGCGCAACCTGAACCACATGTACGCGGCGCAGAGCGACGACGGCTGGACCGGATTCTGGATCTTCGCCGCATCCCTGGTCGTGATGCTCGTGGCCTGGGTCGCCGAGGGTCCCCGACTGTTGCGGGCGGTCGCCTCTCTCGGCGGAACCGTCACCACGCGCTGAGCCGCGGTGCCGGCTGAGCCAGGTGCAGGCAACCTCGGGGGCCTCACCTGACGGGGCTGGGAGCCGTGGGGGCGAACCTCCGAACGCCACGTCACCGGGTCCCGACACACGCGACCGCCGAGGCAGGCGCTCCGCTACAGGCGGTTCAGGAAGTCCATCTCGACCTGGGCGATGACGGCGGCGATCAGGTAGCAGACGATCGTGATCACGATGATCCAGGAGTAGGCGACGGATGCCAGGCGCCGCACCCGGGGCGCCGCTGGGAGGTTGCCCGCCGTGAGGTTGTGCAGCGTCACGGCGAGGAACATTGGGATCGTGACCGTCCAGGTCACCATGCACCACGGGCAGAGCACGTCGAGCACGAAAAAGCTCTGTGCCATCAGCCAGATCACGAAGGCGAGGGCGCCGGTGACGCCCACGTTCAGCGCGATCCAGAACCAGCGGGCGAACCGCGCCCCGGCCAGGATCGCGGCGCCGATCGTGATGACGACCGGCCAGGCCATCAGGCCGATCAACGGGTTGGGGAACCCGAGGATGGCACCCTGCCACGAACCCAGGTTGGTGCTGCAGCCCACCAGCACACTGAAGTTGCAGGAGAGCTGGGCCTGCGGGTCCTCGAGGATCGCGAACTTGTCGACGGTCAGCAGGAAAGCCGCGGTGAGGGCGATCAAACCACCGATGATGAAGAAGATGGCGAGCCCGATGGGGCGCTTGACGGGCGGGTTGTGGGGCACATTTGGATTATGTCATGTGCCTCGCATGTGTTCCTGAGAATGCATGCGATAATCGGAGCAGTCGCTTGGGCCGCGCTCAAGTTGACGCCAGACAAGTCTTAATGGGCCGTAAAGGCCCAGATTCATTGGTCCCACGACCAAAGGTATTAGCAGCCAGAGCCAAGAGCCGGTTGCGAACGAAGAGGATTTCCGAGGGTTTCGCGCAAGCGCGATCCTCGCACGAGAGAGTAGCCGGATGGGTGGCGCGGTCGCCCACACCGGTCAAGGAGCGCACCAGTGATGGTGGAAGACAACGAAAACATCAAAAAACGCAAGGGTTTGTTCGGCAGCCGCCGCACCTCGCGGAGGTCTGCCACCCCGGTGGCCGCTCCGGAGGCCGCGCCTGAGCACAACAGTCCGCAGCACAATGACGCCGAGCAGAACGTCGCCCCGGCGACGCGCGAGCCGATCTCAGCAGCGCAGACACCCCGCGTCCACACCGACGACGCCGTGACCGAGCCGGCAGCCGCCGCTCCCATCGGCGAAACCCCCGACTCAGAACAGGACGCTGCCGTGGAACCGACGCCGCCCACCCCGACCGCCGATGTGGTCCGCCGCCCGTCCACCTCGCTGGTGTTCCAGGCCCCGGTCATCGTGCCGATACCGGCCCGCACCGGAGCGCGCCGCGACACCGTGCGTCAGGACCAACGCCAGGACATCCGTCAGGACCATGACGACGAGGGCGACGAGTCGTCGACCGTCCGTCGTCGCGCCCGCCGGCGCACCGGCGACGAGAACCGGTCCGGATCCGACGACCCCGCGAACACCGTTGTTCGCGTCCGCACGCCCCGCGAACCCGAACTCATCACCGAACCCCAGCGGATCAAGGGATCGACCCGCCTCGAGGCCAAGAAGCAGCGCCGCCGTGACGGCCGGGATGCCGGACGCCGTCGCCCGGTGATCACCGAGGCCGAGTTCCTCGCCCGCCGCGAATCCGTCGACCGGGTCATGGTCGTGCGGGCCAAGCACAACAAGATTCAGATCGGGGTGCTGGAAGACGGTGTGCTGGTCGAGCACTACGTCGCCAAGAACCAGGATGCCTCGCTGATCGGAAATGTCTACCTGGGCAAGGTGCAGAACGTGCTGCCGAGCATGGAAGCCGCCTTCGTCGACATCGGACGCGGCCGTAATGCCGTGCTGTACTCGGGGGAGGTCGACTGGGAGGCCGCCGCCGAGAATTCCGGCAACAGCAGCCAGGCTCGCCGCATCGAGCTCGCGCTCAAGCCGGGCGACAAGGTTCTCGTGCAGGTCACGAAGGACCCGATCGGGCACAAGGGTGCGCGACTCACCAGCCAGGTGTCACTGCCCGGCCGCTACCTCGTCTACGTGCCGAACGGCTCGATGAACGGGATCAGCCGAAAGTTGCCCGACACCGAGCGGGCCCGCTTGAAGAAGATCCTCAAGGAGGTTCTGCCCGAGAACGTGGGAGTCATCGTGCGCACCGCGGCCGAGGGTGCCACCGACGAGCAGCTCACGCTCGACGTCAACCGGCTCACCTCCCAGTGGGCGTCCATCGCCAAGCAGGTCGACACGGTGCAGGCACCGGCCCTGCTGCATAGCGAACCGGACCTTCTGATCAAGATCGTGCGGGATGTCTTCAACGAGGACTTCCAGAAGATGGTCATTTCCGGCGAGGAATCGCGCGAGGTCATCGAGGCCTACCTGCGCCAGGTCGCACCGGACCTGGTGGAGCGCGTGGAGCGCTACGAGGGTGAGAACGACGCCTTCGACGAATACCGCATTTCGGAGCAGATCGAGAAGGCCCTCGACCGCAAGGTATGGCTACCGTCCGGTGGCTCCCTTGTGATCGACCGCACCGAGGCCATGACCGTCGTCGATGTCAACACCGGCAAGTTCGTCGGCTCTGGTGGAAACCTCGAGGAGACCGTCACGAAGAACAACCTCGAGGCTGCCGAAGAGATCGTTCGCCAGCTGCGTCTGCGCGACATCGGCGGCATCATCGTCGTCGACTTCATCGACATGGTCCTCGAAACCAACCGCGACCTCGTACTGCGCCGCATGCTCGAATGCCTGAGCCGCGACCGCACCAAGCACCAGGTCGCCGAGGTCACCTCGCTCGGGCTTGTGCAGATGACCCGCAAGAAGCTCGGTCTCGGACTCCTGGAATCATTCAGCGAGAACTGTGACGCCTGTGCCGGCCGAGGCATCGTCATCCACCACGACCCGGTGCTCAAGCACCGCCAGACGGCTCAGCCGACCATGGAGCGTCGCCCGCGCAGCAAGTCGGGCACCAATTCCGGCGGCGACAGCGGGAACCGCGGCGGAAACGGCAACGGCAACGGCAACGGCAACGGCAACGGCAACGGCAACGGCAACGGCAACGGTACCAACTCCGCAGCCGCGCACGCGCCTCAGGCCGATGCTGGCAAGTCCGGACACGGCACCCACGGCATCACCGAGGATGCCAAGCACGCCCTCGCCCTGATCGCCGCCCGCACCATCCCGCGCGCCCTGACCGGCTCGATCCCGATCATCGCCCTGCCTGAGGCGAAGCCGGAATCGTTTCCCGCGGAGAAGGCGGCCGCCGCGTCAGCCGCTCCGGCCGCCGAGGCCAACCCGATCGAGGAGGCCGTGAAAGAGGCAGTCGCGGCCGAGACGTCTGCACCGCCGGCACGCCGCAGCCGTAGGGCGTCCTCCACGCCCCGCCAGCGGGACGCAGCGCCTATCGTGACCCCGGAAACCCCGGTGCAGGGGGCGCAGCAGACCCCGGTCGAGGCGCCTGCCGCGCTCGAGGCCACGGCGCCCGACGACGACGAGCCCGTCGCCATCCTGGACATCCCGGTCAAGAAGTCCTCCCGTAGCCGCCGCCCGGTCAGCAAGCAGGTCACCGACCAGCTGCTGGACTCGGTGCTGGATGCCCTGCCCGAGCCCAAGCAGCCGGGCCAGGGGCGTTCACGCAGCCGCCGGGTGACGACGGCCGGCGGATCCACCGGGTCGGCCCAGCCGATCGTGACCACGGCCGCGGATTCCCCGCAGTAGCGAGAATCCGCGCAGGAACGAATCGAGTCGATCGGGCAACCGGCGGCGCACAGCCCACGGGGCAGGGCGTCGCCGGTCGCCCGGTCTCGCTCAACCGGCAAGGCAGCGCTTCGAGGCCCGATCAGGACTCCGGGAGAAGGCCGCGGCCCGATCGGTCCCGGCCGCGCACACGCAGGCCGCTTGCGCGGAGCCGGAGAACCAGTTCCCGATTGTCCACCGGATGCGCCCCCGAGGCGACGAGGGCGTCATAGCGGTGGGCGGGAACGTCGTAGTGGTCCAGGTCGAAGCCGCGACGGGGGATTCCGTTGCGGGCCGCGAACGCGTGCAGTTCGGCCAGTGACGAATCGCTGACAAGATGGGACCAGACGGTGCCATGCGCGGGCCACATCGGCTTGTCGATCAAGACGGTCATCACCCGATTCTATGATCCGGCCTCGGTTTGACCGTTGCAGCAGGATCGGCTAACGTTGACTCTTGGTGTGCGACGGGCCTTTGCCCCCGCGATCACCGAGGTTTTCTGAGAGCGACGGGCCGACTTGGCGTGTTTAAAGCAGTAACTTTCCATCACGGGGCCTCACGGCTCCCCAGAGATAGGTACGTAACGTGGTTTACGCAGTTGTGCGCGCCGGTGGGCGGCAGGAAAAGGTAGAGGTCGGGACCATCGTCACGATGGACCGAATCAAAGCCAACAAGGACGGCAACGTCGAGCTGGCCGCAGTGCTTCTCGTCGACGGCGACACGATCACCTCTGACTCGCAGTCACTGGCCAAGATCACGGTCACGGCTGAGGTCTTGAACGATCTCCGCGGTCCGAAGATCGTCATCCAGAAGTTCAAGAACAAGACCGGGTACAAGAAGCGTCAGGGGCACCGTCAGGAGCTCACTCGCGTTCAGGTTACCGGCATCGCCTAGGCCCTGAGGAGCAGAACAGATGGCACATAAAAAAGGCGCGAGTTCCACTCGCAACGGTCGCGACTCCAACGCCCAGCGCCTCGGCGTGAAGCGCTTCGGCGGTCAGGTCGTCAGCGCGGGCGAGATCATCGTCCGTCAGCGCGGCACCCACTTCCACCCCGGCGTCAACGTCGGCCGTGGTGGCGACGACACGCTCTTCGCTCTTGAGCCCGGCTCGGTTGAGTTCGGCGCCAAGGGCGGCCGCAAGGTCGTCAACATCGTGGTGGCTGCCGCTTAAGCATTCCACATCGGTAAGCGTGAGGGCGGGCTTCGGCTCGCCCTTTGCGTGTTTTACAGCACCCGCACGACAAGATCCACAGCACCGACGATTTAGGCACCACTGAGCTTTTTGCCACCTGAAAGGGGCACCCCCATGGCCACGTTTGTTGACCACGTCACTCTCCACCTGCGAGCAGGCAACGGAGGGAACGGCTGTGTCTCCGTCAAGCGTGAGAAGTTCAAGCCGCTTGCCGGACCCGACGGCGGCAACGGCGGAAGCGGTGGTGACATCGTTCTCGTCGCCGACCCGAACGTGACGACCCTCCTCGGCTACCACCGGTCCCCGCACCGCAGCTCCGCGAACGGCGGCCCCGGCATGGGTGACCACCGCGCCGGCTTCGGCAGCGAGCTGATGGAGCTGGCCGTACCGCTCGGCACCGTGGTCAAAGACGCCGAGGGCAACGAACTCGCCGACATGACCGAGCCGGGCTTCCGCATCGTCGTGGCGCCGGGCGGTCAGGGCGGGCTCGGCAACGCGGCACTGGCCTCGCTCAAACGCAAAGCCCCCGGCTTCGCCCTGCTTGGCACCTACGGCTGGGAAGGCGACATCCAGCTTGAGCTCAAGACCGTGGCGGATGTCGCGCTCGTCGGCTACCCCTCGGCCGGCAAGTCCAGCCTGATCGCGGCCATCTCGGCGGCCCGGCCCAAGATCGCGGATTACCCGTTCACGACCCTGCACCCCAACCTCGGCGTCGTGGATGCCGGCGAGGTACGCTACACCGTCGCCGACGTGCCCGGACTGATCGAGGGCGCCAGCGAGGGAAAGGGCCTCGGCCTCGAATTCCTTCGTCACGTGGAACGGTGTACGGCGTTGCTGCACATCCTCGACTGCGCCACGCTCGACCCTGACCGTGACCCGCAAAGCGACCTCGACGTCATCCTCGGCGAACTGGCCGCCTACCCGGTGCCCGACGGCCAGAAGCCGCTCCTCGAGCGCCCTCAGCTGATCGCCCTGAACAAGATCGACGTTCCCGAGGGCCGGGAGCTCGCGGAGTTCGTCAAGCCCGACCTCGAGGCGCGCGGTTACCGCGTGTTCGAGATCTCGACCGTCAGCCATGAGGGTCTCAAGCAGCTCAACTACGCGCTGGCCGAGACCGTCGAGGCCGGCCGGGTCGAGGCCGCCGCGGCGCAGGCCGTCAAGCCTCGCATCGTGATCCGCCCGAAGGCCGTCGACGACAGCGGTTTCGTCGTCAAGGTCGAGGGTGGGTCGTTCGGCAACATCTACCGCATCATCGGCACCAAGCCCGAGCGCTGGGTGCAGCAGACGGACTTCAAGAACGACGAGGCCGTCGGCTTCCTGGCCGACCGCCTGGCCAAGCTCGGCATCGAAAACGAGCTGTTCAAGGCCGGCGCGATCGCCGGCTCGACGGTCATCATCGGGCCCGGCAACGGCGTGGTCTTCGACTGGGAGCCCACCCTCACCTCCACGGCCGAACTGATCACGGCCCCGCGTGGCACCGATACCCGCCTTGACGACTCCAAGCGACGCACCAGCAACGAGCGCCGTGAGGAGTACTTCGGCCGGATGGACGCCAAGGCAGCCGCACGCGCCGAACTGATCCGAGAGCGCGAAGCCGGCATGTGGTCGACCGGCGAGGAAGAGTACAACGGCGACACTCTCACGGGCGACGGTTCAGTCCCGGTGTCGCCCCGTAAGGAGAGCGGGGCCGAATGAGTTACCGCGCCCGCGCCCAGGTAGCCTCCGCCCGGCGCATCGTCGTGAAGGTCGGCTCCTCGTCGATCAGCGGCGACAACTCCGAGCAGATCGCACCTCTGATCGAGGTCCTGGCCCAGGCCCACAATCGCGGCGTGGAGGTCGTCCTGGTGTCGAGCGGCGCCGTCGCCAGCGGCATGGACTACCTCAACCTCGACGAGCGGCCGGCCGACCTGGCCACCCAGCAGGCCGCGGCATCCGTGGGCCAGAACGTGCTCACGGCCCGTTATCAGGAGACTCTGGACCGCTATGGCATTGCCGCGGGGCAGGTGCTGCTGACAGAGGGTGACCTGCTCAACGAGCCGCACCGCAGTAACACCCGCCGCGCGGTGAACCGACTGCTGGACCTGCGCATCATGCCCGTCGTGAACGAGAACGACACGGTCGCGACCTACGGGCTGCGATTCGGAGACAACGACCGGCTCGCCGCCATGCTCTCGGTGCTCATCCGTGCCGACCTACTGCTCTTGCTCAGTGACGTCGACGCGCTCTACACCAAGCCCCCGCACCTGCCCGGGGCGGAGCCGATCGACTTCATCGGGTTCGACCAGGAACTGGACGGCATGGAGTTCGGGGCGAACAAGGGTACCGGCACCGTGGGCACCGGCGGGGCGAACACCAAGGTGAAGGCGGCCCGCCTGGCCGCCTCCGCCGGAACGGCCGTTCTCGTCACCGAGACGAGCCTGGCCGCAGAGGCCCTCCGCGGCGGCTCCTGTGGCACCTGGTTCGAGCCGATGCCCACCGCCCCCGGCCGAGCGCTTCTGTGAGCGCACTCGGCCGACACGAGGTCGCGTCGGCCGCGCGCATCGTTGTGAAGGTCGGCTCCTCCTCGATCAGCGGCGCGAACATCGCACAGATCATCCCGCTCGTCGATGCCCTTGCCGAAGCGCACGGGCGCGGAGTGGAGATCGTCCTCGTCTCCTCCGGGGCCATCGCCACCGGCATGCCCTACCTGCAACTCGACGAGCGCCCCACCGACCTGGCCACCCAGCAGGCCGCGGCATCCGTGGGCCAGAACCTGCTCATCTTCCGCTACCAGGACAGCCTCGACCGGTACGACATCGTCGCCGGCCAGGTGCTGCTCACTGCCGGCGACCTGGAAAACCCCTCGCATCGAGGCAACGCCCACCGGGCGATGGATCGCCTGCTCGGTCTGCGCATCCTGCCGATCGTCAACGAGAACGACACGGTCGCAACCCACGAGATCCGTTTCGGTGACAACGACCGGTTGGCCGCCCTGGTCGCCACGCTCATCCACGCCGACCTGCTGGTCCTGCTCAGCGACGTCGACGCCCTCTACACGCGTGCGCCGCACCTGCCGGGCGCGGAACGCATCGATCACGTCCCCTGCGGCGATCCCATGCTCGGTGTCGAGCTCAGCGGCAGCCGCTCCGGGGTGGGCACCGGGGGTGCCGACACCAAGGTGTCGGCCGCGCGGATCGCGGCGGAGGCCGGCACTGCCGTGCTGCTCACATCGACTGGTCTGGTGGCCGAGGCACTCCGCGGCGACCCGGTCGGAACCTGGTTCGAACCCGCTCTGGCCTAAACTACCGGGATGCTGCAGACCGACTCACCTCAGATCACCCCGATCCTCGAAGCCGCCCGCACCGCCGCCCGAACTCTGGCCACGACGCCGACCGGGCTGAAGAACCAGGCGTTGCACGGGATCGCCGCCGCCCTGCGGGGGAGCGCGGCGGAAATTCTGGCCGCCAACACCCTGGATCTGGCCGCCGGCACGCACAATGGCCTCTCCGAGGGCATGCTCGACCGCCTCAGCCTCGACGAGGCGCGCATTAACGCCCTCGCCGACGCCGTGCTCGAGATCAGCCTGCTCACCGATCCCGTCGGGGAAGTTGTGCGCGGCTCCAGCCTGCCCAACGGCGTGCGAATCAGCCAGGTGCGTGTGCCCTTCGGTGTCGTCGGCGTCATCTACGAGGCCCGCCCGAACGTCACTGTGGACATAGCCGCCATCGCTTTGAAGAGCGGCAACGCCGTCGTCCTGCGGGGCGGATCGGCCGCCGAGAACACCAACCGGGTGCTCGTCGCCCTGCTGCAGGACGCGATCAGGCAGGTCGGCCTGCCCGAGGCGTGCGTGCAGACCATCGACCCGTTCGGCCGTGCCGGTGCCACCGAGCTGATGCAGGCCCGCGGCCTTGTGGACGTGCTGATCCCGCGGGGGAGCGCCGGCCTGATCCGGGCCGTCGTCACCCAGTCGACCGTGCCCGTGATCGAGACCGGGGCCGGCGTCGTGCACATCTTCATCGACGAGTCGGCGAATCCGGAGTGGGCGGTCGACATCGTGCACAACTCGAAGGTGCACCGGCCCAGTGTCTGCAACGCCCTCGAGACCCTGCTCGTGCACGAGGCCGCGGCCGCGCGGCTCCTGCCGGCCGTTCTGGCGAAGCTGACGGAGTCCGGCGTTACCCTGCACGGCGACGACCGCGTGCGCGAGATCTTCCCCGCGGCCGTGCCGGCCACGCAGGAGGACTGGTCCACCGAGTACATGGGCCTCGATCTGGCCGTGGCAGTCGTCGACTCCCTCGACGACGCCATTGCGCACATCCGTCGCTACTCGACCGGTCACACGGAGTCGATCATCACAAACGACATTGTGAACGCCGACCGGTTCCTCGGAGAAGTGGATTCCGCGGCGGTCATGGTCAATGCCTCGACCCGGTTCACCGATGGCGGCGAGTTCGGTTTCGGAGCCGAGGTGGGCATTTCCACCCAGAAACTGCACGCTCGCGGGCCGATGGGTCTGCCCGAGCTCACCAGCACCAAGTGGATCGTGCGTGGCTCCGGCCAGGTGCGCGCATAGCCCCGCTAGACTGTTGGCGGTGGCGCATCACTGTGCCTTGTGTGTCCCTGAATGGAGAATCCCATGTCGTTCCTGACCGTTGTGCTGGCTGAGGCCGGTCTCGTCGATTTGCCGATGCCGATCTTCCTCTACGGAGTGATCGCCCTCGTGGTCTTCGCCGCGCTCGGCTTCGTCGTCTGGTCCTACCGGGATGTCGCCAACCGCCACCAGGCCAAGGCGAAGGCCTACGCCGACGCCCACGGCGGCGCGCGCAGCGACCACTAACCGGAAGCGCCACCCATCGATAATCCCGGGGCCCGCCCACCGCGCATCGGCGTGATGGGCGGCACGTTCGACCCCATCCACCACGGGCACCTTGTGGCCGCCAGCGAGGTGGCTCAGAGCTTCGACCTTGATACGGTCATTTTCGTTCCCACCGGTCAGCCGTGGCAGAAGGCAGATGTGACCGAGAGCGAGCACCGGTATCTCATGACGGTCATCGCCACCGCCTCCAATCCGCGGTTCACGGTCAGCCGGGTCGACATCGACCGGACCGGGCCCACCTACACGATCGACACCCTGCGGGATCTGCACGCCGAACGCCCGGACGCGGAGCTCTTCTTCATTACGGGTGCCGACGCGATGGGGCAGATCCTGGGCTGGAAAGATGTTCAGGAGCTCTGGGACCTGGCCCATTTCGTGGCTGTGAGTCGTCCGGGACACGAGCTCAGTATTTCGGGATTGCCCAACCAGGACGTAAGCTTATTGGAGGTTCCGGCTCTGGCCATTTCGTCCACGGACTGCCGGGAACGTGTGAATCGGGGATTCCCGGTCTGGTATCTGGTCCCCGATGGGGTCGTCCAGTACATCTCAAAGCATCATCTGTATCGGAGTGTGGCATGACGTTGGGTAATGACCCACAGCCACTGACGCGGCGACAAGCTCGCGAGTTGGCTAGTCGGAACGAGCAGGTCGTCGCCGGCGAATCCGACGTTCCTGCGCCTCCAGCGCCGCTCGAACCAGCTCCGGCGGATCAGGCGCCGGTTCCGGTGACGGATGCCCATTCCGCACGGCAGCACGCCGCCCAGCAGTATCCCGCCGCACCGTCCGCGTTCGCGCCTCGCGCCGTCGACAGCATGAGCAGCGTTGTCCACGCGCAGGACCACAGCACCCTGACCCGTCGTGAGCTGCGCGCGCTTCAGACCGCACGGACCGGCGATTCCGGCGAATTCCTGCTGAAGCACAACTCCCACACCGAGTCGGCGCTCCCGGCTGCCCCGATCGCACCCGCATCTGTGCCCGAGACGGCTGCGCACCCCTTCGCCATCGACGCGCTGCACGTTCCGGTGGCCCCCGCCAAGGTGGCGCCGCCCGTCGAGTTCCTGATCGAGGCCTCTCCGCGCACGAAGGTCAAGTCCCGACCCGGAGTGCTCCACCCGCCGGTCGGACACTGGTCGCTGGCCCGCGACGAGGTCGACGACCACGTTCCCGGCGTGACACAGCTCGAACCGTTCGACCAGATCGTGGCTCGCGGCATCAGCGCCGGCGGCATTCCGACCACGACCAACGCCCTGATCCTGCCGTCCATCCCGCACCACGGATCTTCGTCGGGCCCGCTGATGAGCACCGGTGAGATTATGGTCACCGGGTCCGTCGACTTGCCCCGCAGCCTCGGTTCCACCGGAGCCCTGCCGAACGTCTTCGACTCGTCGGACATGGATCAGATGCTCGACCAGCTCGACGAGGGTGGACACCATAGTGACGTCGCCCCGGTCAGTGCGAGCCGCGCCGTCAGCACGCACGCTTCGACCCGGGGAGTCATGGCTCCACCGAAAAAGCGCGGGTTGACCGTCCCGGCCGTCCTAACCGCCACCGCAGGCGTCCTCGCCTTCGGCGTGCTGGCCCTGATCGTGGCCGGCTACGTTCTCAAGATTTTCTAATGCCATCCATTTCGCTTTCACTAACTCAGGGATTCATTCGATGACCGCTTCTGCCCATGCTCTCGAGCTCCTCCAGGTGGCCGCCGCCGCCGCAGACTCGAAAGCGGGGGAGGACCTCGTCGCAATCGACGTATCCAATCCCCTGCCTCTCACCGACATCTTCCTGATCGTCACGGGCCGCTCCGAGCGCAACGTGGTGGCCATCGCCGGTGAGATCGAAGACAAGATGACCGAGGCCGGCCACAAACCGCTGCGTCGCGAAGGTCGTGCCGAGGGGCGCTGGGTCCTGGTTGACTTCGGCGATCTCGTCGTGCACATTTTCCACGAGGAAGAGCGCGTGTACTACTCGCTCGAACGTCTGTGGAAAGACTGCCCCGTCATTCCCATCGAACTGCCTGCCCACAAGGCCGCCGAGTAGCGGTGGTCAGTTGCTAGCTAATCATGTAGTAGCCTAGAGAAGTTGTTTCGGGGAAGTTGCGAAACACATTCTGGGTCCGTGGCGCAGCTGGTAGCGCACCTGCATGGCATGCAGGGGGTCAGGGGTTCGAATCCCCTCGGATCCACCGAATAGCACAACGCAGCGAAAACATGAAACAGGCCTCGACTTCGGTCGAGGCCTGTTCTGGTTATGTGGGGCAGAAAAGCTTATTGGCGGGGCTTAGGATCACGCGCCGTCGATCAGGGCGAAGCGGGGCATCTCTGCGCCGTCGATGCGGACGGTTCCGGTGAACATGGCCAGGGGGCGCACCCACAGCCCGCGTTCTCCGTACAGGGCGGTGTAGACCACCAGCTGTTCCTCGGTCTCCGAGTGCCGGGCCACGCCGAGAACCTCGTAGAGGTGGCCCTTGTAGTGCTTGTATCTGCCGATCGCAATGTCATTCATGATGGGCTGACTCTAGGCTCCTTCGCCCGGCATTCCCAAACAGTCATTTCCTCAGTCGAGCCGGACAGACGGGTACCGGGCCGTACCCTGGTGCCCGGCGCCACGCACCTGTTCGAGGAGCCGGAACCCTGGCGGCGGCCGCCGACCTGGCCGGACCGGCTCGCCGACCACTTCGCCCCGACCGTCCCGCCACCGGTTGCCCGCACCGCGAGTATCGCTGCGAGTCCGGTCGACACTCGAGCGACGGGAGCCACAGAACGAACCCGGCACCGGGGGGAGGTGACTGCGACGCTGCGGTCAAACAGGCGGCAGTACGCAAATACGAGACCGAGCCGACCGGGTTCCGGCGCCCCGGACGCTGCCCGATACTGGAGGGGTGCCAGAGACTTCGATCCACGCGGAGCGCCCGCAGCGCCCTCGACCGTGCCCCTGCCTGAGCGGCAACCCCTATTCCGCGTGCTGCGGCCGGTTCCACCGCGGGGACGCGTTCGCGCCCACCGCGGAGGCGCTGATGCGGTCCCGGTACGCGGCCTTCGCGGTGGGGGAGCCGGACTACCTGCTCACGACGTGGCATCCGTTCACCCGCCCGGAGGTGCTGGAACTCGACGCCGACGTGCGTTGGCTCCGCCTCGAGATCGAACGGACAAAGCAGGGCGGCCCGTTCGACACCGAAGGGGTGGTGGAGTTCACCGCGCACAGCCGGTCCGGCGGCGTCTCCTCGCAGCAGCACGAGATCAGCCGGTTCGTGCGCCTGAACCGCCGGTGGGTCTACCAGGACGCCGTCTAGCCCAGCTGCTCCAGGGGGCTTCCAGCCGCGCCGGGCCAGCAGCCCGTCGCAGGCAGACAGTGCGACAAGTCACGCAATCTGCAGATCGTTCGCGTTCGCTCTTCTGGCCGATGCTGCTCGGGCTGACCGGGCGGAGGTGGTCCATCACGATGGTCCGCACCGCACAGACGCCGCCGGTGAACGTGCTCTGCAGCGCGTCCTGGCGGATGAGGGCCACGAACGGGTCGTCGGTGAAGCCCACCGGCAGCTGGGACGAGTGGATGTAGTACGGGTTCGTTTCGCTTCGGTTCGGGCCTGCAGGATGTCCGGGAAGCGCTTCGATCCTCCATTGCGAACCGGTAGGTGGTGCCCTCCGCCGGGGTGGTCTCCCGCTTGTCCATGCGTCCAATGGTCTCCTGGAATGAAGTACTGGACATAAGGTGTGTTGCACGTCGCGGTCACCCGCTCGCGCAGGTCCTCAGGGCAGACCCAGTCGAACGTGAGGTTGGTGAACGGCGCCCTGTAGGTGTCGACGGAGCTGAAATCCTGCGCTTCGGCCCACTCGTTCTGCATGGTGCCGAGGCGATCGACGATCTGCGCGCTGGCTGAGGAAAAATGCCTGGGGGTGTGGACTCGACCCTGTCGAGGACGCCAATCAGTCCCTCGTCGGGGAACAGCCGGTGCGCTTGTCGGCCCAAAATTTCGGGTTTGTCCATTCGCCCTCACACCCTGTGCCTCGACGTCACCATTCCTGGGGGTCCACATTCCGATAACGACGAGATGTGGTGGTGATTGGCTAAGCGAACGGTAGGAACAGGGCCGCCACGAGGGCGATGTAGACGACCACGAAGACTGCGGGGGTCAGGAAGCGCACGACGTTGATCCACGGCGCGGAGGCGATGACGCCGCGCCCGAGGGCGCTGCTCGCGGGCAGCGCGCGCAGGTCGGCCACGATGGCGAGCCCTTCGTTCGCGGATGCGATTTGAGCGAGCGCGCCGAGAATGCCCGAGGCCAGCAGGATGCCCGCGGCCGCGATGCGCACGCTCAGCTCGGCCTCCGCCAGGCCGAGGGACAGGAAGGCCACGAGCGCCGTGAGGAGGAAGATCGGAGCGAGCTGGGACACGATGATGTGCCAGCGGGCCCGGGTCCAGAGCGAGATGAGTTCGTGTTCGGTCATGGAAATTCTCCTGTCGCCGGGGCGACCGGATGGTGGCGCCTGACCCCATTCTGCCCCCTCGGTCAGGCTCGCCGGCGGCCTCCATCCCTGGCGGGGCGCCTTGAACCTCAGGTCGGGCTCGGAATATTCCCGGGACGGCCGCGGTTTGAACTTTGAATGCATTTGCATACAGTTTGTCGAATGTACCGACCACGGCGAGGAGCACGCACCAGATGAAAAAGAAGTTCGAACTCGGGCTGGATACCTTCGGTGACGTTACCTTTGACGCCTTCGGGGCCCGGTTGTCCCAGGCGGCGACGCTGCGCAACGTGGTGGCCGAGGGTGTGCTGGCCGATCAGGTCGGCCTGGATTTTTTCGGGATCGGTGAGCACCACCGGGAGGATTTCGCCGTTTCCGCCCCCGAGGTTGTTCTGGCCGCGATCGCCGGGCAGACCACCGGCATCCGTCTCGGGTCGGCGGTCACCGTTCTCAGCTCCGACGACCCGGTGCGCGTCTTCCAGCGCTTCTCCACCCTCGACGCGGTCTCCAGCGGGCGTGCCGAGGTCATCCTGGGTCGCGGCTCCTTCACCGAGTCGTTCCCGCTTTTCGGCCTGGAGCTGGAGCAATATGAGCTTCTATTCGAGGAAAAGCTCAACCTCTTCACCGAGCTGCTCACGGAGGAGCCCATCACCTGGTCGGGCGAGACCCGTGCCGGCCTGCGTAACCAGCGGGTGTTCCCGCCTACCGAATCCGGATCCCTCACCACCTGGATCGGCGTGGGCGGCAGCCCCCAGTCAGTCGTGCGCGCCGCGCACTACGGCCTGCCGCTGATGCTGGCCATCATCGGCGGCTCACCGCTGGCCTTCGTGCCACTGGTCCAGCTCTACCACCGTGCGCTGGCCCAGTTCGAGAAGCCGACCCGCCCGATCGGCGAGCACTCCCCGGGATATGTGGCGGGGACGGATGTCCAGGCCCGGGAGGAAATGTGGCCGCACTATGCCGCCATGCAGGACCGGATCGGACGCGAGCGCGGTTGGGGTCCGGTCACCCGGGAGCGCTTCGAACACGACGCCGGCCCGGACGGCGCCCTGTTCGTGGGCTCACCCGAGACCGTGGCCAGGAAGATCGCCGCCACGGCGGTGGGGCTGGGGCTCGCCCGCTTCGACCTCAAATACAGCCTCGGCACGCTCTCCCACGAGAAACTGATGACCAGCATCGAGCTTTACGGCACCGAGGTGGCACCGCTCGTGCGGGAGCTGGTGGCTGCCGACCGCGCCGACGACGTGAGCGGGTGATCGCGGAACGCCAGAGTAAGATGCTCGTCACAGTGCACGGAACGAATTCGACGGAGATTCTGCCCGCTCCGGCTTGCAGTACCCCGTCGACTAGCTTTTTTCCCACAATCTCCGGCGAATCGGTTCGACACCGGGCACGGGGCTCCGCCGGCCGGTGCGCCGAGGATGATGACACGACCGCATTCACAGCGGCGTGATACCCAGATCGGTCACCCGCGAAAACGGATCGGGCGTGGACGGGGCCCGGCAGACTGTAGCGTACTTGTGGGCATGCCGGCGCGGTCGGTGTGTCGACAGCACGAGACCCGTAGCACGAGGAGCACCCCTTGGAAACCTGGCCCGGTACTGCGTACCCGCTCGGCGCAACATATGACGGCAGCGGCACGAACTTTGCCCTGTTCAGCGAAGCTGCCCACCGCGTTGAACTCTGCCTTTTCGACGAACAGGGCATGGAGACCCGCATCGACGTGGTCGAATCCAGTGCGTTCATCTGGCACTGCTACCTGCCCCTCATCCAACCGGGGCAGCGCTACGGCTACCGCGTGCACGGCGACTATAACCCCGCCGCGGGCAGCAGGGCGAACCCCAACAAGCTCCTGCTCGATCCCTATGCCAAGGCCACCTGTGGCACGATCGACTGGGACCAGTCCCTGTTCTCCTACAACTTCGGTGACCCGGATTCGCGTAACGACGAGGACTCAGCCCCGCACATGATGCTCGGCGTCGTCGTCAACCCGTTCTTCGACTGGGTGGGAGACCGGCCCCTGCGCACGCCCTACAGCGCCTCCCTGATCTACGAGGCCCACGTGAAGGGCCTCACCAAGCTGCAGGATGCGGTACCGGAAGGACAGCGCGGCACGTACGCCGGCGTGGCGCATCCGTCGGTCATCGACCACCTGCAGAAACTCGGTGTGACCGCGATCGAGCTGATGCCGGTGCACCAGTTCGTCAACGACGGCACCCTCGAGGAGAAGGGCCTGAACAACTACTGGGGTTACAACACCATCGGGTTCTTCGCCCCGCACAACGCGTATTCCTCCACCGGTGACCTCGGCAACCAGGTGCAGGAATTCAAGGGCATGGTTCGTTCTCTGCACGACGCCGGTATCGAGGTCATCCTCGACGTGGTCTACAACCACACCGCGGAGGGCAACCACCTCGGCCCGACGATCTCGTTCAAGGGCATCGACAATGAGGCGTACTACCGACTCATGGACGACGACAAGCGGTACTACATGGACTACACGGGCACCGGCAACACCCTGAACGTGCGTCACCCGCACTCGCTGCAGCTGATCATGGACTCGCTGCGCTACTGGGTTCTCGAGATGCACGTCGACGGCTTCCGGTTCGACCTGGCCTCGGCTCTGGCCCGGGACCTCTACGACGTCGACAAGCTCTCCACCTTTTTCGAGCTCGTGCAGCAGGACCCGGTGGTGTCCCAGGTCAAGCTCATCGCCGAGCCGTGGGACGTCGGCCCCGGTGGGTACCAGGTCGGCAACTTCCCGGCCCAGTGGACGGAATGGAACGGAAAGTACCGCGACACCGTGCGTGACTTCTGGCGCGGCGAACCGTCGACGCTGGGCGAGTTCGCGTCGCGCATCACCGGTTCCGCCGACCTCTACGAGCACTCGGGCCGCCGCCCCGTCGCCTCAATCAACTTTGTCACCGCGCACGACGGGTTCAGCCTCTCCGACCTGGTCTCTTACAACGAGAAACACAACGACGCCAACGGCGAGAACGGCCAGGACGGCGAATCGCACAACCGGTCCTGGAACTCCGGGGTCGAGGGGCCGACGGATGACCCGGAGATCCTGGCATTGCGGGCCCGGCAGCAACGCAACTACATTGCCACCCTGCTCCTGTCGCAGGGTGTGCCGATGATCCTGCACGGCGATGAGCTTGGCCGAACGCAGAACGGCAACAACAACACCTACGCTCAGGACAATGAACTGAGCTGGATCCACTGGTCGGAGGCTGACCAGCCGCTGATCGAGTTCACGGCCGCCGTTTCCCGGCTGCGCCGCGAACACCCGACGTTCCGCCGCAGCAGCTTCTTCAACGGCCACCCCGGTCACCGCGCCGCGGGCGACCCGATGAGCGACCTCGTCTGGCTCACCCCCGACGGGCAGGAAATGCAGCCCCAGGACTGGGACGAGCACCTCACCCGCACGGTCGCCATGTTCCTCAGCGGCGACGGCATCCGGGAGCGCGACGTCCGTGGCCGGGTGGTGACCGACGTGAATTTCCTGGTCTGCTTCAACGCAGACGCCGAGGATGTCGAGTTCACCCTGCCCTCGGCCGAGTACGCCCCGGCGTGGGAGATCGTCGTCGACACGGCGGGCGAAGGCGCCGACGCGGTCCCGCGGCCCGCCGGGTCCCTGCACACGGTGACGTCGCGTTCCCTCGTCGTGCTGCGGGCGTATCACGCTCCGGAAACCACGCCGGACCACTCCGTCGCGGCCTCCCTGGCCGGGCTGATGACGGGGACGATCCCCGTGATCGACCCGGCGCACCTGGTCCAGCCGTGAAAATTCCGCTCACCACCTACCGTCTGCAGATCACGGCCGCGTTCGACCTGGCGGCCGCGGAAGGGGTGCTCGACTACCTGACCGAGTTGGGAGCGGACTGGCTCTACCTGTCCCCGCTGCTCGCTGCGGAGGAGGGCTCCGACCACGGCTACGACGTCGTCGACCACTCCCGCATCGACCCGGTGCGGGGCGGAGCCGAGGCGCTCACCCGCTTGGCGGCGGCCGCGACGGATGCCGGGCGCGGCATCCTGGTGGACATCGTGCCCAACCACATGGGCGTCGCGACCCCGCACCGCAACCTCTGGTGGTGGAACCTGCTCCAGCACGGCCCCGCGTCGCGCTACGCGGAGGCCTTCGACGTGGACTGGGCCGCGAACGGCGACCGGATCCTGCTGCCCGTGCTCGGCGACGACGCGCACGGAGTGAGCGAACTCGAACGCCTCCAGGTGGTCGGCGACGAGCTGCACTACTACGACCACCGGTTCCCCCTCGCCCCGGGCAGCGCCGACGGCGGCGCGGACGGCCGCGTCGTGCACGCACGGCAGCACTACGAACTCGTCAACTGGCGCCTTGCGGACGCGCAACTGAACTACCGCCGGTTCTTTTCCGTGAACACCCTGGCCGGCCTCCGGGTCGAGGTTCCGTGGGTCTTCGACGAATCCCACCGGGAGATCGTGCGCTGGGTGCAGGACGGCCTCGTGCAGGGGCTGCGGGTCGATCACCCCGACGGCCTCGCCGACCCGGGCGGCTACCTCGATCGGTTGCGGGATGCCACCGACGGAGCCTACGTTCTCGTCGAGAAAATCCTCGAGGGTGACGAACAGCTGCCCACCAGCTGGGCCACCGCCGGCACGACCGGGTACGACGCCCTCGCCGACTTCGACCGGCTGCTCGTCGACCCGGCCGGGCAGGGCGTGCTCGACGCACTCGAGGCCCGGCTGCAGGCCGAGGCCGCGGCGCCGACCGGTGACGCGCCGCCGGCGGACTGGGCCGACCTGGTGCACGCGCGGAAGCGCGTCATCGCGGACCGCACCCTCCAGGCCGAGGTCGTGCGCCTGGCCCGACTTGTCCCCGGCGGCGACGCCACCACCGAACTGACCACGGTCGACGCCCTGGCCGAACTCCTGGCCTGCTTCCCGGTCTACCGCTCCTACCTGCCGGTGGGCGTCGACGAGCTGCGCCACGCTGGCGTCGAGGCGGCTCGACACCGGCCCGACCTCGGCCCCGCGATCGAGGCTCTGCTTCCGTTGCTCGGCGACCCCGGGCATCCGCTGGCCGTGCGTTTCCAACAGACCTCGGGCATGGTGATGGCCAAGGGTGTCGAGGACACCGCGTACTACCGCTTCAGTCGGCTCACCTCCCTGAACGAGGTCGGCGCCGACCCGGGGGAGTTCGCGGTCGACATGGCCGAATTCCACCGTCGCCAGCAGACCCGTCAGGCCACCTTCCCGGCCTCGATGACGACCCTTTCCACCCACGACACCAAGCGCAGTGAGGATGTGCGCGCCCGGATCTCGGTGCTGGCCGAGATCCCGGCCGAATGGGAGAGCACCCTGCGCACCCTGCGCGCGACCGCGCCCCTCGGCGACGCCCCGTTCGAGAACCTGCTCTGGCAGGCCATCGTCGGATCGTGGCCGGCCACACCGGAACGCCTCATCGCCTACGCGGAGAAGGCGGCTCGGGAGGCCGGAACGTCGACCACCTGGACCAGCCAGAACGCGGAGTTCGAGACGGCGATGCGCGGCCTCGTGAACGCCGCCTTCAACGACCCGGTGGTCACGCAGACGCTCACCGCGTTCGTCGACCGGGTACGCCAGGCGGGCTGGAGCAACGCGCTCTCGAACAAGCTCGTGCAGCTGACGGCCCCTGGGGTGCCCGACGTCTACCAGGGCAGCGAGCTCTGGGACACCTCCCTCGTCGACCCCGACAACCGCCGCCCGGTCGACTACGACCTGAGGCGCGGCTACCTGGCCCGGGTGCAGGACGGCTGGCTGCCGCCCGTCGACGAGACCGGCGCCGCGAAACTTCTGGTCACCACGCGCGCCCTCCGGCTGCGCCGCGACCAACCCCAACGTTTCTACCGGCACAGTCCGGTCCCCGCGTTCGGCGCCGCCGCCGACCACGTGATCGCGTTCGACCGCGGCGGCGCGGTCACCATCGCCACCCGGCTGCCGCTCGGGCTCGCGGCCGCCGGCGGCTGGGGAGACACGATCGTGGTCCTGGCCGGCGGGCCGGTCGTCGACCTGCTGACCGGGGAACGCCACCCCGGCGGATCCGTCCACGTGGCCGCCCTGCTGGGGCGCTACCCGGTGGCCCTGCTGGTGCCGGCCGACGACGCCGACCTGACCCGCACGACCGACCTGGAAGGTTCCGACCATGCCCGCTGAATTCGAAGTCTGGGTTCCCAACGCCTCGGCCGTGGCGGTCGAACTCGCCGACCAGACCGTGCCGATGACCCCGCGGGGCGACGGATGGTGGCACGCACCGCGATCGGTGACCGAGCCCGCCGAGGGCCGTGCCGATGAGCCCGTCGACTACGGCTTTTTGATCGACGGCCAGGGGCCCTTCCCCGACCCCTGCTCCCGGCACCAGCCGAACGGCGTGCACGCGAAGAGCCGCACGTTCGATCCCGGCGCGCACGTCTGGCAGGACAGCGCCTGGACCGGCCGCCAGCTGGCCGGCAGCACGATCTATGAGCTGCACCTCGGCACCTTCACCACGGAGGGCACCCTCGACGCCGCGGCGGGCCGGCTGGCCCACCTGGCCTCGATCGGCGTCGACTTCGTGGAGCTGCTCCCGGTCAACGCCTTCAACGGCACCCACAACTGGGGCTACGACGGGGTGCTCTGGTACGCCGTGCATGAGGGGTACGGCGGACCGGCCGCCTACCAGAGGTTCGTGGACGCCTGTCACCAGGCCGGAATCGGTGTCATCCAGGACGTGGTCTACAACCACCTCGGCCCGAGCGGCAACTACCTGCCACAGTTCGGTCCGTACCTGAACGAGAGGGGCGACACGGGCTGGGGCTCCTCCCTCAACCTCGACGGGGCCGACTCCGACCCGGTGCGCCGCTACATCATCGACAACGCCCTGATGTGGCTGGGCGACTACCACGTCGACGGGCTCAGGCTGGATGCGGTGCACGCCCTGCGGGACGACCACGCCCTGCACCTGCTCGAGGAACTCGCCGTCGACGTCGATGTGTTGAGCGCCACCTGCGGGCGCCCGCTCACCCTGATCGCCGAGTCGGACCTCAACGACCCGCGCTTGATCACGCCGCGGGACGCCGGCGGCTACGGGCTCACCGGCCAATGGAGCGACGACTTCCACCACGCCGTGCACGTGGCGGTCACCGGCGAGACCACGGGCTACTACGCCGACTTCGAGCCGCTCAGCGCCCTCGCGAAAGTGCTCACCCGCGGGTTCTTCCACGACGGCACCTTCTCCAGCTTCCGCGGGCGCACCCATGGCCGCCCGATCGACACCGCACGGATGCCGGCCTGGCGCCTCGTCGTCAACAACCAGAACCACGACCAGATCGGCAACCGGGCCACGGGCGACCGCCTCAGTGCGACCCTCGACGCCGGGCAGCTGGCGATCGCCGCCACGCTGACCCTGCTCGGCCCGTTCACGCCCATGCTGTTCATGGGCGAGGAATGGGGGGCGAGCACACCCTGGCAGTTCTTCACGTCGCATCCGGAACCCGAACTCGGCGAGGCCGTCCGCACGGGCCGGATCGGCGAGTTCGCGCGCATGGGCTGGGACCCGGCCGTGGTGCCCGACCCGCAGGACCCGGCCACGTTCGAGCGGTCGGTACTGGACTGGGATGAGGTGTCCCAGCCGGCCCACGCGCGCCTGCTTGATTTCTACCGGGCTCTGGGCTGGCTGCGGCGGTCCCGTCCGGACATCACGGACCCGCGCTTCGGCCGGGTCGCGGTCGACGTCGACGAGAACGAGCGGTGGCTGCGGCTCTGCCGCGGCGACACCGAAATCCTGGTCAACCTGGGCACGGAGACGCGTGACGTGCCGACGGATGCCCCGGCGCTCCTGGCATCCTTCGCCGCCGTCGGCGACGCGGTCCTCTCCCGTACCCCGACCACAGTCCTACTCGCGCCGCACTCCGTCGCGGTGCTCGGCACCCCGGAGTAGCCCGAGCCCCCAGCCCCCCCCCCCCGGCTCGTACCTCGCTTCGAAACCCAGGCTCGTGGCGCACCCTATGGAAGCAGGCACACGTTCTACCGTGCGCCTGCTTCCGCACCGTGCGCCACAGCGGGCGCGGGCCTACACGGCGCCGGTTTCCGCCAGACGAGGCTCGGCGGCGTCCGGACCGTCGGCGTCGGGCCGGGTCACCTCTTCCAGCAGCTCGAGCACGTGGCGATATTCCTTGCCGGTGGCCCGGGTCAGCCCGAGCTCACAGGTGCGGTTGCACGACACGAACGCCGTGGCGTCCATCGTCGCGACATCGGCCGCCTGCGCCTGGGTGGCGGACTCTGTCAGCTCGGGATGCAGCATGCCACGGTCCCCGGCGAACCCACAGCAGCCCCAGTTCTCCGGAACCTGCACCGTCTCGGCCACCCCACCCGCGAGGGTCTGCAGATTGTCGTTGATGCCCATCCGGGTGGAGGAACACGTGGGGTGCAGCGCGAGCGATTCGATTTTCCGATACTCGGGCAGTGACGGCAGGATGCGTTCGGCCGTGAACTGCACGGCGTCGACCACCCGCAGGGGCGGCTCGTTCAGGTCACCCTCGATCGTCTGCCGCAGCCCCTCGGTGCAGGAGGAGGCATCGCAGATGATGGCCAGCTCGCCGTTCCGGGTCGCCGTGCGCAGCGCCGCGAGGGTTTTGGCCCGCATGGCCTCTTCGCCGGCCTTCAGCCCCTTCGACGACCACGGCGTGCCGCAGCAGAGCCCGTCGATGCCGTCGGGAACCACCAAGGTGATGCCGGCGCGGTCGCAGAGCTGCTCGAAGCTGACCTGCACCCCCGGAGTGCCGGCGGTGGCCGGACCGAACATGGTCTGCACGCAGGCCGGAAAGTAAACGGCCTCCGGGGCCAGGGCCGGAGCCGGGCGGGAGCGGCTGCCGCCACCACCGGGTAGCTCGCTCGAGTAGAGCGGCAGCGTGTCGGTGCCGAGCACGGCTCGGCCGAGCTTGTTGGGTACCATCAGCACCGGGGCCGGGATCTTGCGCACCACGGTGAGGGCCAGCCCGGCGCCGCGGGTGACCGCACCCCAGTTCTTGGCCGCGGTGTTCCAGACGCCGTTGATCAGCGGCCCGGTCTCGCCGCGCCGGATCTGCTTCATCATGGTGCCGGTGTTGATGTTGACCGGGCAGGCGGTCTGGCACATGCCGTCGACCGCGCAGGTCTCCACGCCGTCGTAGACGAAGTCCTTCTCCAACTCGGCGGCCAGAGCCAGGTCGCCGCCCCGGCGGGCCTGTTCGATGGCGCGCAGGGTGACGATGCGCTGGCGGGGGGTCAGGGTCAGGTCCCGGCTGGGGCAGACGGGTTCGCAGTAACCGCAGGAGACGCAGCTGTCGACCACCTCGGCGACGGGCGGCACCAGCTTGATGTCACGCAGGTGCACCTCAGGGTCGTCATTCATCAGCACTCCGGGGTTGAGCATCCCGGCGGGGTCGAACAAAGTCTTGATCTTCCGCATGACGTCGTAGAGCTCGTCGCCGTACTGGCGCCGCACATAGGGAGCCATCACCCGGCCGGTTCCGTGCTCGGCCTTGAGCGAGCCGCCCTCGCCGAGCACCAGGTCCACCATGTCCTCGGTGAAGGCGCTGTAGCGTTCTAGTTCGGTCGTGCCGGTGAACCCGTCGGTGAGCATGAAGTGGATGTTGCCGTCTTTGGCATGGCCGAAGATCACACTATTGCGATAGCTGTACTTGTCGAACAACCGGATCAGCTCCACGCAGGTGCGACCCAGAGCGGCCACCGGCACGACAACGTCCTCGAGCAGCGCCGTGGTGCCCTGCGGACGGGCGCCGGCGACGGATGCGTAGAGTCCCTTCCGCAGGTGCCACAGCTGAGCGCGGGTCGCGGAATCCGCACTGAACTCGACCGGAGCGCTGAGCCCGAGCCCCGGCATAATGCCCATGCCCGCGTGCTGCAGCTCCGCCAGCCGTTCCGGGTTGTCCGTCTGGTACTCCATCAGGAGGGCGGCGTGGTCCCGCACCACGAGGTCGCGCACGACCGGCGGAACATCGTCTAGGCCCTGACCGACCTTGAGCGACAGGGCGTCCATCAGCTCGAGGGTGGCCGCACCGGTTCCCACCAAGGCGGGCAGGGCCGCGTTGGCGGTTTCCAGGTCGGGGAAGACCAGCAGGCCGGTGACGGTATGAGTCGGCCGCGGGACGGTACGGAAGACCGCCTCCGCGACGAACCCGAGGGTGCCCTCGCTGCCCACGATCAGGTGAGCCAGGATGTCCACGGGCCGGTCGAAGTCCAGCAGGGAGTTCAGGCCGTACCCCATGGTGTTCTTCATCGAGAACTGGTGCCGGATGGTCGCCACGGAGGAAGGGTTCCCCTGCACCCGCTTCGCCAGCCGCAGCAGACCCTCGTGTAGCTCGGGTTCGAGGGTGCGGAGGCGCGCGTCGGCATCCGTCGCCCCGGTGTCGACGACGGTGCCGCTGGGCAGCACCACCGTGACCGATTCCAGGGTCTGGTAGGCGTTGTCGACGGTGCCGCACGCCATTCCGGAGGAGTTGTTGGCCACGACTCCGCCGATGGTGCAGGCGGATTCGCTCGCCGGGTCCGGGCCGAATTTGCGGCCGTACTTCGCCAGGCGGGCGTTCAGGGCACGCACGGTGACGCCGGGCTGGACCCGCACCCGGGCGCCGTTGTCCTGCACCTCGATCTGCTTGAAGTTGCGGCGCACATCCACGAGCACGCCGTCGGTGAGTGCCTGGCCGCTCAGGCTGGTGCCGCCGGAGCGGAGCGTGAGCGGCACACCCTGCGCCCGGCTGGCGCGCAGCAGCTTGCCGACCTCGCCGGCGTTGGCGGCCACGACGACGGCCTGCGGTACCAGCAGAAAATGCGAGGCGTCGTGGGCGTTGGCGTGCAGGTCGATCGCCCGGGTCTTGACCTGGGCCGGGTCTGACACCGCGGCGCGGAGGGCACCCAGCGTCCCGGCGGATGCAGGCGCAGCTGCGGGACCGGAGAACGCCTGGGCGGGGGTGACCGCCGTGCCGCGGCGGGCCATTACGGCACCATCCAGCCGAGGACCGGAGTGGACTGCAGCACGATCAAAACCGTGATCAGCACGAGCAGCCCCAGGCTCCAGCCGACCAACTTGCGGAAGAGCAGGGCCTCCGCTCCCACCAATCCGACGGCGGCGGCGGCCACGGCCAGGTTCTGCAGCGAGAGCATCTTGCCCAGCACACCGGCCGATGAGTTGGCGGCGGCCATCAGCACCGGCGAGAGGCCGGTCGAGTTGGCGGCGGTGACCTGCAGCTGCCCGAAGAGCGCGTTGGACGAGGTGTCGGAGCCGGTCAAGGCCACGCCGATCCAGCCGATCAGAGGAGAGATCACGGCGAAGAACGCGCCGGCGGTGGCGAGGTAGGCACCGAGGGAGGCGGTCTGGCCGGACAGGTTCATCACGAACGAGAGTGCCAGCACGGCGGTGACGGTGACGATGGTCCAGCGCAGTTGCACGAGGGTGTCCCCGTAGATTTTGAGGCCCTGGCGGAACGAGATCTTGTAGAGCGCCATGGTGATCAGACCGGAGAAGAGCAGCAGGGTGCCGGTGGCTTTGAGGTGGTCGAGCTTGAAGGTCGTGGCCGGAACCGGGTCGCCGGCCGCGTCGGTCACGTCGAGTCCGGGCCAGGCGAAGGTGACGCTGCCCACGGTACCGAGCCAGGCCTTGACGGCCGGGATCTGCGCGATCGAGAAAATGCCCATGATGATCAGGTACGGGGCGATGGCCTTCCACACCTGACGGGGTTCCGGGCGGGTGGTGTCGGTCAGGTCGGGGCTGTCGGCGGAGCGTCGCGCCGACTTGAGGGCGGTGGTGGGCGTGCTGCGCATGGCGGATGCGGGTACTGCCGAACCCACGGCCGTGCTCACCAGGTTCTCGGCACCGGCCAGGTCGACGTCGTCATTGAGGCCCATGGCCTCGGACGGCTGCCAAAAACGCAGCATGACCAGAACGGCGGCAACGGTGGCGACGGCGGCCACGACATCCGTCAGTTCGACGGCGAAGAAGTTGGCGGTGACGAACTGCGACAGCGCGAAGACGAGACCGGCGACCACGGCCACTGGCCAGGTCTGCTTCACGCCGCGCTTGCCGTCGACGATAAAGACGAGGATCAGCGGCACGATCACGGCGATGAACGGCGTCTGGCGGCCGGCCATCGAGGCGAGGTCCTGGATCGGCAGGCCGGTGACGCCGTTGAGGGCGATGATCGGGGCGGCCATGGCGCCGAATGCCACCGGGGCCGTGTTGGCCAGCAGTGACACCATGGCGGATTTGAGCGGCTTCATACCCGCGGCCATCAGCATGGCGGCGGAGATGGCGACCGGGGCGCCGAATCCGGCGAGCGACTCGAGCAGGGCACCGAAGCAGAATGCGATCAGGATGGCCAGGATGCGAAGGTCGTTGGAGATGGAACGGATGGTGCGGCCCAGCACCTCGAACCAGGGGGTGGCCACGGTGAGCTTGTAGATCCACAGCGCGTTGACCAGGATCCAGAGGATCGGGAAGAGGCCGTAGAAGACGCCCGCCGCCGTGGCGCTCAGCGCCTGGCCGACGGGCATCTGCCAGCCGATGACGGCGAGCACGACCGAGAGGAGCAGGCTGGCCAGAGCCGCCTGATGCGCCTTCACCCGGAACACGCCGAGAAGGACGAACAGGAGAATCAGCGGCAATGCGGCGCAGATGGCCGACAGGACGAGGGATCCGAGAATCGGATCGAGTATCTGTTGAAAGATTGGGTCTCCACACTGAGGTCGTGGTCACGCCGTCGTGACACTTCAATGATTGTCTAGCAAGTATGCAAGTAAGTCAATGTAAACTGTCTTTTTGTCTGTCAAGATGAGATCACACCTTAGAAAGGCAGGCCCCGTGACAGCGCGCGTAACGGCAACGTCGATTGTGGATGCCATCGCGAACGACCTGCGAACCCGAATCCTTGAAGGCGAATTGACTTCCGCCGCGGCCCTGACCGAGACCGATATGGCCGCGAGCTACGACGTCGCCCGCCCCACGGCAAAGGCGGCGATCGAGAAACTCGTCGCTGAGGGACTGCTGGTGCGCGGGGCGCACAAGAGCGCCCGCGTCGCCGAGCTCGGACCGGACTCCGTGCGCGACATCTACCAGGCCCGCGCCTACCTCGAAAGCGAGGTGCTGCGCCGCCTGGCCCTCACCCGCACCGTCCCCGAAGGGGCCGTGCAGGCCAACCTCGACATCGCGGCCGTGGCTGGCGGCTCCGCCCTCGACGTCGTGGAACCCGATATGCGTTTCCATACCAGTCTGATCGACGCCGTCGGCAACGAGCGGATCAGCAGGATGTACCGTTCTCTGGTCAGCGAGGTACGCCTGTGCATGGTGCGGGTGCAGTCGCTGAACCTGCTCGACACCGCGTTGATCCAGGCCGAACACCAGCGCCTGCTCGAGCTGATCGGGGAGGGCGACGGCCCCGCGGCCGCCGAGTTGCTCGACGAACACCTCGCCCGTGCCCGTGAACGCCTCGCGGCGGCAATCGGCGGCGAAGCCGGCCCGGAGGCACACCTCCCGTCATCCCTGCACCGGGGCTGAGTCCCCGGGAGACGCCATGGGCTATTTTCTCGCACCATCCACCCGGGTTGCCCTGTCGCACCTGGTGACCCTCGACACGGCCCCGGGGTCGGCGCCGCTCGAGCGGTTGGGGGCCATCCGTTCCCTGCTTTTCGAGCTCGACGCCGACCCGGCCACTTTGGTCGGTGTGCGCGACGCCCTCAGCGGGGGAGCGGGCTGGGACGAGATCGCCGACGCCGCCGGTTTGAAACCGGCTGCGGCGAAGTGGCGCTGGAGTGGCACCGATGCGGAGATCGCCGCCCGGCAGGCGGCCGGACGCAAGCGGTCCGCACGCCCCAGCGCCGTGCCCACCGATCTGCCCGGGCTGTCCGTGTCCGAGGCAGCTGCGCAGCTGGGGGTCACCGCGCAGGCGATCTACCTGAAGCTGAGCCGTGGCAAGCTGGCCGGCCGAACGGTCGAACTCCCCGACGGGCGCAGCTACAAACGGGTCTTCCTCAACGAAGACCCGGATGCCCGCCTTGACCGCGCCGAATCGGCAGCAGACAATGACCCCACCGCCTATTCCCCCGATGCACTCTGACGACGGAGCCCTCACCATGACTGATTTCTCCTCGACCAGCACGCCCACCCGGTCGATGCCCCTGTCCGATCAGACCGAGACGCTCGAGCCCCTGGAAGAGCCTCAGGCGCCCGAGGCCCAGCCCGCGCCCAGGCGCGTCGCGCACCTCACGATCACGTCCGGCCAGCGCACCGCGCTAGTCGTCCTGGTCGGAATCATAGCCCTCGCCGTGGCCTTCATCGTGATGCTTTTGGTGGGGGTGTCGAGCGAGAGCATCAACGCCCTGGCCGTATTCGCCACGCCCATCGCCTCGATGGTGGCCGCCTATTACGGCATCACCCTGAGCATCCAGCAGGTGCGCAGCGAACGCGCCGAGAAGGAGAAGGCTATCGCCCGAGCGGATGCCGCCACCGCCGCCAGCCGCGAGACCGAGGTCTGGGCCGCCCAGCTGGAATCCGGCCTGCGCGTCGCGATGGCCCAGCTCGCCGCCGCGCGTATCGGCACCGAGGCGGTCGAGAAGGCTGCCGGCACCCCCGACGGCTTCTTCTGACCGGGGTTCGATCACTCGAAGCCGCCCAGTTTCGGCTAGCCGGCCTCCTTCTCGGCGGTGCCGTTCCGCACGCGCACGATGGTCCCCCAGCAGGCGACGGTCGTCAGTATGAGCGCTCCCAGCGCTCCTAACGCGAGCGGCGAGAGGGCGAAGGCGAGGGGCAGCGCCAGAAGCAGCAGTGCGATTCCCGTGACATGGGAGATCAGCACCTCCCGGGCCACGACGAATCGGAACAGCGCCAGCCCCAGCAGGTACAGCAGAGGCCCGCCGGTGATGGCGACGGCCGTCGAAAAAATGACCGGGTCATCCGGATGCGCCAGGATCTCCTTAACGCCGACCGAGCTCAGAACAATGCCGGCGATGAGCATCGCATGTACATAGGTATACGCGAGCCGGGCGAGCCGGCCGGGGTCGGCGGCATCGGCGAGGGCTTTGCTGCCCGCGTACTCGCTGTGGTCGAAGTACAGCCACCACATGGCCGCTCCACTCACGAAGGCCAGCAGCAGGCCGAGCACACCCGGCACCGACACGTCCTGATCGACGAAGGCGAAGCCCGTCACCAGAAATGATTCGCCGAGTGCGATGATGACGAACAGGGCGCTGCGCTCCGCGATGTGCGGACCGGAGAGCTCGCCGTCGCCGGGAGTGGCCCGGCCGAGGCCCGGCACCGGGAAACCGAGCTTCGCGGAAACGAACTCGATCCCGAGTGCGGTGGCCCAGAGCAGCAACCGGTAGTCGGCCGGGAGCAGGCCGCCGAGAATCCAGAAGAGCCCGGCCACGGCGAGCCAGAGAAAGATCCGCACGAAGGCGCGGAAGAGGGCGCGATCGTGGAGCGCGAGGGCGAGCGCCATGAAGGCCGTTCGGCCCAGCTGCAGGGTGACGTAGGCCACGGCGAAGAGGAATCCCCGGTCGCCGAATGATTCGTAGATCGAGACGCTCACCACCAGCCCGACCAGGGAGAGGCCGATCACGACCCCGCGCACAGGCAGGCGGGCCGGATCGAGCAGGTTGGTCACCCAGGTGGTGTGCACCCAGATCCACCACAGGGCGAGCACCAGGATGACGGACTCGGCGGCTCCCTGCCAGGACTGGTTCTCGTAGAGATGGCGCGACAGCTGGGTCAACGCGAACACAAAGATCAGGTCGAAGAACAGCTCGATGTAGGTGACCCGATCCGCCAGGTCGGGCCGATCCGGGCGCATCAGATTGAGCCGGAGGCCAAAACGGCCGGCGGGGCGGCGACCGGTGCCGGGAGCGGAGGGGACGGTGCTGGGCGTTGCGTTCACGCACCCAGTCTGCCTCAGTCCGGCAGATGTGGGGGAGGCGGCATGGCGGCCTCCCGTGTTGCCCTGATGGGACTTTCTATGACATTCTTTTACAAAACGAACGGTCAGTTAGTAAACACGGCGATCAAAGGTGATGAAGCCATGCCCGAAGCATTCCTCGTTGATGGTGTTCGAACTCCTATCGGCCGATACGGCGGGGTGCTGGCCGGCATCCGCCCCGACGACCTGGCCGCCATCGTGCTTGCCTCGGTCGTGTCCCGGTCCGGGCTGGATCCCACCCTCCTTGACGAGGTCGTCCTCGGCGCCGCCAACCAGGCCGGCGAGGACAACCGCAACGTCGCCCGGATGGCCGTGCTCCTGGCCGGTCTCCCCGACAACGTGCCGGGGATCACGGTCAACCGGCTCTGCGCATCCGGCCTGTCCGCCGTGCACCTGGCCGCCAACATGATCAAGGCCGGCGAAGCAGACCTCGTGATCGCCGGCGGCGTCGAATCGATGACCCGCGCACCCTGGGTTCTCGCCAAGCCGGAGAAGGCGTTCGCCAAGCCGGGCGAGATCGTCGACACCTCGATTGGCTGGCGCTTCACGAACCCGCGCCTGCAAGCGCGCGACAAGGCCACCTTCTCCATGTCGGAGACGGCGGAGGAGGTCGCCGCCCTCGACGGCATCAGCCGGGCGGATGCCGACACGTTCGCCCTCCGCTCGCACCGGCTGGCACTCGAGGCGCAACGTGACGGCATCTTCACGCCCGAGATCGTGGGTGTCCCCACCCGCGCCGGACTGATCGAGATCGACGAGGGCCCCCGAGCCGACACCACGCTCGAACGCCTCGCCGGGCTGCGCTCGGTCGTGCGGACGGGCGGCATCGTCACGGCCGGCAACGCCAGCTCCCTCAACGACGGGGCCTCCGCCATCGTTGTGGCGAGCGAGGCGGCCATCGAGCGTCTGGGGCTGACGCCCCGCGCCCGGGTGGTAGGCGGAGCCAGCGCCGGCGTCGCCCCGGAGACCATGGGCCTCGGCCCGGTCCCCGCCACCCAGAAGCTGCTGCACCGCCTGGGACTGACCATCGGCGACGTCGACGCCGTCGAACTCAATGAGGCGTTCGCGACCCAGTCTCTGGCCTGCATCCGCCGGCTCGGCCTCGACCCGGAAATCGTCAACCGGCACGGCGGCGCCATCGCCCTCGGGCACCCGCTCGGGTCGTCCGGGTCCCGTATCCTGATCACCCTGCTGGGGCGCATGGAGCGCGAGGGTGCCCACCGCGGCGTGGCCACCATGTGCGTGGGCGTCGGGCAAGGTTCCTCCCTGCTGGTGGAGCGCGTCTAGATGTCGCGCGAGTTCACGACGCTGCTGGTCGAGGAGCGGCCCGACCGGGTGCACGTACAGCTTGACCGACCGGCCGTGCGCAACGCCATCGACCAGACCATGATCGACGAGCTGCACCTGGTCTGCGCCGACCTCGAGCAGGAACCCCGCATCCTGATCCTCTCCGGCACCAACGGCGTCTTCGCCTCCGGGGCCGACATCGCCCAGTTGCGGGAACGCCGGGCAGAAGACGCCCTGAACGGGATCAACTCGACCCTGTTCGGCCGGATCGCCCGCCTGCCAATGCCCGTGATCGCCGCCATCGACGGCTGGGCGCTCGGCGGCGGGGCCGAGCTGGCCTACGCCGCCGACTTCCGGATCGCCTCCACGACCGCCCGGCTCGGCAATCCGGAGACGGCCCTCGGCATCATCCCGGCGGCTGGAGCGCTGTGGCGGCTGGCCGCGCTGGTCGGCGAACCCGTGGCCAAGGAGATCATCCTGGCCGGGCGCATCCTGAACGCTTCCGAGGCGCTGGCGGTGCACCTGGTCACCGAGGTGCACGAGTCGAACGCCCTGCTCGCGGCAGCGCACGCGCTGGCCGACCGAATCGCCAAGCAGGACCCGCTGGCCACCCAGCTGGCCAAGGAGGTCTTCCATGTTCCCGCCGCGGAGCATCCGCTGGCCGACAACGAGGCCCAGGCGCGCCTGTTCGAGTCCGACCAGAAATTCACCCGAATGACCGCATTCCTGGAGAGGAAGAAGCGATGACGCCCAGCACCGTGTCCACACAGGCCCGAGCCGCTCAGTCCGTGCCCGTGCCGCACCAGGTCGGCGTGCTCGGCGGAGGCCGCATGGGTGCCGGCATTGCGCACGCGTTCCTGATGGCCGGGGCCCATGTCACCGTGGTGGAGCAGGGAGACGACGCGGCTGCCGCCGCCCGCGACCGGGTCCTGACCGCCGTCGACAAATCCCTCAGCCGCGGTAGCGTGACCGCGAGCAGCGCCGAGCTCGTCGATCGGCTGACCGTGACAACGGATGCCGCCGCGTTCGCCGGCTCCGGCCTCGTCGTCGAGGCCGTTCCCGAGGTCGTGGCTCTGAAGACGCAGGCGCTCCGCCTGGTGGAGGCGCACCTCGCCCCCACCGCCTGGCTGGCGTCCAACACCTCCTCGCTGTCGATCACCGATCTGGCCGAGGCGCTGGACCGCCCGGACCGGTTCATCGGACTGCACTTCTTCAACCCGGTGCCGGTCTCGACCCTGATCGAGGTTGTCACAGGGGAGCGCACCGACCCGGAGCTCGCCCGGCTCGCCCAGGCCTGGGTGTCCGCGCTCGGGAAGACGCCGATCCTGGTGCGGGACTCGCCCGGCTTCGCCAGCTCCCGCCTCGGCGTCGCGATCGCGCTCGAGGCGATCCGCATGGTCGAGGAGGGTGTGGCCAGCCCCGAGGCCATCGACACGGCCATGGTTCTCGGCTACAAGCATCCGGTCGGTCCTCTCCGCACGACCGACATCGTCGGCCTCGACGTTCGCCTCGGCATCGCCGAACACCTGCACGACACCCTCGGCGACCGGTTTGCCCCGCCGCAACTGCTGCGTGACCTTGTCGCACGCGGTGACCTCGGACGCAAAAGCGGCCGCGGCTTCTTCGATTGGAAGGACGCATCATGACACTCCTCAGCAATGGCACAAGCACTGACACCGGCCCTGACACGAGCTCTGACACGGTCGTTCCCAGCTACGTTCTCGACTCCTGGTGGACCCCGGACACCGACGTGGTCGCCCAGCGTGTCCTCGACGCGAGCACCGGGGCCGAGGTCGCCCGGGTCAGCAGCGACGGGCTCGACCTGGCCGCCGTGGTCGAACACGCCCGCACGGTCGGCCAGGCCTCGCTCGGGGAACTGACCTTCCACCAGCGCGCCATCCTGCTCAAGAAGCTGGGACAGTACCTGGGCGGGGTCAAGGAGGAGCTCTACGCGCTCTCCGCCCGCACCGGCGCCACCCGCTACGACTCGATGGTCGACATCGACGGCGGCATCGGAGTGCTGTTCACGCTGTCCTCCAAGGGCCGGCGCGAGATGCCCAACAGTCAGGTCTACATCGACGGCGACGTCGAGGCGCTCTCCCGCGACGGCTCCTTCAGCGGTCAGCACATCTACACCCGCATCCCCGGAGTCGCCTGCCAGATCAACGCCTTCAACTTCCCGGTCTGGGGCATGCTTGAGAAGCTGGCCCCGGCGTTCATCGCCGGCGTGCCGACGATCGTCAAGCCCGCGACGCCCACCGGCTACCTGACCGAGGCGGTCGTGCGCCACATCCTGGCGTCCGGCATCCTGCCCGCCGGGTCCCTGCAGCTGATCTCCGGCAGCGCCCGCGACCTGATCGACCACCTCGACTACCGGGACCTGGTGGCGTTCACCGGGTCGGCCGGCACCGCCCGCTCCCTCAAGGCCCACCCGAACGTGGTCGAGGGCGGCGTGCGCTTCACCAGCGAGACCGATTCGCTCAACGCCGCGATCCTGGGTCCGGACGCCGCGGCCGGCACGGCCGAATTCGACGCCTACGTCGCCTCTGTCGTGACCGAGATGACCAGCAAGGCCGGTCAGAAGTGCACCAGCATCCGCCGGCTGATCGTGCCGGCGGGCCGCCGCGACCAGGTCGTCGCGGCCGTCTCCGAACGGATGGCCCGCCGCGTCACCCTCGGCGACCCGCGCGCCGAGGGGGTCACCATGGGGCCCCTCGCCAGCACCGGGCAGCGCGACGAGGTTCTCGCCAGCGTCGCCCGCCTGATCGACGGCGGCGGACGCATCGTGATGGGCTCGGTGGACGCCCCGACCGGAACCGACCCGGGCGGCGCCTTCGTCGCCCCCATCCTGCTGGCCTTCCATGACCCGGAGAGCCCGGCCGTGCACGAGATCGAAGCCTTCGGCCCGGTGGCCTCCATCATCGAGTACACCGACCTGGACCACGCCATCGCGCTGGCCGCGCGCGGCGGCGGCTCACTGGTGACGACCGTGGCCACTCACCACCCCGATATCGCGCGCACGCTCGTGCTCGGGATCGCAGCGCACCACGGCCGGGTGCTGATGCTCGACCGGGTCGACGCGCGCAGCAGCACGGGCCACGGATCGCCCGTTCCGCACCTCGTGCACGGCGGACCCGGGCGGGCCGGCGGCAGTGAGGAGCTCGGCGGCATCCGTTCGGTGCTGCACCACATGCAGCGCACGGCCATCCAGGGCTCGCCCGACATGCTGACCGCCATCACGGGGGAGTGGCACGCCGGTGCCGCGGTACGAACGGGCATCCACCCGTTCCGAAAGTCCCTGGCCGAGTTGCGGGTCGGCGACCAGACCCAGGGCGGACCGCGCGTGGTCACTCTGGCCGACATCACGGCGTTCGCCGAGGCCACCGGCGACAAGTTCTACGCGCACACGGACCCCGAGGCGGCGGCGGCGAACCCGTTCTTCCCCGGGATCGTCGCGCACGGCTACCTGCTGGTGTCCTGGGCGGCCGGGTTGTTCGTGGATGCGGCCCCCGGGCCGGTGCTCGCGAACTCCGGGCTGGAGAAGCTGCGGTTCGTCACCCCGGTGTCGCCCGGCGACAGCATCCGGGTCACCCTGACGGCCAAGCGGATCACCCCGCGCGAGACCGACGAGTACGGCGAGGTCTGCTGGGACGCCGTGCTGCACAACCAGAACGATGAGGTCGTCGCCACCTACGACGTTCTCACTCTGGTCGCCAAGGAGTAACCCCCCAGCACCAGCTGAGAGCGCCACAGGCAGAGCGCCAGATCGGGTGTCCAACGAGTTCGACGGAGATTTTAAGGAATGAGCCGGTTTCCGGGCTGTTCTGATACATCTTCGTTAAAATCTCCGGCGATTTGGTTCGCACTGCGGGGGGCGTGCCGGGGCGCGTGCCGGGTGCCCGGTTCGCACAAGCGCGGCAGCGGTCCGAGGCGCGTGGGGGCTAACTCAGGAGATCCGTCCGGCCTGGCCGGGCATCCGCACCTGTGCCGCACTGGTCCATGGCGGCCGGGCATTCAGGGCGACGGATGTCCTGAGTTGGCCACACGCGCGAGCCGGCACCCCGACCTGACACCGGTCCAACGGCCCGACGGATCACCCGATCCGGGTGGTGCCAGGGGGCGCACCTCGTTCCACTATCGGTTGTTGCAAGCTGGGCGCACACAGTGAGAGATCGGTGAGTCCAGACGACACCGACACGGGCTCAGCCCCGGAAATGGAGTGCCTCATGGCTCAAGGAGAAGACCCGGTGATGGAGACCCTGGACGATATCAACGCCGTGTCCCTGTCCCGCACCGACCTGGACAGTCGGTCGCTGATGTTCGTGCGCATCGCGGCTCTCGCAGCGGTCGAGGCCCCGATGATGTCCTATCTGCTGCACATCGGGCCCGCGGGGGAAGCGGGTCTGACCGTGGACGACGTCGAGAATGTGCTCGTTGCTGTGGCGCCGATCATCGGCACCGCCCGCACCGCGGCCGCCGTGGGGAAGATCGCCGAGGCCCTGGGTCTGGCGATCCAGCTGACCTCGGAAGACACCGAGTAGAACCAGAACCAGACCGGTCCAGGGTGTCCGGCCCGTCAAGTCACCGGGGGAGCGGGCCGGATGCTTACAGTCACCGAAAGGAGAGAGTCCCCATGACGACATCGGTCCGCAAGCAGAACACCGCCGCCCTGATCGGCCGTCTCGCCGCGGCCGTTCTTCTCACCGGGTGCACCGAGTCAGAGCCGACCGCGTCACCCACGCCATCCGCCACCGCCACATCCTCGGAGACTCCCACTGGCACGTCGCCCACCGGGGAACAGACCATCTGGGCCGGTCACGTGTGCTCGTCGACGGCCACCCTGAAGACCGATGTGCAGGGCCTGGTGTCGTCTGCCGCCGCGGGCGGGGACGATGTCTCGGCCCGGCTGAACACCCAGATGACGACGATCATAGACTCGGTGGCCACCCTCGCGGACACGATCAGGACCGTGCCGAGGGGCAGCGAAGACGATCCCGAGGTGGCCGCCGTCAGGCAATCCTCGGATGCCCTCAGCACGTCGATCTCCGGCCTCGAGTCGAGCGTGGCCTCGGTCGAGGGCGCAACCGGCACAGCCCTGGTCGCGGCCCTCGGTTCGGTCGCCGGCGACGCCGGCGCCTCCCTGACGGCACTCGCCTCCACGGTGGCGGCGATCGCCGCGGCCGCCGCCGACCGCACCAGCACGATCGGGCAGGCCTTCGACGCCGCGCCGGAGTGCACTGCCCTGACCCGGTAGGCCTGCGGGGGACCCGGGCATGACACCGGGCATGACACCATGACTGAGTGACTATCTCGACAGATCCGGCGCTGGTGCCCGAATTACTGGTGCGGGACATCGACGTCAGCATCTGGTTCTGGTGCGAATTGTGTGGATTCACGACGAGCTACGACCGCCCGGACGACGGCTTCGCGTACATCACGCGGGGAACCGCGCACGTGATGCTGGAACAGGCAGGCTTCGGCAGGAACTGGATCACGGGTCCACTTGAGGCACCGCACGGGCGCGGAGTGAACTTCCAGGTGGCCGTGCCCGACGTCGATCCGATTCTCTCGGCATTGCGAGGGGCCGGCGTCACACTGTTCATGGAAACCGAGACGAAGTGGTACCGCGTCGACGACGAGGAAGCCGGCGTACGCCAGTTCCTGGTCAGCGATCCGGACTGCTATCTGATTCGATTCCAGAGCCCACTCGGTCGGCGGCCGGTCGCTCCATAGAGACGCCTCTGTCGAATTCGTTCGGGACCTGGAGGAACTGCCGGGATTCGGGTTGCACGGTGTGGCGCTCCCCGCGCTTCGGCGGAACGTAGCTGCAGGTGTCGCCGGCGCACATCTGCGGCTTCTGCTTCGCGAAGGCCCGCTGCAACTCGCAGCCGAGGCAGATGCTGAACGCGGTCTCCAGGAACAGAAGCGACAGGCAGAGGCTGCAAAGCGCGAGGGTAACGCCGTTGCTGACGTTCAGGAATCCCATCACTCCGCAGGAGATGAAAGCCATGCCCAGGCCGATCGACCAGGCCAGCTTCTTCTGTGCTGCACCCACCCATTCGGGTCGTTGAGCTCGCACCAGAAGCGAACCAATGATGAGGCTCGGCGTGTACTTGGTACCGATGAAGAGGCGGAAGGTCATATCGAACATGAAGATCGCGCCGAACATGCGCAGCGGTTGATACTCGCCGTTGAGTGCGGCGATCATGAACGCAATGATGCCGCCGAGGAACAGAAGGCCGGCGGATGCCCGGACCGCTCGTTCGTTCACCACGTGACTGTCGATCCCGTCGACGAACTCGCCGATGACCGGCTGTTCCTGGGGCGTCATGATGTCGCCTTCACCGCGGTGGCCTCGGCCTCGACCTGCCGGGCAGCGGTGTCGTCGGTGATCCGTCGTGAGAACTCGCCGAGGGCGGCCACCCTCCCCTCCTGGAACTTGGCGGCGGGGTACGAGCGACCGTCCTTTGCGAGGGCGCACGAGGTCGTGCCGCCCAGCAACAGCGACCACTCGTGGGCCGCGTGGGTTCGGACGCTCAGAATGTCCGACCTGGTGAGACTAGGGGTCGCGTCAGCTGCCATTGCGGCAAGTGCAGCGATCGGCCTCCGCCATTCCGTAGAGTGCGTCCTCGATGTGCTGGCCGCAGCCATCCCAGGTCGCCTTTTTGCAGTTGGAACACGTGATCTGATAACACATGGTGGAATCCTCTTTCTATGTCTGTGGCAACGAGGGTAACATACCCCCTGGGGTATTGTTTACAACAAAAAAAGGTGGGCAGAAATTCTCTGCCCACCTTTTGACCTGAGGTGTCTTATTTGGCGGTGACCGTGATAAGAGGGCTTCCGACCTCTACCTGGCCAGACGCTGCCTGGTCGACCGATCCGAACTTCTTGGGGTTCGTCACGAGCACCGGGGTGACCAGCGAGTAGCCGGCATCCTCGATCACCTTGCGGTCGAAGGTCACCAGCGGCGTGCCTGCCTCGACGCGGTCGCCCGCGGCCACCTTGACCTCGAAGCCCTTGCCGCCAAGGTTCACGGTGTCGATACCCACGTGAATGAGCATTTCAACGCCGCTGTCGAGTCGCAGTCCGAAGGCGTGACCGGTCGCCTGAGCGACGAGAACCTTGCCTGCTCCAGGGGCGTACACGGTGTCCTCGGTCGGATCGATTCCCACGCCAAGACCGACGATTCCCTTACTGAACACAGGATCCGGCACGTCCGTCAACGGAACGACGATACCGGCGATGGGCGAACCGATCGTGGCCAGGACCGTGGCGGTAGCGGTAGCGGTAGCGGTAGCGGTGGCGGTCCCGGTGCCTGTTCCTGAGCCTGACGCACCGGCAACAACGGGGGCTGCGATGTCAGAGTCGGTTGAGGCATCGTCGCTCGCTACGGTTTCCGCCGCCAGAGCCTCGGCGAATTCCGCCTTCTGCTCCGGCGTCTTATAGCCGGAGAGGATCACGAGGACCATCGCGGTGAAGAACGACGCGGTAATCGCGCCCGCGTACAGGGGAATGTTGTCGAACGCGGGGATGGTCAACAGCGAGGTGAAGACGAACGCGCTGGTCTTCACGCCGCCGCCGAGGCCGAGGATGACGCCGCCCACGAGGCAGCCCACGAGCATCCGTGGGTAGATGCGCTTGAACCGAAGGTGGATGCCATAGAGCGAGGGTTCAGAAATACCACCCAGCAGGCCGGCCGCGAGCGCGCCCGTTGCGGTCTGCTTCATCTGACGGTCCTTTTCGCGGATGGACAGGAACAGCACGCCGGCAGTTGCACCGAAGCACGCGAAGTTCCATGCACCCATGGGGCCCTGGATGAAGTCATAGCCGAGGGACTGGATGTTGAGCAGCATAATTGCGTTCAGCGGCCAGTGCAGGCCGAGCGGAACCATGAACGGGTAGGCCAGTGGGATGACGACCGCGAAGATGAACGGCGAGAAGTCGTTGATCGACTTGAGGAAGTTACCGAGTGCGGCGCCGCCGTACACGCCCATGGGGCCGATCAGGAAGGCGGTCAGCGGGATCATGATGAGCATGCAGAGGAACGGCACGAAGATCAGCTGAACGCTGGACGGAATGATCTTCTTCAGATACTTGGTCAGCAACCCGAGAACGACCGCCATGATCAGCGGCGGGAACACCTGCGAGCTGTAGTCGGTGACGGTCAGAGGCAGTCCGAAGATCTGCACGACTGCAGCCTTGCCGCCGAAGACGGTCTCTGCTCCGTCGGTGAGTCCCAGCGCGTTGAAGCCGGGGAGCATGACGACGGCCATGATGCCGAAGCCGACCCAGGGGTCAGCGCCGAGCCGCTTGGAGGCGTTGTAGGCGACCATCAGCGGAAGGAAGACGAAAACGCCCTGCCACATCAGGTTGATGAACGCCCAGGACGGGTCGAGGGTGACGCCTGGTGCGTTCCACGACGGGATGACCCCGAGGGTTGCCATCAGAGCCATGAACGTGATGAACAGGGATGCGCCGAGCAGCGCACCCAGGATCGGGCGGAAGGAGTCGGACAGGATCTCGAAGAACGTGTCCAGCCCGGAGAACTTTCCGCGCGGGCCCTTCGCGCGTTCCGCGGTCTTCACATTGGCGATGGTATCGCCGGTGCCGTGGTCGCCCGCATGCTTCTTCATTGCGGGAAGCGCCATAATGTCGTTGTATACGGTATCTACGGCTCCGCCGACGACGATCTGGTAGCGATCGCCGGCCTGCGGAACAGCGCCGAGAACCAGCGGCAACGCTTCGACGGCCGCTTGGTCAATCCCCGATGCATCCTTCAGCGTGAAACGTAGCCGGGTGGCACAGTGGGTGAGGCCGACGACGTTTTCGGCCCCTCCGATACTTTCAATAATGTCTGCAGCGGGTTTCGATGCCACCTTGGACTCCTTCTGGTGTTGATGCGGAATATAATGGTTCCGCTTGTTACGGCTCAGCGCGAACCACGCTGGCTGGCTGAAGACCGTAATGGTCTCCACGCATCGTTAGCAACGATAACGGTTTTTTGCACACGCTTAAGCATAAGGACAACGCCGGCCGTGCGCGGAAGGAATTATGCCGTCGCGACTCGGCGATGAATCGGCACCATCGCGGGATGGGGAATCACAAAACACATCCGTCGTCGCGAGCAGTCTGAGCCGGGTTTTTGGGGCTTGAAGTCGTTACTGCACCAATATCGCTGGTCGTGATCCTGGCCCAAGGTGCGCGGAGGCCTCCGACGGCGCACCTAGGTTGGTCTCATGTCCAAACCGATTGAAGACCTGTGGCCACCCTTCGGGCTGAAAATTACCTGCGGACCTGTGACTCTGTCTCCTGTTCGCGACGCCGACCTACCCGAACTCGCTGCGCTCGCTGCGGCAGGTATTCACGCGCCGACGGAGATGCCGTTCTTCTTCCCGTGGACCGTAGGCTCCCCGGGCGAGATCCGGTTGCGGCTCATGCAATACCACTGGGCACAACGAGCCGAGATGTCGCCGGCGGCCTGGTCGCTCGAGACCACGGTTCGCGTCGACGGTGAGATCGTCGGTTGCCAGAGTATCTCGACCGGGGACTACCTCGTCACGAGAACGGGGGAGACGGGCTCCTGGCTCGGCATGAAGCACCACGGCCGCGGGATCGGTACGCTCATGCGTCAGGCTCTCTGCGCGTTCATGTTCGATCACCTGGACGCCGCCGAGGTCACCTCAGCGGCATTCGTTGACAATCCCGCGTCTCTCGCGGTGTCGAGAAAGGTCGGGTACCGGGAGAACGGAATCGGTCGCTTGAAGAGGCGCGACGGCGAGATGGCCTTGAACCAGAAACTGGTCCTGACTGCCGCCACCCTGAACCGCGCCGAGCCCGAACTGAAAGTCGAGGGCGCACTGCCGCTCCGGGACTTCCTCGGCCTGAATGGTCGCGATCAATGATCACGGCCTGATCGGGTTATCCACAGGGTGCCTGTGGGTGGGCGGATGCCGCGGGCAATGTCGGTGGGTGCCCGTCGCGGCGGCGCGGCTGCCGGGGTCCCGGTGGGATGCGGCCGAGGTCGCGGAGCGGGGGTTCGTCAGCGAGCTGGCCTGCACGATCTGGGTGCCGCGCCGCACGGCCGAGAACCTGATCGCGAAGAGCCGGGCCCTGGCCGGCGAGCTCCCGGCCACCCGGGCCGCCCTCGAGGCGGGCGAGATCAGTTTCCAGCACGCGATGGTGGTGGTCAATCAGGTCTGGTCGGTTCCCGTCGAGGCCAGGCCGGCGTTCGAGGCGGAGGTGATGCTCGCGGCGTTGAGCCTGCAGGGGCTGGGGGAGGAACGCACCCTGACGCAGCTCACGGCGGATGTGTTCGCCGACATCATCCTCGACGGGGTCACCCCGTCC
>NZ_SOFU01000010.1:0-181553 GCF_004402245.1 Cryobacterium sp. TMT2-18-2
TGCACTCGGACCGAGGCTCCCAGTTCCGCTCCAACGCGTTCCTGCGGGTGCTGAAGAACAACGGCATCACCGGGTCGATGGGCCGCGTCGGCGCATGCGGTGACAACGCCGCGATGGAGTCGTTCTTCGCCCTGCTTCAGAAGAACGTCCTCGATCGGCAGCGGTGGTCAACCCGGGAGGAACTGCGCCTGGCGATGGTGGTCTGGATCGAGCGCACCTACCACCGCAAGCGCCGGCAACGCCGCCTCGGTAAGCTCACCCCGATCGAGTTTGAGACAATAAACGTGGCCCTCAAGGCCGCCTGAAACCACTAACCCTTTGAGTCAACTGAACTCGGGGCAGCCCCATCAGGATGAGGCGGGAGAGCACCGCACGTGAGTGCGGGCCAGGATCCTAGATCCAGTCGTTGCGTTTGAAGAGGAAAAACAACACCGTGGAGAAGCCCACGATCAACGCTACCGAAGTGAAGAAGCCTCCGATCTCTCCGAAGCCGGGGTAGGGCACGTTTTGGCCGTAGAAGCCGGTGACGGCCGTCGGTACGGCGATGATGGCGGCATAGCCGGTCACCTTCTTGGTGATCACGTTGAGCCGGTTTCCCTGGAGGGCCAGATTCGCTTCGAGGATACTCGTGGCGAGGTCGCGCAGGCTCTCCGTCCATTCCATAGCGCGCAGTACATGGTCGTAAACGTCCTGAAAGTATGGACCCATTTCGTCGGCCACAAGGTGAAGGTCGCGGCGGAGGAGCGTGTTCACCACTTCGCGCATCGGCAGGATCACCCTCCGGAGCGTTACCAGGCTCTTCCGGAGCGCGAAAGAACTTCGTTGCAGGGCTTCCTGGTCGGCCGAGGGCACGAACAGCTGGTTCTGGAGCTCTTCGATTTCCTCGTCGAGGGTTTCTACCGCCTCGAAGTAGCCGTCGACGAGGTAGTCCAGCAGTCCGTGCAACAGGAAGGCGACACCATGCTTCGCCAAGTCGGGGGAAGAGTCCCATCTGGCAACCACAGCGTCCAAATCGATGCTTTTCTCTTTGTGCACGGTAACCAGTGCGCGGGCCGTGATGAAGGCGGCAATCTCGTCGGTGGTAACCGCTTTCGAGGCCGGATCGAAGCCGACAGCGTAAGCAGACAAGAACGAGTGATCGGGATAGTGATCGAGCTTCGGCCGCTGACGCAGTTTTGTAGCGTCTTCGACGGCCAACTCGTGCAACCCCAGCTCCTCGGTGAGTAGTGCGAGGTCGGCACCATCCGGGGTACAGAGGTCCACCCAAACCACGGTGTTGGGCAACTCAAGATGTTCGGACACATCGCCCAGCGCAAAGTTCTCGTCGATGAGGACACCATCGCGGTAACAGCGGGTACGAGGAGTGGGCACGGCACAGTCAACCATGTCCACCCGTGATCTTCTGGGACCTCGTTTCGCGATTCACGAAGGTGCATCGGGCGACAATCCTTGTCCAAACGGCATGGTCTTCGCACTGTTACGTCTCTGGCATGCGCAAGGACCCAGTCCCTGGTGGCCACACGGATCCCCGCCAACCTCCGGCTGGATCATCGGACCCGAGTCCCGCTGGAGGCGGCCGGGGCTTGGCTCATGTGATGCGCGGCCGGATTAGTGTTCGGTCCAGCAGCCCAGGATGGCAGTAGCTACTTGATAGGAAAACGCGGTGCGGGTGACGCCATGCGGCCCGACCTTCTCCGTCAACTTTCTGGCGTCAACTTGTAACGTCATGTTGTCTTTGAGGAAGACGACCACGCCGCCTGTAGTTTCGTAAGCAGGCAATCCGAGATTCGCGAGTCCTTCAATGGGTTGGACTGGGGCAAGGTTTCCCTGCATCGTGTCGAAGTAGCTGCGGGCAGACGCTGCGTCCGAGGATTCCTGCACCGAGATCACGAATTCTCCATCAGTCAGATGGTAGGTGCAGGTGTATTGGCGAGTGATCCAGCTGTCGACGGAGTGTGGCGGGGCGGCGAGAGCCAGCGCACGTGTGATGTTGTCGCGTGTTTCGGTGCCACAAATCATCTGTGATGCTGCGGACGGTCCTGCCTCCGCGGTGTCTGCCGAGCTCGACTGCGGAGTCGGGGAGGCCGACGTGCCTGGCATGGACATTCCGGGGGCCACTGTGTTCACGGCGCCGGAGGAGGTGGTGGCGCATCCAACCAGCAAAGCCGTGGAAGCCACCGCGATCGCAAGCACCCAGACACGCCTGTTGATACGCGTCGTCGTCCTGCTACGCCGCATGGCTGGACACCAAGCTGGCATAGACAACCACATTATCCGGGTACGTGCGAGTGGTTTCGTCGAACTCTCCACCGCAGGTGATCAGCCGTAGTCCCGCATGATCGGTGTTGCCGTAGACGGCGAACTGCGGAAAGTCATCTTTCGGGTATTCCTCCACCCCGTCGACCACGAATACCGCCACTGTCGCATCGGCCCGGGTAACCAAAACCTCGTCGCCGGGACGCATCTCACCAAGTCGGTAAAACACCGCGCGCCCCTGCACCCTGGAGTCGACGTGACCCAGGATGACGGAAGGTCCGACCGCGCCAGGGGTGGGCGAACCGGTATACCAGCCGGCCGGAGAGGCCTCATCCAACGACGGCGTCTGCACCGTGCCGTCAGGATTTTGTCCCAATTGCATCAGGACAGAGTCCACTTCAATCGCGGGGACATTGATCTGGATGGGCTCGGAGGCGGTCAAGGTCGGACCGACAACCTGGTCAACCCGCGGAGTCGGCTGAACAGAGATGGGCTCCGGTGAGGGTGTAGCGGAGACGGACTCCGGCGATGGGGCTGACACGGCAGCCGAGGCTGGCGGTCGAGGAGGAGGAGGGTTGCCCCACAGGGCGAAACCGGTCGCCGCACAGCCGACGATGAAGAGCAGAACCGCCGCCGCGGTAGCCAGACGGCTACCGCGGCGACGCTTTTCAGCCGGGATAATCACCGGGGATCAAACCGATCTCAGCCTCGGACGGCAAGACGCCGACGAATCATCACCGCGCCACCTGCCGCGGCCAGGGCCCCGGCACCAAGGGCGAGAAGACCCATGTCAGCACCGCTTGACGTGCTGCCACCGCCGGTTTCCACGCCACCATCAGGCATGTTCGCCTGCGACGCACTCAGGGCGCCGCACAGAGCCGGCGACGTTGCTGCCAGGGGCAGACTCGGAACCAAGTCACTCTTTGCGTCCTGTGCAGCTTTCGTCAACGTGGCCGGGTCCAGCCCGTGGACCACCACAACCGCCGTGCCTGCCTCAAGCGAGGCCGCGGTGGCGGCATCCAGAGTGAAGGTTCGGTTGTAGTCGTAGTTTGCACCCATCCCGGCAAGAGTCAGATCAGTTCCGGCCGCCGGACTCGTGTCGCCACTCGTGGACAACGTTGTGCCAATCGCTCCGTAGGACGGCTGACCTTCGGTCGTGCTGATCACACCATCTCCATCGGCGTCAGCTGCCGTGGTGGGACACTCCCCCTTCGCACCGATGTGGATGTGCTGTACGTGCGGGTACGGCTTACCGTCGAAGGTCTCGGCCAGACCCTTGACGGTCTGAGTGACTGTGGCCTGGTCACCGGAAACCTGGATGGAGAAGGTTCCGCTACCGTTACTGCCGTTGATCGCATCGAGCGTCCCCTGATAGGACGCGTCACCAGTGGCAGCAAGAGCTGGGCCACCAGTCAAGACGGCCACGCCCAGAGCAAACGCCGGCACAAACAACACTGCTGTTTTCTTATTCATCAAAGTCCCTTACTAGGAGGTAGTTTTCGAAAACATATCGGAGCGAAAACATAAAAGAGTAATCGTCAGTTGAGTTTGTGCGTACAGGCCATATATGTCAAGAGTGGCCCTGGCCTTGATGGCCGACAGCTCACAAGACACACAGTTCACTGTGGACGGATCACGTCGGGAGTTCACTTATAGGTACACAGGCGAAGCCGTGAAGCGGGTCATCACCACCGGCAAAGCGATCGCGACCGTCCTCCGAGAGAGTGAAGTCAACGAGGCAACCCTGGTTCGCATGGCGAGATCCGTCCGAAGAAATAGAAAAGCCACCACCACCCACCGAGCTGATGCCTACTCGGTCGACGTCACCGACGATGACCCCGCCAAGATCGAATAACGCGACGTCCGGCACCAACAAGCGGGTGTAGGTCTTTGGAAATGTCACTCAGTCGTGGTGGCAGACGGTCGGTTCTTCACAAAAAAGATCGTGAAAATGAGAGCGGCCAGAGCCGTACCGGCGAGAAGGATTAGTCCGATCGCGTAGCTGTTTTCCGCAGCGTTGTAGGTGGCCCCCATCACCAGTGGCGGGAAGTATCCGCCTAACCCACCGGCAGCGCTGACGATGCCGCTCACCGCCCCCACTCTGGCGGGCGGTGCGCTCCTCCCGATCCAGGCGAACACTCCCCCAGCTCCGAGACCGAGTGCCGACGCCATCGCGACAAAGGTGAGGCCGGCGGGGATCTCGCCATCGGGACGGAGGTTCACCACCCAAGCGAGAACGGCCACCGCCGCCAGAGACCCGGTTACCACTGGCTTCGGACCGATGCGGTCGGCAAGAATTCCGCCGATGGGGCGGAGAATAACGGCGGCAACAGCAAACCCAGCCGTTCGTGTTCCCGCGGCAGTGAGGTCGAAATCGTATATCTGGCGGAGGTACGTGGGCAGGTAGGTGGAAAATGCGACGAATCCGCCGAAGACCAGCGCATAGAGAAAACTCATCTGCCACGTCACGCCGAGCCGCGCCGCAGCGGTGAGCTTGGGAAGGAAAGGATCAGTGCTGGCCGTGAATCCGGGGGCCTCTGCCATCAGAATCCATACGCATGTTGCGGTGACGAGGAGGAGCGTCGCGATGATGAGGTGAGTTGGAACGTATCCGAGCCATTCCACCAAACGTGGAGTGAAAAATGCCGACACTGCGGTGCCGCCCATCCCTGCCCCGAAGACGCCGGTTGCAAAGCCCCGTCGGGACGGTTGGAACCACTGGCTCACAAAGGGAATTCCCACCGCGAACACGGTTCCGGCTACGCCGAGCAGCAGCGCTGCAGCTACCAGGAAGGCAAATGAGTTGAGGGTTCCGGCAAGCGCCACGAGCAAAAGGACCGGGGCGGATGCAAGCAGTACCAGTGTGAACAGGAGGCGTCCGCCGAATCGGTCGGTGAGCACGCCCACTGGAATGCGGCCGATCGATCCGACGAGTATGGGCATCGCAATGAGTACGGACGTTTGAGCCGAGGAGAGGTTCATCGACTCCGTGTAGCGAATTCCGAGCGGCGAGACGCTCGTCCACGCCCAAAAGCACACGACGGAGGTGAGCGTCGCGAGGGTGAGGTTCACACCCTTGCTGCGGTGTGCTCGCTGCAGTGCCGTCATTTTCGAGCCCATTGGTGTGTCCATGGCCCGCAACTCCGATCAGCGTTTTTCCCGGGTGCGGTCCGTGGTTCCGATAGGCGCCCACCCGCGGCGCACCGGTCGAATCAGCCCGGGCTCCTGATCCCTGGACCGATAGACAATGTAGGGCCGGAAAAGGTAGTGCAGAGGTGCGGTGAAGGCGTGCACCAGCCGGGTGAAGGGCCACACAACGAACAAGAGCATGCCCACGAGGGTGTGAATGTGGAAGGAGAATGGAGCTGCGGCCATGGCCGCAACATCTGGTTGCAGGATGAAAAGCGACCGGAACCAAGGCGCCACGGTTTCACGATAGTTGTGGCCATTTTCGCCGCTGAAAACACTAGCGAGGGTGGTCCAGAGCCCCAGGATAATCGCGGCGGTCAACACGACGTACATGATCTTGTCGTTGGTGGTCGTGGCCATGAAAACCGGCCCGGTTTTGCGTCGCCGATAGATCAGAATCACAATGCCACCGAGAGTGCAGACCCCCGCAACGCCGCCGACCAGCAATGCGTTGAGGTGATAGAAGTCCTGACTCATCCCAAAAAAGAGTGTCCAGGAAATCGGGATCACCAAGCCGAAGAAGTGTCCGGCGATAACGGCGAGGAACCCGAAATGAAATATCGGCGATCCGATGCGCAGGAGCCGGGATTCGTAGAGCTGGGACGAGCGGGTGGTCCAACCGAATTGGTCGTAACGGTAGCGCCAGATAGTTCCACCGATCAGGATTGCCACCATCACATACGGAAGAATTCCCCACAGCAGCACGTCCCACATCATGAGCTAGCGTTCAGAGGAAGCAGGCGCGGGTCGTACGGTTCGAGTCCGACACTTTCCGTCGGAGGGCCGACGCCGGCCATGGCTTGCACGGCCTGCCGGTCGGCCGGCGAGCGTCCTGGCAGCGTGGCGCAAATGCCGTCCATCACGATGGCGTACGGCGACCCGTGATCCGTGAGCGAAAGCCGGAGCATCTCGACGCTGGGCCGATACTGGATGAGCAGGTCCCGGCCCGCAACGGGGCCGGCCACAGCCGCGAACTCGAGCACCAGTGGCAGGAAATCGGGCAACTCACCATGAGTATTGGTCAGAAAGTCACTCCCCCGGTATACCTGCTTGAAGGCCGCCAGCACGTCACCCCTGCGACGGGTGTCGCCATCTGTCCAATATGACAAGTAGAGCGGATGATGCTTACTGAGATCGAACGTCTCAACGTAGGAGCGCTGCAAGGTGCCGATTGCGGTGTTCTCAAGGTACGCAATGATCGCGGTGAGATCAGGCGCTGCCGGGCTCTGTTCGGCCAGTGCGGACCGCATCAACTCGCACCTTCCCACCAGTTGAGCGTCCGGGTACGACAGGCACCACGAGGCTGCCTGGTAGAAGACCCGCTGCGCCAGGCTCTGAGCTGCAGCCCGGTCGCGCCTCACGGCGCACCGCCATCCGTCGGCGGGCGCAAGTCCGCTGGTGACGGCGGTGCAGCGCGGGGCCGGTCCCGTTTTTCGGGGAAAAGGCCGACGGGGGTTCCGTTGCCGTCCCAATTCAGGAGGTTAACGCGGTCCCGTAGCGTCCGCTCGCCGGCGGGAGTGTCGGAAGTCTGCCGATCTCGAAGCGCGTAGAAGTTCTCCACGGCGACGGGCGTCGGCCGACCACTCGCCTCCCCGAACGGAGAGTCTTCGTACATGCCCGGCCCGCCCTCGAAATCGACCGAGCAGCCCATCTCCTCCAGGTCGTGCGCCTGCTCAACGTGCGCCTTGGGGATGACGTAGCGCTCGTCGTACTTCGCGATCGCCATCAGTCTGTACATTTCATACATGTTGCCTGGAGACATCCCCACGGCGGCGGGGATCGACGGGTCGGGATCTTGTCCCATCGTGATACCGCGCATGTAGGCCCGCATCGCCGCGAGTTTGCGTAACACCTCGGTGACTTTGTCGGTGTCCCCAGCGGTAAAGAGCTCGGCGAGGTACTCGACGGGAATGCGCAGCGCGTCAATGGCACCGAAGAGGTTGCCGCTGTCTTCGGCATCGTGGCCCTGTTCACTGAGGAGGTCGACAATGGGCGACAGCGGGGGCACGTACCAAACCATGGGCATCGTGCGGTATTCCGGGTGCAGCGGCAACGCCACCTTGTACACCTTCGCCAGTGCGTATACGGGGGACTTTCGCGCGGCTTCCAGCCAGTCGCCCGGGATGCCCTGGTCGAGAGCGGCGGCGGCCACCTCTGGGTCGTTCGGGTCGAGGAGTAAATCCATCTGCGATTCGTACAGGTCGGTGACATCCGTCACCGCGGCAGCGTCGGTAACGCGGTCGGCGTCGTAGAGGAACAAGCCGAGATAGCGGAGGCGCCCGACACACGTTTCGGAGCAGACCGTGGGGAGACCAATTTCCACCCGCGGATAACAGAACGTGCACTTCTCGGCCTTGCCGGTTTTGTGGTTGAAGTAGATCTTCTTGTACGGGCAGCCGGTGATGCACTGGCGCCAGCCGCGGCATTTGTCCTGATCGACGAGCACAATGCCGTCTTCCACGCGCTTATAGATGGCACCAGACGGACACGACGCCATACAGGAAGGATTGAGGCAATGCTCACAGATCCGCGGAAGGTAGAACATAAAAGTTTGTTCAAAGGCAAACTTAATCTTGTCCTCCGACTCCCGCCGAACTTTTTCCACGATGGGGTCAAGGTGACCCATCTCCGGGGCGCCGCCGAGGTCATCGTCCCAGTTCGCCGACCAACTGATTTTGGTGTCCTCACCCGTGATCAAAGATTTCGGGCGGGCCACTGGAAAGTCGTCTCCCAGCGGCGCGTCGATCAGGGTTTTATAGTCATAGGTCCAGGGCTCGTAATAATCCTTCAACTCGGGCTGCACGGGGCTTGCGAAGATTCCGAAAAGCTTCCTTAGGCGTCCGCCCCCCTTCAGTACAAGCCGACCCTTCTTGTTTAGCTGCCAACCGCCCTTCCACTGCTCCTGGTCCTCGTAGCGACGCGGATACCCTTGCCCCGGCCGAGTTTCGACGTTGTTGAACCAGACATATTCAGTTCCAGCTCGGTTCGTCCATGCCTGTTTGCAGGTCACCGAACAGGTGTGGCACCCGATGCACTTGTCGAGATTCATCACCATGCCCATTTGAGCCATCACGCGCATCAGTACCGCACCTCCTGGGAACGCTTTCGGATTGTGGTGACCATGTCCCGCTGGTTGCCGGTGGGGCCCAGGTAATTGAAGGCGTACGACAACTGCGCATACCCGCCAATGAGGTGGGTGGGTTTGACAAGCAGGCGGGTGGCCGAGTTGTGAATTCCACCGCGGCGGCCCGTCGCCTCCGACTTCGGCACATCGATGGTGCGCTCTTGCGCGTGGTAGACGTAAACGACTCCCGCGGGCATCCGATGGCTGACCACGGCGCGGCACACATACACGCCGTTGGAATTGACGCACTCGATCCAGTCATTGTCAGAAACCGAGATGGCCGCCGCATCCGTCGGGCTGATCCAAGCCGTCGGTCCTCCCCGCGATAGCGACAGCATGAATAGATTGTCCTGATACTCCGAATGGATTGACCACTTCGAGTGCGGAGTCAAATAGCGCACTGTGATCTCGGTGGTTCCGTTCGGGCCAAACCGCGGTTCACCGAACAGGCGCTGCATATCCAATGGGGGCCGGTAAATCGGGAGGGCCTCCCCGAGGTCGCGCATCCAGTCGTGATCGAGGAAGAAGTGCATCCGGCCGGTGAGGGTGTGCCAAGGCTTCAGCCGCTCAACGTTGATCGTGAACGGGGAATACCGACGCCCACCAGTCTCCGACCCGGACCACTCAGGCGACGTGATCACCGGGACGGGCCCCGCTTGCGTCTGCGCGAAAGTCACCCGCTTCTCCTCGGATCCCTCGGCAAGGTCGACGAGCTTCATACCGGTCTGCTCTTCCAGTTCGCGAAACCCCTGCACGGCCAGTTCGCCATTGGTGGTGCCGGAAAAGCTCAGGATGGCCTGGGCGAACTTCGCATCGGTATCGATGGCCGGGCGGCCGTTCCCCGCGCCACCGAGCATCACCCCGTTGCTACGGGCGAGCCGCTCGATCTCATGCCCCATCCGATAAGTGATGTTCTTCACGGTGAAACCGCGTTCCTCCGCGAGGGGTCCGATCGTAGCTAGCTTCTCTGCGATAGCGGTGTAGTCCCGTTCGACGATCGAGAAGACAGGCATGTTCTGACCGGGGACCGCCGGAATATCGGTGTCCCGCCAGTCGCGCACCACCCCACCCGGCTGAGCAATCTCCCCCGGCGTATCGTGTTGCAGCGGAACACTGACCAGGTCCCGTCGGGTGCCGAGATGCGTTTTGGCCTGGCGGGAGAACTCCTCGGCGAGCAGTCGAAACGTGTCAAAGTCGGTTTTCGCCTCCCACGGTGGGTCGATTGCGGGGCTGAAGGCGTGCACGAAGGGGTGCATGTCGGTCGAGGAAAGGTCGTGTTTTTCGTACCACGTTGCAGCCGGAAAGACGATGTCCGACAACAGCGTGGTTGACGTCATCCGGAAATCAGCTGAGACGAGCAGGTCCAGTTTTCCTTCCGGCGCCTGGTCGTGCCATTTCACATCACGCGGTCGGGCAGCGTTCACGTGGTCGGCCCCCATCACGTTATTGTGAGTGCCGAGAAGGTTGCGCAAAAAGTACTCATTGCCCTTGGCAGATGAGCCGAAAAGGTTGGAGCGCCAGAGCACCAGGGTGCGCGGCCAATTTTCGGAAGCGTCGACATCGTCGATGGCGGGGGTCAGCCGCCTGCTTTTGAGGGCATCGGCGATCCAGGTGGCGGCGTCGGGCGCCTCCCCCGCATCCACCGCAGCTTGCGCCTCATCGGCGAGGTCAAGCGGGTTGCGGTCGAACTGAGGGTAGAACGGCATCCAACCGAGCCTGTTCGACTGCGCGATCGTGTCCGCGGTGTGCATACCGTCGAAGTGCCCATCAGCGAGAGGGGACTTGAGCGAGTCGGCCGAGTACCCATCTGAGCGCCATTGATCGGTGTGCATGTACCAATACCCGGTACCGATCATGGTGCGCGGCGGTCGACTCCAGTCCAGAGCGTTAGCGAGAGAAATCCATCCCGTGATCGGACGGGTCTTCTCTTGGCCGACGTAATGCGCCCAGCCGCCGCCGTTTCGTCCCATGCATCCGGTGAGCATCACGAGCGAGAGCACCGCACGGTAGGTGGCGTCACCGTGGAACCACTGGCAGATACCGGCCCCCATAATGATCATGGACCGCCCCTTCGATTCCTCAGCGTTGCGGGCAAATTCTCGCGCCACCCGGATGCACGCGGCGGCCGGCACGCTCGTGATTTCCTCCTGCCAGGCCGGCGTGTACGGCGTCGACGCGTCGTCGTAGTCGGTCGCCCAGTCGCCCGGCAGCCCTGGACGCCCAACCCCGTATTGAGCGAGCATCAAGTCGAACACCGTGGTTACCAGGTGCCCTGCCACGCGCCGGACGGGAACGCCGCGAGTCACGATCGACCCCTCCCCGGAGGGTGCCTCGAAGCAGGGCATCCGGATCTCAGCGGTTTCCGGGGGCTGGCCTGAGACGGACTCGTCGAGAAGGCTCAACGCCGGGTCGACACCCTCGAGGTCGAGGTTCCACTTGCCCTTGCCCGCTTCACCGTACCGGTAGCCGATGGAACCATTGGGCACCACGGGAGCGCCAGTCGCTGAGTCAAGCAAGACCGTTTTGAACGCAGCATCCGGAATATGCGCCTTGTCGGGCAAGTCAGCCGCCATCAAAAATTTCGTGGGCACCAGCCCACCGCCGGCGTGCTCCTCGAGCCGGACAAGGAAGGGTAGATCTGTGTAACGGCGCACATAGCCGCTGAAATAGGGCACCTGCCGGTCGACGAAGAATTCTTTGAGCATCACGTGCCCCATCGCCATCGCAAGCGCAGCGTCAGTGCCGGCTTGGGCGGGCAGCCACTCGTCGGCGAACTTCGTATTGTCGGCATAGTCGGGACTGATCGCCACCACCTTTGTGCCGCGATACCGCACCTCCGCCATGAAATGCGCGTCAGGCGTGCGCGTCACAGGAACGTTTGATCCCCACATCATCAGATAGGTGGAATCCCACCAGTCACCTGATTCAGGCACGTCAGTCTGGTCGCCGAACACCTGCGGAGAGGCCACGGGAAGGTCGGCATACCAGTCGTAAAAAGACGTCATCACCCCGCCGATGAGCTGGATGAACCGGTTACCCGCCGCGTGCGACACCATAGACATGGCCGGGATCGGGGAGAACCCGGAACACCGATCCGGACCGTACTTCTTGATCGTGTGGACGTGGGCGGCGGCGGCGATTTCGATCGCCTCCTGCCACGGAATCCGGACGAGCCCGCCCTTCCCTCGCGCTTGCTGGTAGGTACGACGTCGTTCAGGGTCGTCCACAACGTCAGCCCAAGCGAGCACGGGGTCCTGGAGACGCACCTTCGCCTCACGGTACATTTCGACGAGAACACCGCGGGCGTACGGATACCGCACCCGCGTGGGTGAGTAGGTGTACCAACTGAACGCCGCACCACGGGGGCACCCCCGCGGCTCGTACTCCGGACTGTCGGGGCCCACCGACGGGTAATCCGTCTGCTGCGACTCCCAAGTGATAATGCCGTCCCGAACGTAAACCTTCCACGAACACGACCCCGTGCAGTTCACCCCATGGGTGGAACGCACCACCTTGTCATGGCTCCACCGGTCGCGGTAGAACACATCGCCCTTGCGCCCGCCCTCACGGAACACTGCGCGCCCATCATCTGTTTGGTCCCACCGAGTGAAAAAACGGCCTAACGCCAACATGGTGTCCGACGCTTTTCCGTCCAACCCGGCAGGCACTGGAGTAGCTGCCATGGGGGAATACTATATATCGACCTTTCAGTCCGCTAGTGGTGCACATGAACCCGGATGGTGGACACGTATCACGCGACCGTTATCACGGGAAACAGGGCTAAACCGGGATTCTCAAAAGCACCTCACTTTGAGCCAGGAAGCCGCAACTACGAGCGACAAGTGATCGCACTGACGTCGGTTGCGAAGACCTACTTCAGCAGCGTCCGCACGAAAGCGCGCCGGCGTGGAGGGCTGCGGCTCGCGAGGCAATTCTTATCGGCGACTGACAGCGTTCTCCCAGCGAACCCCTATTCTCTTGACCGCACTATTTCGATTGCCTCCAACGAACCGTCCCGATTACGAGGAGATAACATGCCCTTCATCACCGCCCCGGATCACAGCGGTCCCGACGTCGAACTGCATTACGAAGACGTCGGAGCCGGTAAGCCCGTCGTACTGATCCACGGTTGGCCCCTGAGTAGTAGGTCCTGGGAGGGGCAGGTACCCGCACTGGTCGAGGCCGGCTATCGGGTCATCACTCTTGACCGTCGCGGGTTCGGACAGTCGTCACAGCCCTGGGATGGGTACGACTACGACACGTTTGCCGCCGACCTGAAGGCGGTCATCGATGCCCTCGACCTGCAGGGGGTCACCCTGATCGGATTCTCGATGGGCGGTGGAGAGCTCGCTCGATACGTCAGTACCTACGGCACCGCCCGCATCGCGAAGCTCGTCTTCGCCAGCGCCGTGCCGCCTTACCTCTGGAAATCGGATGATAACCCTGACGGAGGCGTCGACTCCGATTTGGCTCACTGGTTCCACGACGGCTTGACCGGAGACCGGCCGGCGTTCCTGCACGAATTTCTGCAGATGTTCTTCACCGCCGGCAAGCCGTCGCTGGTCAACACTCCAAAGGTTAGCTCCGCGCAGATTGCCTATAATCTCAACATCGCACAAATGGCATCGCCGAAGGGAACGCTCGACTGCGTTACCGCATTCTCCACTACCGACTTCCGCGACGACCTCACGAAAATCACGGTGCCGACTTTGGTCATACACGGTGACTCCGACACCATTGTGCCATTCGAGGTGAGTGGCAAACGTACTCACGAGTCCATCACCGGCAGTGAACTCGTCGTGATCACAGACGCCCCGCATGGTCTCACCGTTTCGCACAAGGACGAATGGAACCAGCACGTCCTCGCATTCCTCGCGAAATAGCCAACCGCCTAAGGCCCTCGCCGACGAGGTTAAAACCCTTTGCGCAGGACCTTGCCTTGTGATCGATCGTAGCCGTGCATAGATTGACCGAAACTGAAACCACTACCGGGTCTGGTGCTGGCCGGCTCGTCTATGGCACGACCACGGGGTCGATCAGCAACTTTTCCTCAGGGCTTGCGTGTCAGAGCTCACGATTGTTTTGGCGAAACCTCGAACCTTAATGTCGGTATGGTCACCCGGGCCCCCACAAGCCTCTCCCTGGTAATTTTCAAGAAGGAAGTAGAAACATGAGTCAAGAAGCGAATATCACCGCACAGCAAAAGTTCCGTGACGCCGTCAACAGCGGGGAACTCGCGCTTATCAACGAACTCGTGGCCGAAAACGTAGTCGATAACGATCCTGCTCCTGGCCAAGGCGCAGGCCCCGCAGGCTATCAGGCGTTCTTCGCCGAAATGATTGCCGCTTTCCCGGACTTGCACATCAGAGTTGAGCATGTCGTCGCGAATGACACCGACGTCGCATTCGCCTACACCCTCACCGGTACCCACCAAGGCCCCCTCATGGGCCATTCTGCGAGTGGAAAATCAATGTCCGTTCGTGGCATGCAGATCAGTCGGTTCAAGGCCGGGAAACTCGTAGAGCGGTGGGGCAGCAGCGACGAAAAAGGCATGCTCGAACAGCTCGGACTCGCTCCGTAACCTGCCGCGCTTTGTGTTCGGTAATTCCGGTGAAACAGAGCTGGCTCGGGCCTGTCGCGGTGAATTTCCGCATGACGTGGTCGTCTTGGACGGGCTTATCGGAGGTAAACCGGCATCCGAACGCGGAGTCGTCTCGGCGAAATCCCAGGCGGCGTTGGTGAGTTGCGGGTCGTCCCTGTTGCGCTGGGAGGTGGGGTCGCGCTTCCACTGGTAGAACGCTCGTTTGGAGGGGCGCAGCACCCGGCAGGTCACCGTGACGATCAGGAGTTCCGCGCGATTTCTAAACTATCTCTCTAGGCACAACCGCCTAGGGCGTGTCTCCTAATGCTTTTGACCAGATAATTATCGCTCGGAGTACAAAACCGCCGCGGTAGGTGAGGGCGAGTTTGTCGTAGCGGGTGGCGATGCCGCGCCACTGCTTGAAGACCTCGAAACACCGTTCAATGACGTTGCGGCATTTGTACGACACCTTGCCGAAGGTGGGTGGGCGGCCACCGGCTTGGCCGCGCCGTTTCCGGTTAGCGACCTGGTCCGATCGCTCCGGGATCACGGCCTCAATGCCGCAATCCCGGAGCATCTTCCGGTTCGCTTTCGACGAATACGCCTTGTCACCCATCGCCCGATCCGGCGTCGTACGCGGCCGACCGCCACCGAGCCGCGGCACTCGCAGACTCCCCAAAACCTCCGGGAACATCGGTGAGTCACCGCCCTGCCCCGGCCCTAACAGAATCATGATAACGCCGACCCAAAACAGGGCCAGTAGTGCCGGGCGAATTCCAGCGGTCGTCGCAACACTGATTGGTTAGCTGGATCGCAGTGCGTCGGCGAGGAGCTGGGCTGGTGTTGTCCAACCGAGTCGCTTCCGGGGCCTGTTGTTGATCTTGATCGCGACAGCGGCGAGGTCATCGGCGCTGTGGATGGCGAGGTCGGTGTGCTTGGGGAAGTATTGCCGCAGCAGTCCGTTCATGTTCTCGTTGGATCCGCGTTGCCAGGGCTTGCCGGCGTGAGCGAAGAACACGCCGTCGGTGAAGAGGGAGGCGATCTTGTCGTGGCTGGCCATTTCGGCGCCCTGGTCCCAGGTCAAAGTGCGCCGGAGTTCCTGAGGTAGGGCAGACATCGCGGTGATGAGCGATGCGTTGACTTCAGCTGCGGTGTGCCCGCCGGGGAGGTGGAGGAGGACGGCGTAGCCGCTCTTGCGGTCTACCAGGGTGCCGATCGCCGAACGGGTGCGCGTGCCGATGATGAGGTCGCCTTCCCAGTCTCCGAACCGAGACCTGTCGTTTACGACCTGGGGGCGGTGGTCGATCAGGGTCGCTGGTGCGATGAAGCGTGGGGCGCGTACGTCGGGGCGCCGTCGACGCTTGCGCAGTGCCCTGCCCGTTCTTAGGTGTGGTATCAATTTCCTGGTCAAACCGCTGTTACCCGGCCAGTACAGGGCCTGGTAGATCGTTTCGTGGCACACGTGCCACGATCGTTTCTGTGGGTGAGTGTCTCGTAGCCAGTAGCTGATCTGTTCGGGGCTCCAGTCAAGTTTCAGTTTGTCTTGAACCAGGTCTCGGAGCTGGAGGTCTTGCCCGATGCGCCCTGTTCGCGCCCGTCGGGCCTTCTCTCGAGCTCGAGCGTGGGCCAGGACAGCGTCGTACTGGCCGCGGTCGTGTTTTCGCATGTTGCGGCGAAGCTCGCGGCTGATCGTCGACGGTGACCGGCCAAGTCGCCGGGAGATCTCCCGGATGGAGAATCCTTCTCGTGTGAACAAAGCGATCCGCTCACGTTCGATCAGGCTCAGGTACCGTTCGTGTCTGTCCGCCTCAGCAAGTCGTAGCGGCGCGATCCCACCACGTTGAGATCGCCAACGGTGGCCGGTCGTGCGTCCGATCCCGACGCGCTTCGCGGCGGCGATCGGTCCGATCCCGGCAAGGATGAGTTTCCAATACTCGTCTTCGCGGTTGAGGTTTCTCTTGCGCCCACGTCTGGCCATCTTCACACTCCAAATCTTGGTGGAGTGTTGGGACGAGACCTAGAACTCGCCCGGAGTGATTTCCAGACCCTCGAGTCCAGCGTTCAGGAGTATCCCGCGGAACGAGCGCCTGACGTTGTACGGTGCGAGCGGCGTACCAACCCGCGAGAAAAAGAGCAGGTGCTCGGTGTCCTCCGGATCGAGTAGCGCCAAACGCTGGCGAATCACATCGGCCGCGAACTGCGGCACAGCGATGACCCTGTTCGACTCGTGTGTTTTGGGATGCTCTTGACGGTGCACGCCGGTGCCGTTGTGCACCACAAGCGTGCCGCTGATGTTCACCCACGGCGGATCCGCATCCATGTCGACGTCGCACTGCCGAAGCGCAAGCGCCTCGCCAATGCGCGTAGCAGTACCGAGCATCACCTCGATGATGTCTCGAACCTGCCCGTCTGACCGTGGCCCCATCCGGCCCTCCCCCATGCGCCATTCGCGTGCCGCGAGGCGGATGGCGGCTATCTGCTCCGTCGTCAGTGCCTTCGGGGTGTGTGGAGGCATCTTCATGCGTGAGGCCTCGTTCATGGGATTTCGCGGAATGATTTCCCGCCGTACCGCGAATGCCAAGATCATGCCAAGGATCGTACGGGAGTGCTTCGCTCGCGGATAAGCCATCTCGCGCTGCTTCTTCAAGAAGAGCTCGATGCGTCCGACGGTCACTTCGCGAACCGTGAAGTTCTCAAAATAGGGCAAGACGAGGAGACGCAGTTGACGCTGGTAGGTGTCCTTCGTCCCTTGGGAACGGTCGACATCGTTCATCACGTCGTCCATCCAGGCCGCAGCGAGGAGAGGGAACGGTGAGCCGGCCTGGAGCGAATCGCCGACGTCCCCGGCATGCATCCGAGCGGCCAATGCGACTTTGAGCGCTGCTTGCGCCGCGTTGCGGCTCGAGCGGGTCGCGCCCACCTGCCGTGACTGGCCGTCCCAGTCGCGGAAGACAGTCGTTGCCCGGTACCGGTCTGGACCGACCTTGGTCGTCTTAATAGCACCGAACGTGCTGATCGGAAGCCGTGGTCGTCCGACCATCAGTGCTCGCCACCTCGACTACTCAAGGATGATTCGGGCTCGTGGAGGCCGTCCAGCCATCGCCGCACGTCGGAGACTCGATAGCGGATCTCCCGTCCAACTCGAATGCCAGAAGGACCGCGCCCGTCGGTGCGCAGGTCATAGATGGCCTGCACCTGCACGCCGAGATACTCGGCGAGTTCACTTGTCGTCAGTACAGGCTCTAGACCGAGCCCGAAGAGTCGTTCAGTATCCATGATCAGCAGGTGCTCGAGGCCACTCCAGCTCAATCGAACCGGGTCGTGCACCTTCTTAGTGAGCGCCGGCATCAGGCGGTCACTTTCGAATAAACCATGGATAAACCATGTATACATCAAGTCTTGCCCTTTCAGTGAGGACAAGAAACCCTGATCAGATCTTAATTACAGTAGGGCGGCCGGGACTTGAACCCGGGACCGACGGATTATGAGTCCGCTGCTCTAACCAGCTGAGCTACCGCCCCAATCGACGCGACTGCTCTGACGAGTGGGCGACCGATTCTGTGGTGATCGGGTGGATCACCGGATCCAACGATACAGGTTCGAAAGGCGGGCTCGCCCGCCTACTCCGCGCCGCGGGCGGCCGCGTCGGAGGTGACCGCGTCGATAACCGGTTCCCCGCGATACAGGCACTCAAACGTGTTCAGGGTGCGGTTGATGTCGTGCATGCTGATGAGCCGGAGGGAGCTGTTTTTGAGCGCGATCAGGTCGTCGGGTGCGGCCGTCAGAACTGTTGTGAGCTTGTCGGCGAGGTCCTGAGCGTTACCGGGCTCGAACAGGTAGCCGTTCTGGCCATCGTGCACGAGGTGTGGGAGTGCCATGGCGTTGGCGGCCACGATCGGTAATCCAGACGCCATCGCCTCCATAGTCGCGATGCTCTGCAACTCCGCGATCGACGGCATCGCGAACACCGTCGAGCGGGTGTAGGCGGTCGCCAGTTCGGCATCCGTCACATAACCCGCGAACGTGACCCGACCACTAAGTCCGAGCGTCTGCGACAGATGTTCGAGGTTGCGCTTCTGGTCGCCCCCACCGACGATCTCCACCTGCACATCAAGGTCGGGCGACAGGAGTGCCACGGCCTGCAGCAACACGTCGATCTGTTTCTCACCCGTCACGCGGCCAACGAACAGAATGCGGTTTTCGGAGCGCGGCGCGAAACTGGACGAATAGTTGTGGGCGTCGATGCCGCAGGAGATCGCCAGCACACCCTCGAGGCCGGTATAGCGTTCCAGGAACTGAGCGGCCCGCAGCGTCGGGGTCGTGACGGCCTCAGCCCGACCAAAGGTGCGCCGGGCGGCCCGCCAGGCACCCTTGATGAGTCGGTCGTGCAGACCTTTGGGAACAAGGGTGAATTCCAGCATGTTCTCCGGCATGAAGTGATTCGTGCCGATGATGCGGATGCCCCGCTTCGCGGCCTCGATCGTGACGGCGCGGCCCACCATGATGTGCGACTGGAAATGCACGACATCCGGTTTGAATGTGTCGAGAATACGCCGGCTCTCCCTGGGGATGAACCACGGCAGCGCATACCGCAGCCAGTCGTGCGGGTACCAGCGCCAGCTCTTGAGACGGTGCACGACCATCGGCTGACCCTCGTGCACCTCGGTCCAGGTGCCGAACTTGCGTGACGCGGCCGGTGCCATGATCTGCACCTCGTGCCCGCGGGCCACCATCCCGGCGGCAAGACGCTCCGCGAACTTGGCCGCACCATTCACGTCGGGCGCGAAGGTATCCGCAGCGATCAGTATCCGGAGCGGCGACTTCGACACCGGCTCGATGCGGGTCGCCTCGCTCGGCATAACGGTCGAATCTGACAAAAGACACTGTCCCAACGTATGTGAGCCGGAGTTCGTCATCCGGCGATAATTCATGCTTTCGACAGCGCACACGCTGACGAGGTCTTGTAGAACCCTATTCTAAACCGTCCCGGCCACCGCGATACGGGTCGCGACGCGCCCGTGGGAACGCCGATCCCAGTGGCTCGGACCGTGTCAATCGTCGGCCAGTGGGTGAAACCGGGCCAACAGGAAGACCCCGACGATTGCGATGACACCCGCAACGAGGAAGGCGACCGTCGCCCACGGCGGCGCCTGCTCGATCTCGCCCAGGACGACGATGCCGATACCGACGGCGATCAGCGGATCGATCACTGTCAACCCGGCGATGACCAGATCCGGCGGTCCCGATGCATAGGCATTCTGAACGAAATAGGCGCCGAGCCCCGCCGCCAGCAGCAGCCCGACGAGGCAGGTCAGAGTCAGCCACTCGAAGTTGCCGTTCTGGGTGCGGTTGATGACGACCTTGGCCAGTGTGGCGACGAACCCGTAAAGGACTCCGGCGCCCACGATGTAGAACATCGCCTTGAACCGGGTGCGCAGTCGAACGAACAGGACCCCGAAGACGGACAGCACGACGCCGAGCACGACCAGGATCGTGATCAGGTTGCCATCCGTGACCGGCTTGTCTACCGCGGTGAAGGCGGCCACGGTGACGAAGAGGGCCACCCCGCCGACGCACATCGCGATTGCGATCTTGGAAGCTCGGTTGACGGGTACCCGGGTAATGCGGGAATTCAGGATCGACGTGATCACGAGGGCGACGGCGCCCAGCGGCTGAACCATGATGATGGGGGCGAACGCCAGGCTGGAGAGCTGGAACGCGATCGCCAAACCGAGCATAATCGTGCCGAACACCCAGGACGGTCGCCCCAGAAGCAACATCAGCTGGCGCGGGTTGAGCCCCCCGGTGACCTCCGCCGTCTTGGCCTCGACCTTGGTGACGCCCCGATGCTGGAATTGCGCTCCCAGGGACAGGAAGACCGCTCCGACCAGGGCGAGCGGTATACCGATGGCCTGACGAGGATTGATTGCGATTTCCGCAGTCAGGTCAGCCAGGGAGAGTGTCACTCGACGACTTTACCGAGAACCGGCCCGATATCCTTGCTGAATGGCCGTTCGCTCGATAGTTATTTCAGGAGACCCCGTTCTCCATTCCCCTGCCCTGCCAGTGACCGATTTCGGGAGTGTCCTGCGTGAACTCGTGCAGGACATGTTCGAGACCATGGATGCCGCGCCCGGCGTCGGTCTGGCGGCGCCGCAGGTCGGAGTGCCGCTGCGGCTCTTCACCTTCAACTACCTCGACGACGACGACCACCTCTGGCGTGGCGTGGCCATCAACCCGGAACTGTGGATCACCCCGGTTTCCGCGGGCGAGGCCGACGAGGACGAAGACGTCGAGGGCTGCCTGTCCTACCCGGGCGAGCGCTTTCCGCTGATGCGTTCTCCCTCCGCCATCCTGAGGGCGGTGGATCTCGAGCAGAAACCCTTCGAAATCCACGCCGAAGACTGGCTGGCCCGAATCTTCCAGCACGAGTACGACCACCTCGACGGCACCCTGTACGTGGATCGCCTCGAGCATTTCTACGCCAAGATCGCCTTCAAGGTGACCCGCAAGCGTGGCTGGGGCACGCCCGGGCTCGGCTGGATGCCCGGCGTCGACAACCTCGAAGATTGACCAGATAGGCCTGGCCTGATTCGCTGGCCCGGTGAAAGAGTCAGCCGCGGTCGAGGTCCACTCCATGGATGCCGTTGTGGAAGCGCAACGACGGGAAGATGGCCGAGACCGTGAACCCGACGCCGGGCACGGTCCCGGCGTTGAAAATGCCACCGAACATCGCGGTGCGCTCGCGCATCTGAGTGATGCCTGCCCCGGCTACGTTCGCACTCAGTGCCTTGAGGTCGTCGTCGATCGTGTACATCGTGCGCGCGGCGAAGTCGGCGGCGTCGGCACTGTCCCGGCGAGCCGCCGCACGGATGCCGTCATCGGCGACCAGCAGCTGCAGCCCGTCCTGAGTCCACGTGAACGTGACCCGAGCCTCCGTGCCTCGTCCGCCATGGGTGAGAGTGTTGGCCAGCGCGCTCTGCAGGATACGGAAGACGGCCAGTTCGGCGCCCTGCTTGAGCGGGAACCGCGCGCCTGACTCGGTGAAGACCACGGTGACGCCCGCGTCACGCATGACCCGGAACAGCTCGTTCGCCGACTGCAGGCCCGGTTGGGCGGCGGCGACAGATTCGCCCTCGCGCACGATCGTCAGCACGCGGCGCATGTCGGCCAGCGCCACCCGACCGTCGTCAACCAATGCCGTCGCCACCCGCACGGCGCTGGACGGGTCGCTCTCGGCCGTGTAGCGGGCACCTTCGGCACGGGTGATCAGCCGCGCAACGGACAGCACGGCCACGTCCTGCAGTTCCCGGATGATGCCGAGCCGGCCCTGTTGTTCGGCAAGAGACAGTTGCAGGTCAATGCGCATCCGCTCGGCCGCCGTGCGGTCGAAGACCACGCGCCGGGCCCGGACAAGGGTGACCAGCCAGAGGGCGAGCAACCCGACGACGAGCACGGACAGAACGGTGCTCACGGTGAGCCAGGACTCCACGGATGCCGCCTTTTCTGCGACCGCGTCGCACGGAAGTGAACGGGATACAAAAAAGGCCACCAGGGGTGGAGCCCTTGGTGGCCTTTCGCTCCCCGACTTGGACTCGAACCAAGAACCTGCGCATTAACAGTGCGCTGCTCTGCCAATTGAGCTATCGGGGAATGTTGCTGGAACAGCTCTGCTACTTTATCAAAAGTTGGCGATCTGCCAAATCGGCGTCAACCGTCAGTAACCGATTCGAGGGTCAACGACGCCGACGTACCGCCCATCCGCAAGGAAGGCAACCACATTCAGGCGAATCCGCTCGGCCAGGAGCGGGGCGGTCATCTCGGGCGTGTCGGCCGAATGCGGTGTGATCAGGCACCGCGCCTCGGCCCAGAGCGGATGCCCCTGCGGCAACGGCTCCGGATCGGTCACGTCGAGGGCAGCGCCGGCGATGGTTCCTGCGGCCAGCGCTGCCACCAGAGCGTCCGTATCGACGAGCGGGCCGCGGGCGATGTTGACGAGCACCGTTTCGGGCCGCATCAGCTCGAGTTCGGCCCGGCCGATCAGGTGGCGGGTGCCGCCCGTGAGCGCAGCCGCCACGACGACGACGTCGCTGGTCTGGAGAACGCCGGAGAGGGCGTCCGTCACCACCGTCTGAGCCGCACCGGGCACCGGCTCGGTGCTGCGGCGCACCACTGTGACGTGGGTGCCGAAAGGCTCGAGCAGGCGGATCAGCTCACGGGCGATCCCACCAGCACCGATGATGGTCACATTGAGGCCGTAGAGCGAGCGCCCCTCGGACAGCGTGCTCCAACCCTTGGCCCGGACGCGCTTCGGCAGCACCCGCAACAGCGCCAGGGTGAGAGCCAGGGCGTGTTCGGCGACGGGCTGCGCGTACGCGCCTTTCGCGCTGGTCCACAGAAGGTCCGGGCGGTCCAGGCCGGCCAGCACCCCGCTGAAGGCGTCGACGCCCGCCCAGGGGAGCTGCACCCACCCGATGCCGGGATACGCGTGCAGGGTGGCGCGCAGCTCGTCGGCCCTGCCGTAGTCCAGCCAGATCAGTCCGCGGGTCTCGCCGGAGAGCTCTGTCACGGTTCCCCCGGCAGCCTCGACCGCCCGGGAGAAGGCCGGTTCCGGCCGCGGCAGGATGGTGATCGGACCGGGGGCCGGCCGTCGGTGCGCCGGAAGGGGCGTGACCTCGTCGGCGAGAACGGCCTGGTGTTGCACGAATTCAGTTTTCGATGACATGTTCGTCGGATTCACTCTCGTAGTCGTAGTTGTCGTCGTCGTTCTCCTCGTCCGGCGCCTCCCCCATCAGAGCCGCAGCCAGGCCGGCGACATACGGGTGCCATGGGTCGTCGAACACCTCGTCGATCGTACCCAGCCCCACCAGCACGCCCTGGTGCAGCACGGCGATTCGGTCCGCGACCCGGCGAAGCACGCTGAGGTCGGAACTGATCACCATCGCCGAGAAGGCCCGCTCGCGCTGCAGCTCGCCGATCAGGTCGACCACGGCGTCCCGGACGGTGGCGTCGACGCCGGCCGTCGGCTCGTCCGCGATCAGGACCGACGGCCCGAATACCAGCGCCCGGGCCAGCGCCACCCGCTGACGTTGACCATTGCTCAGCTCGTAGGGGAATTTGGTGAGCACCGACAACGGAAGCCGCACCGCGTCGATCATGGTCGCCACTTGCTCGTCGAGGGTGTGCCGGTCGTAGCGCCGGTCTCGGTCGAGCACGGGCTCGGCCACGATCTCCGCCACCGTCAGAGTCGAGGGCAGCGTGTCGGCGGCATCCTGGGCGAGGTGCCCCACCCCGAAGGTGAGCCGGGCCAGCTTGCGCCGACGGATGCCACGGAGCCGGTACCCGAGCACCGTCGCCTCTCCCCCGGTGATCTCTGGTCGAACGTCGCCGGTGCCTCCGCCGCCGTGGCTGAACGCGGCGCCCGAGAGAACCCGGGCCAGCGTGCTCTTGCCCGAACCGCTCTGCCCGAGCAGTCCGAGCACCTCACCGGCCCCGATCTGCAGGGTAAGGCCACGCACGGCCGTGAATGCGCCGCTGGCACCGTGGGGCGGGTACTCGACCGTCAGGTCACTGGTGGAGATCGGACTGGTCGGACTTGTCGGTGCGGCGCCGCGGATCATGTGTCTATCCTGCCTCACGCAGCCGGCGCAGTCCCTCCCGGCGCAGGGCCTGCTCGGCCGGGTCCGGCACGGGCAGGGAGGCCAGGAGCCGCTGGGTGTAAGGATCCTTGGGTGCACCGAGAACCTCGGCGCTGGTGCCCTCCTCGACCAGTTTTCCGCGGTACAGCACCGCAATCCGGTCCGCGACGAGGTCGACGACAGCCAGGTCATGACTGATGAACAGCGCGGCAAAGCCGAACTCCCGCTGGAGATCGGCGAACAGCTCCAGCACCCGCGCCTGCACGGAGACGTCGAGAGCGCTGGTGGGCTCGTCGGCTATCAGCAGGGGCGGCTCCAGGGCGAGCGCCCGTGCCAGGCTCGCGCGCTGGCGCTGGCCGCCGCTCAGCTCGTGCGGGTAGCGGTCGCCGTAGGCACGCGGCAGCTGCACGGCCTCGAGGAGCTCGTTGACCCGCGGGCGGGCGTGGGCGGCGTTCTTCGCCCGACCGTGCACCACCAACGGTTCGGCGACGCAGTCGGCGATGGTCAGCAGCGGGTTGAAACTCGACGCCGGGTCTTGGAAGACGAACCCGATGTCGCTGCGGAACTTCCGGAACGCACGTTCCTTGAACCCGTTCATCTCGTGGCCCATCACGGTCAGGGAGCCACCGGTCACCCGGGTCAGGCCGGCGATGGCCCGCCCGATCGTGGTCTTGCCGGAACCGCTCTCCCCCACCAGACCGAGAACCTCACCGGGCCGGATCAGGAAGCTCACGCCGTCGACGGCGGTGAAACCGGACCGGCCGAGCCGGCCGGGGTATTCGATTCGGAGCTGGTCGGCGACGACGACCGGCGCCTGCTGCTCCCAGTCGGCCGCGCGGGCCGTGGCACGGGCGGCGGCGTGCACGACCCCCTGGCCCACGTGAGGCACGGCGGCGAGCAGCTTCTTCGTGTAGTCGTTCTGCGGCGAGCGGAAGAGGGTTTGGGCATCCGCCTCTTCGACGACCTTGCCCTGGTACATCACCGCGACTCGGTCGGCGAGGTCGGCGACCACGCCCATGTTGTGGGTGATGAGCACGATCGCCGTGCCGAATTCATCGCGGCAGCGGCGCAGTAAGTCTAGGATCTCGGCCTGCACGGTCACGTCGAGCGCCGTGGTCGGCTCGTCGGCGACGATCAGGCCGGGGTCGAGCACCAGGGCCATGGCGATCACGACGCGCTGCTTCTGGCCGCCGGAGAACTGGTGCGGGTAGTAGTCGACGCGGGTTTCCGCGTCAGGGATACCGACCCGCCCGAGGATCTCGATGGCCTTCTTGCGGGCTTCCTTGCGACTGAACTGGCCGTGCGCGCGGATGCCCTCCATGATTTGCCAACCCACCGTGAAGACGGGGTTCAGCGCGGTCGAGGGTTCTTGGAACACCATGGAGACGTCGGTGCCGCGAACCTGCCGCAGCTGGGCGGTGCTGAGTGCGATGACGTTGCTCTCGCTCGAGCCGTCTTTGCTGCTGAGGATGACGGCCCCGGAGGCGGTCGCCGTCTCCGGCAACAGCCCGAGGATGGTCTTGGCGGTGACGGTCTTGCCGCTCCCGCTCTCGCCGACGATGGCCAGGACCTCGCCGGGAGCGACCCGCAGGGTGACGCCGTCAACGGCCCGAACGGCTCCGGCGTCGGTCGCGAACGAGATGCCCAGATCGGTGATGGTGAGCACGTCGGTCATGGTCGGTCCTCGAGTCCTTCGGTGGGATGGGTTGCGGCGCCTTCCAGTCCGCCGAGCCCGCCGGGGCCGGCGACGAGGGTGCCGCCGGGAACGACCGAGGTCTGCGCGACGATCCCGGCCGACTGGCCGACTGCGCGGCGTCCGCGCAGGCGGGGATCGGCCAGGTCGTTGAGGCTTTCGCCGACCAGTGTGATGCCGAGCACGACGAGCACGATGGCCAGTCCGGGGAACAGTGACGTCCACCAGATACCGCTGGTGACGTCCGAGAGGGCCTTGTTGAGGTCGTAGCCCCACTCGGAGGCGGCCGTCGGTTCAATGCCGAACCCGAGGAAGCCGAGGCCCGCGAGGGTCAGGATGGCCTCCGACGAATTCAGGGTGAAGATCAGCGGAAGGGTGCGGGTCGCATTGCGGAACACGTGCCGGAACATGATCCGGCCGCTGCCGGCACCCAGCACGCGTGCGGATTCCACGTAGGCCTCCGCCTTGATCCGCACCGTTTCGGCGCGGATCACCCGAAAGTACTGCGGAATAAAGACCACGGTGATTGAGATCGCCGCAGCCAGCACACCGCCGATCAGGTTGGATTTGCCCCCGGAGATGACGATCGACATCACGATGGCGAGAAGCAGCGACGGGAACGCGTAGACGGCGTCGGAGACGACCACCAGGATTCGGTCGAGCCAGCCGCCGAAATAGCCCGACACCAGCCCGAGGAACACCCCGGCGAAGATCGACAGCAGGACGGCCACTATGATCACGAACAGGGCGGTCTGGGCACCCCACAGCACCCGGGAGAGCACGTCGTAGCCGCTGACGGTGGTGCCCAGCGGATGCGCGCCCCCGGGCGGCTGCTGGGCTCCGAAGGCGCCGTCGGCGTCGCGCAGCTGGCTGAAGCCGTAGGGCGCGAGCACGGGGGCGAAAATGGCGGTCAGCACGAAGAGCGTGGTGATGATCAGGCCGGCGACCAGCATCCCGCGCTGGAGTCCGATGCTCTGCCTGAGCTGGTGCACGACGGGGAGGCGGGACCAGACGCTGCGCTTCTGCCGGGCGGAGATCGCGGTGGCGTCACTCATCTCAGTACCTCACTCTCGGGTCGATCAGTGCGGCGATGATATCGACGACGAAGTTGGAGAGGGCGACGATCACGGCGAGCAGGGCGACGATCCCCTGCACCGCCACGAAGTCCCGGGCCTTGAGGAACTCGGAGAGCATGAAGCCCAGGCCCTTCCATTCGAAGGTGGTCTCGGTCAGCACGGCGCCGCCGAGCAGCAGGGCGATCTGGAGGCCGATCACGGTGATGATCGGGATCAGGGCCGGCCGGTAGGCGTGCTTCCGCACCAGGCGGAACTCGCTCACCCCACGCGAGCGAGCGGCGTCGACGTAATCGGTGCCAAGGGTTCCGATCACGTTGGTGCGCACGAGGCGGAGGAAGACCCCCGCAGTGAGCAGCCCAAGCGTCAGCGCGGGGAGCACGGCATGCTCGAGCACGTCCCCGAGCACGGTCGGGTCCCCGGTCAGGATGGCGTCGATCGTGTACAGGCCGGTCTGGTTCGGCAACAGCTGCATCTGCAGCTCGGAACTGGTCGAGGCCCGCCCGGAGACGGGAAGCACGTCGAGGTAGACGGCGAAGACGAGTTTGAACAACAGCCCGGAGAAGAACACCGGCGTGGCGTAGCAGAGGATAGCGAAAACCCGGAGGAAGGCGTCCGCGGATTTGTCCCGCCAATAGGCGGCGACCATGCCCAGGGGAATCCCGACGATGAACGCGACGACCAGGGCGTAGAAGACGAGCTCGAACGTGGCCAGCCCATAGGTGACCAGGATCTCGGAGACGGGACGGTTGGTGCTGATGGTCGTGCCGAAGTTGCCGGTGAATACCTGGCCCAGGTACTCGATGTACTGCACGAAGATGGGCCGGTCGTAGCCGGCGGCCTGGATGCGCTCGGCCAGCTGCTCGGGCCCGAGACGCCCGCCGAGAGCGGCCGTGATCGGGTCACCGGTCGTGCGCATCAGCCAGAAGACCATGGACACGAGGATGAAGATGGTGGGAAAGATCAGCAGGAAGCGGATCAGGATGTACCGGCCGATCCCGCCGTCGGTTGCGGGACGTTTCTTGCGTCCCGTCGCGCGGGGCGACGGGGGGCGCGTGGTCACAGTGGTCATTCCTGCCTAACGATTGGACTGTGCGATTAGACCGTGACGGGGGCACCCAGCGCGCAAGCGGCTGGATGCCCCCGGGTTTCAAATTAGAGAAACTCTAACCGGTTGACGTACTAACCTTTGGCCAACGCCGCGTAACGGAACTTGAACGACGCGTCGAGCGTGTCGCTGGTTCCGGTCACATCGGGGCCGGTGACGGCAACCTGGGCGCCCTGGAGCAGCGGCACGGTGGATAGCTGCGCGGCGACCTTGTCCTGGATCTCCTCGATCAGCTTGGTGCGCTCGGCGGGATCGGCGGTGACGGCCTGCTTCAGGATCAGGGCGTCGACCACCGTGTCGCTGTAGTGGTTCTTGAGGAAGCCGCCTTCGAGGAAGAACGGGGTCAGATAGTTGTCCGCGTCGGAGTAGTCCGGGAACCAACCGAGCTGGTAGACGGGGTAGACATCCGTCGTGCGGTCCTTCGAGTACTGAACCCACTCGGTGGTCTGCAGGTTGACGGTGAAGAGGCCCGAGGCTTCCAGCTGGTCCTTGACCAGGGCGTACTCGTCGCCGGACGACGGGCCGTAGTGGTCGTTACTGTACTGGAGATTGAGCTTTACCGGACCGGTCACACCGGCGGCCTTGAGGGTTGCCGCGGCCTTGTCGACGTCGGGGGCACCCTCACCGTCGCCGTAGAGGCCTTTGAGGGACTCGGTGGCGCCGGTCAGTCCGGCGGGAACGTAGGAGTACACCGGGGTGTATGTGCCCTTGTAGACCTGCTCGGCGATTTCGTCGCGGTCGACGAGGTCGGCCACGGCCTGGCGCACGGCAAGGGCCTTGGCCGGGTCGGCCTCGGCGGTCTTGGCACCGAACGGCTGGGTGTCGAAGTTGAAGACGATGTAGCGGAGTTCGCCGCCGGGGCCGTCGACGACCTTGACCTTGTCGTTGCCGCGCAGGTCCTCGATGTCGGTGGCCGACAGGCTACGGAACGCCACGTCGATATCGCCCTGCTGCACTTCGAGCTTCAGATTGGAGGCGTCGGCGTAGTACTTCACGTTGACGACGTCGGTCTTGGCCGCGCCCAGGAGACCCTCGTAGTCCGGGTTGGCCTTGTAGCCGACCAGGTTGTTGAAGTCGTAGCTGGTGATGACGTACTGGCCGGCGAACGCGTTGGCGTCGACGATGTCCTGGTCCGGCGTGAGCTTCGTGGCCGAGAAGGTGTCCTCGTCGACGATGGGGCCGGCCGGGCTGGACAGGATCTGCGGGAAGATCTGGTCGTCCGCCTGCTTCAGGGTGAAGACAACCGTGGTGTCATCGGGGGCCGCGACGCTGTCCAGATTATAGAGCAGCGAGGACGGGCCGTTGTCGTCTGCGATCGCCAACTGGCGATCGAAGGTGAACTTGACGTCGGAGGAGGTGAGCTCGTTGCCGTTGGCCCACTTCAGACCAGGCTTGAGGGTGACCGTGTACTCGGTGGGGCTGGTGAACGCGGCGGCCGTGGCGATGTCGGGCTCGACATCCGGGCTGCCGTAGGGCGTGTTCATCAGGAATGGGAAGACCTGGTTCTGCACCGCGAACGAGCCGTTGTCGTAGGAACCGGCCGGGTCGAGCGACGTGATCTTGTCGGTCGTGCCGATCGTGATGGCTTCGCCACCCGAGCTGGTCTCGTTGTCGGTTCCGCCGGCGGAGCAACCCGCGAGGGTCAACGCGGTGACCGCGAAAACCGCTGCGGCGCTGAGCCCTCTCGCGCGTGAAGTGGATGAGAATGCCATAGCCGTGAGCCTCTTCCTCTAGAAAACCGATGCCGGGCGCAGGAATCGTGCGCGGCCAGCATTGCTGTAGGAAAAGAAGTAGCACAGAATGCGCGGTGTCCCGGCGCAATACGATGCATCTTTATCGAGCTGCAACCAAGGAGAAGCCGGGCGAGACGAGCCCGGTCTACTCCTCCCGGAGGTTGCGGCGCTCGGCCTCGACTCGCACCAGCTCTCGCTGGAGTGCCACGTAGACGTCGCGATTGGTCGCATCCGCGCGCTGGAGTCGGCCGAGCAGTTCGGCCTTCTGACGCAGCAGGTCCCGGTCGATCAGGGCCACAGTGATGTCGCGCACGTAGCGGCCGATTTCGCGTTCGGAGCGTTCGGGAAGGGAAGCCATCGCCAGCTCCTTGACCAGGTTTTCCAGCGTGGCCGGGACCTCGGCGACGATGCGGTCGAGCCAGTCGACGGCGTCGTGGTGGGGCGCGGTGGCCGCGATGGCGTCGCGCACCACCGCCAGGGAGGTGTTCACGAAGTTCGTCGCCGCGGCGCGCTGGATCAGATCCACCCCGACGACGGTAGGGCGCTGCAGCATGGCCATCAGGCCGTCGCGTTCCAGCCGGGTGACCGGGTCGGTCGCCAGGTCGATCATGGAGAACGGCTGCTCCCGCGGCGCCGGCTCGTTCTCCCCCGGCCGAGATCCCGGAGTGGCCGTAACGGTGCTCCGGGAGCGCGACAGGGCGGCGGAGACGGCCTTGCCGACCTCGCCGAGCTCCATGCCGAGCATGCGCGCCAGCTCGTGCGTGTAACCGGGTCGCAGGGTCGGGTCACGGATGTCGCCGACGATCGGCGCCGCGGCGCGAAGCGCGGCGACGCGACCCTCCACCGTGTCGAGGTTGTATTGGCCGAGCAACTGCCGGATCATGAACTCGAACATGGGCTTTTTCGAGTCGATCAGCCGGCGCACGGCGTCATCGCCGCGGTGCAGTCGCAGGTCGCAGGGGTCCAGTCCCTCGGGCGCGACGGCCACATACGTCTGGGCGGAGAAACGCTGCTCCTCGCTGAATGCGCGCACGGCGGCCTTCTGGCCGGCGGCATCCGGATCGAACGTGAACACGACCTCGCCGACCCCGCTGTCGTCGCCGAGCACGCGACGCAGCACCTTGATGTGGTCGACCCCGAAGGATGTGCCGCAGGTGGCGACCGCGGTCGTCACCCCGGCAAGGTGGCAGGCCATGACGTCGGTGTAGCCCTCCACGACGACGACCTGGTGGCCTCGGGAGATGTCGCGTTTGGCGAGGTCAAGCCCGTAGAGCACCTGGGACTTGTGGTAGATCGGCGTTTCGGGGGTATTCAGATATTTGGGTCCTTTGTCGTCGTCGAGGAGGCGACGCGCCCCGAAGCCGATGGTCTGCCCAGTGATGTCCCGGATCGGCCAGACCAGGCGGCCGCGGAACCGGTCGTACACGCCGCGGTCGCCGCTGGAGACGAGACCGGACAGCGTGAGTTCCTCGGTGGAGAACCCCTTGGCGCGCAGGTGGTTGGTGAGCTCGTCCCAGCTTTTCGGGGCGAAGCCGACCCCGAACCGGGCGGCCGCGAGGGAGTCGAAGCCGCGTTCGCCGAGGAAAGTACGCCCGACCAGGGCGCCGGGGCTGCCGAGGCGTTCCACGAAGAAGTCGGCCGCGGCCTGGTTGGCGGCGTACAGGCGGGCCCGATTGGTGTGGTCGGGAGCCTCGCCGGCGCCGCCCTCGTAGTGCAACTCGATACCGACCCGGCCGGCGAGCCGTTCGACGGCCTCACTGAAACTGACGTGGTCCATCTTCTGCAGAAAGGAGTAGACGTCGCCGCTCTCGCCGCAACCGAAGCAGTGGTAGAAACCGACCTGGGGGCGCACGTGGAAGCTTGGGCTGCGCTCGTCGTGAAAGGGGCACAGTCCCTTCATCGATCCCACGCCGGCGGACTTGAGACTCACGTAGTCGCCGACGATGTCGGCGATGTTGGTGCGGGCCTTGACCTCTTCGATGTCGTTTTGTCGAATCAGGCCTGCCATAGCTGAATGTTAGTCCTGCCCGTGTCGGTGTTCGGTGTGGTGTCGTCGTTCTGTGCGATGCTGTCCGTGCTGTCCGTGCTGTCCGTGCTGTCCGTGCTGTCCGTGCTGTTGTTCGCGCAGGTCAGTGCTTTACCAGGCGTTCGTACCAGGCCAGCGCGGACTGGTCGGTCAGGCTGGCGACCTGGTCGACGACGACGCGTTTGCGGGCTGCGGCGTCGGCGGCCGCGTGCCAGTCCTCCCGGTATCCCGCGTCCAGGTGTTCGTCCCCCGTCGCGTGCAGCGTGCGCGCCAACAGGGTGAGCACCTGCCTCTGCTCCACGTAGATGGGCTTGCGGGTCTGTCGCGTCATCACGAAGGTCGCCACGATGCCCTTGAGCACGGCGATCTCCGCCTCGACCTCCCGCGGCACGACCACGTGGGCGCCGAACCGAATCAGGTCGCCTCCCGGGTTGGCGTCGCGGGTGGCGCGCACGGCGGCACCGCTGAAGCGGCCGATCAGCTGGCTGGTCAGGTTCTTCAGCAGGCCCTGGTCGCGGCGGCTGCCCGACCACGTCTCAAGCCAGGCGTTGAGCGAGTCGAGCCGGTCGAAGGCGTCGGCCAGGTCCCCCTCGGAGAGACCATCGCCGGTCCACTCGGTCATCGTGGCCAGAAGCGACTCGTGGTTGGTCCGGCTGCCGAGCTGGCCGACGTCGATGTAGCCGTTGACGACGGCGTCCTCGAAGTCGTGCACGGAATACGCGATGTCGTCGGAGAGGTCCATCACCTGCGCCTCGATGCAGCGCCGGCGCTCCGCGGCGCCGGAGCGCATCCACTCGAAGGCCTCCCTGTCATCCGGGTAGAAGCCGTACTTGGCGCGGCCGCTGGGATCGGCGACCGACGAGTCGGCCGGCCAGGGGTATTTGCAGCTCGCGTCGAGGCTCGCCCGGGTGAGATTGAGCCCATAGCTGCGGCCGTCGCGGCCGAAGACCTTGGGTTCGAGTCGGGTGAGCAGGCGGAGCGTCTGGGCATTGCCCTCGAAGCCGCCGATGTCCGCGGACCAGGTGTTGAGGGCCTTCTCGCCGTTGTGGCCGAAGGGCGGATGGCCGATGTCGTGCGCCAGGCAGGCGGTGTCGACGATGTCCGGGTCAAGGCCCAGCCGCAGAGCGAGTTCGCGCCCGACCTGGGCGACCTCAAGAGAATGGGTGAGTCGGTTGCGCGCGAAATCGAGGCCGGCGGCCGGGCTCAGCACCTGGGTCTTCGCTGCCAACCGGCGCAGTGCGCTCGAGTGCAAAAGCCGGGCCCGGTCGCGAGCGAAATCGCTGCGCCGGGAGCCGTGCTCCTCAGGCAGCCAGCGTTCCTCGTCGTGCCTGCTGTATCCGGTCTCGTTAGCCACCGCTTGTGTCCCCTTCACCTTCGGTCAGATTGGCGCGCTCCGCCGACACAAGCTCCTGGGAGTCGAGCCAGTGTTCAGGCAGTGAGGTTTTCTTCGGGCTGCCGGCCCGACCCCGGGGTCCCTCGGCGCCCTCGCCGGGATAGTCCTGATCGCCGTCGAGGGTGCCCAGCAGATCGTCGAGCTGCGCGAGCGAGACGACCGAGGCCAGGCTCGCCCGCAGGTCGCCGCCGACCGGGTAGCCTTTGAAATACCAGGCCACATGCTTACGGATGTCCCGACAGGCCCGCTCCTCGCTCTCGAAGAACTCGGTCAGGAGCACCGCGTGGCGGCGAAAGGCGTCGGCGACCTGGCCCAGGTTGGGCTGGATCCTGGCAGCCGGCGCGCCGGACTCGCCGCCGCGGAAGGCCGCGGCGAGGTCACCGAACAGCCAGGGGCGGCCCAAGCAGCCGCGCCCGACGACGACGCCGTCGCAGCCGGTCTCCGCGACCATGCGCAGGGCGTCCTCGGCGGACCAGATGTCGCCGTTGCCGAGCACGGGCACGCTGGTGACGGTTCTCTTGAGGGTCGCGATGGCAGACCAGTCGGCCTGGCCGGAGTAGTGCTCGGCTGCCGTTCGGGCATGCAGGGCGATGGCCGCGACACCGGCGCCCTCGGCCGCTTTGCCGGCCTCCAGATAGGTCAAATGGTCGGAGTCGATGCCCTTGCGCATCTTGACGGTAACCGGCACGTCACCGGCCGCGGTGACGGCACCCTCGACGATCTGGCGGAAGAGCCCGAGCTTCCAGGGCAGGGCGGCGCCGCCGCCCTTGCGGGTGACCTTGGGAACCGGGCAGCCGAAGTTGAGGTCGATGTGGTCGGCCCGGTCCTCGGCCACAAGCAGGGTGACTGCCTCGGCGACAGTCTTCGGGTCCACGCCGTACAGCTGGATTGAGCGGATTTTTTCGCTCGCGTGATGGTTGATCAGCCGCATCGACTCCGGCGTGCGTTCGACCAGCGCACGGGAGGTTATCATCTCGCTGACATAGAGGCCTGCGCCGTATTCACGGCACAGACGACGGAACGCCGTGTTGGTAATCCCGGCCATGGGAGCGAGAACGACGGGCACGTCGAGCGTGAGCGGGCCGATCGTGAGGTTCGCCGGGCTGGTCTGGGTTACGGAAGTCATCCGTTCAATTCTCCCCCACGCCGGGACGCCTACCTGACGACCCGGCTAGACGCCGCAGGAACCGCCGCCGCAGCATCCGCCGGCCGCGGTCTGGCCGAGAAGTTCGATCGTGGGAACGGACTCGGCCTCGGCGAGGGCGACCGGGGTGGTGGTGTCGGGTGCGTCGCTCATGTGTTCTTCTCCTCGGATTTTTCGGTCTGCGCCTGGCGGAGGGCCTGGGCGAAGGTGTCGGGGTCCTGGGCACCGGAGATCCCGTATTTGCCGTCGATGACGAAGAAGGGCACCCCCTGGATGCCGTAGGCGTTGGCCTGAGCGACGTCGGCCTTGACATCCGCGAGGAAGTCGTGGGCGGTCAGGGCGCGGATAACGTCGTCACGGTCCAGGCCGATTTCGGTGGCGAGGTCTGCGAGGTCGCCGATCCGGCCGACGTGGCGGCCGTCGACGAAATAGGCCTTCAACAGTCGTTCCTTCATGTCAAGCTGGCGGCCGTGCGCCTTCGCGTAGTGCAGCAGCTCGTGCGAGATGACAGTGTTGGTCTGATGCACGGAGTCGTAGTCGTAGTGCAGCCCGACGCTCTCGGCAATGCCGGTGACGCGCTCGAGCATCTGCTCGACCTCGGCGACCGGCAGGCCCTTGCGCTGGCTGAGGTAGTCGACGGGGCTGCCGTCGAAGTCGACCGGGGTATCCGGGGCGAGTTCAAAGCTGTGATATTCAACCTCGACGTTCCCGTCGAACAGGGCCGCCCCGGCCTCGAACTTGCGCTTTCCGATGTAGCACCAGGGGCACTGAACGTCGGACCAGATGTCTACTTTGATGGTTTCACTCACTGTGGGGTCAACCGATGGTGCCCCACGTTGTATTCCCGGCCTAGACGGTCGGTGCGTCCACGGCGCCGCCGTAGCGGCGGTTACGGGCTGCGTAGAGCTCGATTGCCCGCCACAGGTCTTCACGGCCGAAGTCCGGCCAGAGAGTGTCCAAAAACACCATCTCCGCGTAGGCGCTCTGCCAGAGCAGGAAGTTGCTGGTGCGCTGCTCCCCCGAACTACGCACGAACAGGTCAACGTCGGGGAGGTCCGCGGTGTACAGATACCGCTGGATCGATTTCTCGGTGATCCCGGCGGGCTTCAACCTGCCTGCGGCCACGTCCTCAGCCAGCGCGCGCACGGCATCCGCGATCTCGGTGCGCCCGCCGTAGTTCACGCACATGGTGAGGGTGAGCACGTCGTTTCCGGTGGTCAGCCGTTCGGCGAACTGCAGTTCCTTGATGACGGATGCCCACAGCCGGGGCTTGCGTCCGGCCCACCGCACGCGCACCCCCCATTCGTTGAGCTGATCGCGCCGGCGGTGCAGAACGTCCCGGTTGAATCCCATCAGGAAGCGAACCTCGTCGGGTGACCGCTTCCAGTTCTCGGTGGAGAACGCGTAGACGCTCAGGTGTTTGACGCCGATCTGGATGGCCCCGGCGACGACGTCGAGAAGCGCGGCCTCCCCCGCCTTGTGGCCTTCCACCCGAGGCAGCCCGCGCGCGTTCGCCCACCGGCCGTTGCCGTCCATCACGACCGCCACGTGCTCGGGAACGGCCTTCGTCGGCAGGGCGGGCGGGTACAGGCCCGTCCAGTCCAAGGGTTTGAACGGCACCGCATCCTTGTGGGTCAGGGGCTTCTGGCCGAAGGGATTGAGGAAGGGCGCAGGGGTCATCGACTCACGTGTTCCAACGATCGAAGGCCGCGTCCGAGGTGCCACTGAGTGTAGGCGGCGACGACCCCGGTGGCCTGGGCTCTGGTTTGGGGCGGGGTGGATTTGGTGTGCTCCCAGTCGCCGGTCAGGAGGGAGCCGAGCAGGGTGATGGTGGCCGGATCGAGCCTCGGCGAACCAGGCGCTGCGCAATCGTCGCAGACGATCCCGCCAGCCTGCACAACCATCGCGGAGTGGGATCCCCGGGCTCCGCACCGTGCGCAGTCCTGGAAACTGGGTGCCCAGCCGGCCATCGACAGTGCTCGGAGCAGATAGGAGTCCAGGGTGAGGCCCGCGCCGTGCTCACGGCGGGAGAGCGACCGGAGGGCACCCACGAGCAGCAGGTATTGCTGCAGCGAACCCTCCGCCTCGGTGAGTTTGTCGGCGGTTTCGACCATGGCGCTGGCCGCCGTGTAGCTCGGGTAGTCGGCCGTGATCAGGGCTCCGTAAGAAGCGATGGACTCCGCCTGCGTGATGACGTCGAGGCTCCGCCCCTCCCAGAGCTGCACGTCGGCGACCATGAACGGTTCGAGCCGGGCCCCGAATTTCGACGCGGTGCGGCGCACACCCTTGGCGACCGCGCGCACCTTCCCGTGCTGGCGCGTGAGCATGGTGACGATGCGGTCGGCTTCGCCCAGTTTCTGGGTGCGCAGCACGACGACATCATCACGGTAGACAGGCACCCTTGGATTCTCCCACCTGGCGGGAGCGCGGGGTCGTCAAGCGCGCCGATACCCACCGTTTCAGTGGTTTCATTAGGGGTGCCCTCCACCTCATTCTTCATTCCGCTCTGGCTCGACCTCACGGCCGTGGCCATCGGCGCCGTGCAGGGCGCCATGTTCGCCGGCCGTTTCACCGACCGCCGCTTCGACCTGCTCGGCATCGCGCTGATCGGCGTCACCGTGGGGCTCGGCGGCGGTTTGCTCCGCGATATCCTGCTGGGCGGCGTGCCGGCCGCGCTGCAGAGCAACTGGTACCTGCCGGTGTGCGCGGGGGCGGCTCTGCTCGGCATGCTGCTGCAGAGCCTGTTCAACCGGCTCGGCCCGTTCATCATCGCCCTCGACGCCGTGACCATCGGGCTGTTCGGCGCCCTCGGCACGAGCAAGGCACTCGCCGTCGGCCTGCCGGAGATCCCCGCCCTGTTCGTCGGGGTCGTCACGGCGGTGGGTGGGTCGGCCCTGCGGGACATGATGTTGAACGTGCCGATCGCCGTAATGCATGTCGGTTCGTTCTACGCCGTCGCGGCCGGGGTCGGCAGCGGCCTGCTCGTGGTGCTCTTCATGCTGCAGGTGCCCATCACCATCGCCGGGATCGCCTGCGTCGTGGTGACGACGGTCATCCGGATCCTCGCCGCGCGGTACGGCTGGAGCCTGCCGCAGCAGCGCGCGATCGGCAGTTGGCCCCGGTGGCGGCGCGACAATATCGTCGCCTTCCGGCGGCGCAGGAACCGCGGGGACTGAGGCACCGAACGGGCCCGAAACTGGTCCACAAACGACGGATTCCGCTCTCGCCTTTCATTGCCTCCCGGGTCAGACTGGTGAGAAGTTTTCACGTCGTTTGGAGGAACCTCATGAACATGATGAAGGGCACCGTGCCCGATTCGATGCCGGATTTGGTGCCGGTCCTGTCCCGAGGCAAGCACAGAAACCCGCGTTCCGGCGCCTGTTTCATGGAGTTCGCCTCCTATCTCGCCGGAGAGGCCTGGAGTGACCACCCGGCCTGCACTCATCCGTTACTCGCCTCCGCCGCTCGGATGGTGAACGACTGCACGTCGGACACTGCCCGGGCCCGCCTGGTCCCGCTGATCCCGTCGGTGATCGGTTTGCGCGGGGACAACGCACGGGTGCGCCTGCTGATCGCTCTGCGGGCGGCCACATCCGCCCTCCCGGTCACGAGTGCGGACCACCAACGGGCTCTTGCCGTGGGGATCCTCAACTGCGAACGGCACCTGACCGAGGCCAGCGGCACCATTCCCGACGACGTCGCCCTGCGCATCCGCAATTCGTTTGACGCGGCACCGGAGACCGAACGGTGGGCCCGAGAATTCATCGCCTCGATGGGATCCTGGTCTCGGAGCAAGTTCACGGACCGCACGGCGGAGACCATCATCCGGGTGTCCGTGCAGGGCGTCGCGGAAGCGTGCGTTCCCGACCCGGACGGTCAGCTCTACGACCTGCTCGCCGGCGCGATCGACGACTGCACGATGGTGTTGACCCCCGCGGTCAAGCCACGCGCTGCCAGGGTGACTGCCGACCCGACTCACGTCACTCCGACGCACCGGACGAAGACGAAGGACACGGCGCGGGTCTAGGGCCGGTTTGACAGCACGCAGCCGGGAATCGACGCTCCGGCCGAGCGCCCTCCTCCCCGGGGAAGGCACTCGGCCGGGCTGACGATTCTCTGCTCACGCGCCGACGGAGTCCACGTGCCGGCCGAGGCTACCCGAGGTCAGACGGTCGCGTCCGCCAGAGACCGCTTGCCGGCCTCGGCGCGGATGCCGCGGTTGACCGCCGACACCACCGACTTGAGCGAGGCGGTCGAGATGTCCGCGTCGATGCCGACGCCCCAGAACCGCGTGCCGTTGACGTCGAGTTCGACGTAGGCCGCGGCGAGGGCGTCGCCGCCAGCCGACATGGCGTGCTCGACGAAGTCGTAGAGGGTGATGGCGATGCCGCGTTCGGCCATCACGCCGAGGAACGCCGCGATCGGGCCGTTGCCCGCGCCGACGGCGCTGGACACGGTCGTGTCGTCGCGCAGGTCGACGGACAGTTCGACCGAACCGGAGAGGTCGCTCGAGGTGCGCGTGGCGTGCAGCTCGAATCGACCCCACTTGGCGTCGGGCGTGGTGTGGCTGGCCGGTAGGTACTCGTCGTTGAAGATTTCCCAGATCTGCTCACTGGTGACCTCGCCGCCCTCCTGGTCGGTCTTGGACTGCACGACGCCGGAGAATTCGATCTGCAGCTTGCGCGGCAGGTCCAGGGCGTGGTCGGTCTTGAGCAGGTAGGCCACGCCGCCCTTGCCGGACTGGGAGTTGACCCGGATCACGGCTTCGTAGCTGCGTCCGAGGTCCTTCGGGTCGATCGGCAGGTACGGGACCGCCCAGAGCAGGTCGTCGACGCCGCAGTCCTGCGTGGCGGCATCCACTGCCATGGCCTCGAAGCCCTTCTTGATGGCGTCCTGGTGCGAGCCGCTGAACGCGGTGAAGACCAGGTCGCCGGCCCAGGGACTGCGCTCGGGCACGGGCAGCTGGTTGCAGTACTCCGCGGTGCGCTTGACCTCGTCGATGTTGCTGAAGTCGATCTGCGGGTCGATGCCCTGGGTGAACAGGTTGACGCCCAACGCCACCAGGTCGACGTTGCCGGTGCGCTCCCCGTTGCCGAACAGACAGCCTTCGATGCGGTCGGCGCCGGCCAGGTAACCCAGTTCCGCGGCCGCGATGGCTGTGCCGCGGTCGTTGTGCGGGTGCAGGGAGATGAGCACGTTCTCGCGGTGGGCGAGGTGGCGGGACATCCACTCGATGGAGTCGGCATAGACGTTGGGTGTGGCCATCTCGACGGTCGCGGGCAGATTGATGATGACCTTGCGCTCCGGCGTAGGCTCGAGGACCTCCAGTACCTGGTTGCAGACGTCGACGGCGAATCCCAGCTCGGTACCGGTGTAACTCTCCGGGGAGTACTCGTAGTAGACCATGGTGCCGGGGACGGATGCCTCGGCGGCGCGGCAGAGACGCGCGCCGGCCAACGCGATGTCGACAATGCCCTGCTTGTCTTCGCGGAACACGACCTTGCGTTGCAGCACGCTGGTGGAGTTGTAGAGGTGGACGATGGCCTGCCTGGCGCCCGCGATCGACTCGTAGGTGCGCCGGATCAGGTGCTCGCGCGCCTGGGTGAGCACCTGGATGGTCACGTCGTCTGGAATGGCATTTCCGTCGATCAGGCTGCGCACGAAGTCGAAGTCGGTCTGGCTGGCCGACGGGAAGCCGACCTCGATCTCCTTGTAGCCCATCCGCACGAGCATGTCGAACATGATGCGCTTGCGCTCCGGGCTCATCGGATCGATCAGCGCCTGGTTGCCATCCCGCAGGTCGACGGCGCACCAGCGCGGGGCCGCAGTGATGTGCTTGTCCGGCCAGGTGCGGTCGGGCAACTCGATCGTGAACTGCTCCTGATACGGGCGATACTTGTGGATCGGCATCTGGGATGCGGTCTGATTGTTTTTCATGATCTGGGATCTCCTCGCGAATGGTGGGTAGCCAACGACGAACTCCGCGACGAGGGAGGCCTCAGACTAGGACTCGTCGCGGCAGCGAAGAAGCAACTCACCGAAAAACATAAGAGCAGGCTACCACCCTCGGCTGCACCCTTGGCAGCGGATCGGGTCACGCCACCCGATCCGCTGCCGAGGATGCTGGCGGTTCGGGCTGCAGGCGGAACGACGGCTAGAAACCGAGGCGGCCCAGCTGTTTCGGGTCGCGCTGCCACTCCTTGGCGACCTTGACCCGGAGCGAGAGGAAGACCCGCTTTCCCACCAGCGGTTCGATCTGTTTGCGGGCGCGCACACCAACATCCTTCAACCGGCTGCCGGATTTGCCGATGATGATGCCCTTCTGGCTGTCGCGCTCGACGAACAGGTTCGCGTAGATCTCGACCAGTTCCTGGTCGTCGCGCTCGATGATGTCGTCAATGGTCACGGCGATCGAGTGCGGCAGTTCGTCGGTGACGCCCTCGAGCGCCGCCTCCCGGATGTACTCCGAGATGCGCGACTCGAGGCTCTCGTCGGTGACCGCGTCGGCCGGGTAGAGCGGGGCATCCGACAAGGGCAGCAGGCGCAGCAGCTCCGCGCTGAGGATATCGAGCTGGATGCGGCTGGTCGCCGAGATCGGCACGATCGCCTCCCAGTCGCGCAGCTGTGACACGGCGAGGAGCTGGTTGGCGACACTGGTCTTGGAGGACATGTCGATCTTGGTCACGATGGCCACCTTGCGGGCCCGCGGAAAGTTGTCCAGCTGCTCGTTGATGAACCGGTCGCCCGGGCCGATCGGCTCGTTGGCCGGAATGCAGAGGCCCACCACGTCCACGCCGGACAGCGTCGACTGCACGAGGCTGTTCAGTCGTTCGCCCAGCAGAGTGCGCGGCTTGTGGATACCCGGGGTGTCGACCAGAATCAGCTGGCCGTTCTTCTGGTGCACGATGCCGCGGATGGCGCGCCGGGTGGTCTGCGGCTTCGACGACGTGATCGCGACCTTCTCCCCGACCAGCGCGTTCGTCAGCGTGGACTTGCCCACGTTGGGGCGTCCCACGAACGACACGAACCCCGCTCGGAATCCTTCTACTTCAGTCATGACCGTTCACTCTCTCATCGTCCGACACTCCGAGGAATGCGTTCTGCGCGTCTATCAGCGCTTGATCTCGTTCAACCAGCACGGTGCTGATTCGTTTGCGGCGGCCCTCGGTGCGTTCGGCGGTGAGGACCAACCCGCTCGCCCTGGCGACCGAACCCGCCACAGGCAAGCGCCCGAGGGCCTTGGCCAGCAGGCCACCCACCGAATCGACCTCGTCGTCGTCCAGTTCCAGGTCGAACAGTTCGCCCAGCTCGTCGACCGGAAGCCGCGCGCTCACCCGAAAGCGACCGTCGCCGAGGACCTCGACCTCCACGACGTCGCGGTCGTACTCGTCGGAGATGTCTCCCACGAGTTCCTCGATCAGGTCTTCCAGGGTGACCAGTCCGGCGATTCCACCATACTCGTCGACCACCATCGCGAGGTGATTTGACTCGAGCTGCATCTGGCGGAGCAGCGCGTCGGCTTTCTTCGACTCGGGCACGAAGACGGCAGGTCGCTCGAGCTCCCGCACCGTGAGGCTCTCCACATTCGGCGGCCGCTCGTAAACGAGCCGAGCCACATCGCGCAGGTACAGGATGCCCGTGACGTCATCCACTTCGCCGTCGATGACCGGAACCCGGGAGAATCCCTTACTCAGGAACAGGCCCATCGCCGCGCCGATCGATGAGTCCGCTTCGATGGTGACCATGTCGGTGCGCGGAATCATCACCTCGCGCACGACGGTCTCGTTGAACTCGAAGATCGAGTGGATCAGTTCCCGGTCGTCCTCCTCGAGGACGTCGAGCTCGGTGGCCTCGTCGACCATGCTGAGCAGCTGGTCCTCCGACGTGAACGTGGCCAGCCGGGTGCGCCCGGGGGTGACCCGGTTGCCGAGGGCGACAAGCGCGTTGGCGATGGGGCCGAGGAGCACTCGGAGGAAGTGCACCAGCGGGGCGATCGCGGAGAGCAACTCCACGGGGTGGGCCCGGCCCACGCTGCGCGGGCTGGCGCCGACGAGCACGAAGGAGACCGCGGTCATCAGCAGGGACGACAGCAGCAGTGCCAGCCACAGCTCCTCGATCGTGGTCGCGAAGACGAGGGTCACCAGCACGGCCGCCGTGGTCTCGGCGATGATCCGTACAAAACTGATCGTGTTCAGGTGCGCCCCGGTGTCGGCGGCGATCGCCGTCAAAGGGCGCTTGGCACGGGACTTCTCGGCCAGGTCGAGAATGTCGGCCCGGGATTGGCTCGTGACGGCGGAGTCCACCGCGGCCATCAGGCCGCCGAAGGCGACCAACAGGATGGCCGCCGTGAGAAACCACCCGATCATCGGTCGCGGAGGCGTTCCTGCAGGGCGAAGCCGATCAGGATGTCTCGCTGGATGCCGAACATTTCCTTCTCCTCGGCGGGTTCCACGTGGTCGAATCCGAGCAGGTGCAGCACGCCGTGCGTGGTGAGCAGCAGGAGTTCCTCGAGGGTGCTGTGCCCGGCTGTCTCGGCCTGGCCCTGGGCCACCTGCGGGCAGAGCACGATGTCGCCGAGCAGCCCCGGCGGGGTCTCGGCGTCTTCGGTGCCTGGGCGCAACTCGTCCATCGGGAAGCTGAGCACGTCGGTGGGGCCCGGCTCATCCATCCATTGCACGTGCAGCTGCTCCATCGCACCCTCGTCGACGAGGACGATCGCCAGTTCGGCGTCAGAGTGCACGTGCATGGAGTCCAGAGCGTAGGCGGCCAGACGCAGGATGGCGGCCTCATCGACCGGGATAGTCGATTCGTTGTTGATTTCGATGCTCAAGAGGATCTCCGTTTCGGAAGGCGGTCGCGGGGAGTGCTGGGGCGGCCGGGTCCGCGACCTGCGAATTCCCGCGCCTGATCGCTTTCGTAGCGCTCGGCCTGCTTCTGCGCGTCGTACGCGGTCCAGGCGTCGACGATCCGGCCGACCAGCGAGTGCCGCACGACGTCGGCACTGGTCAGACGTACGAAACGGATGTCGTCGACCCCGTGGAGCACCCGGCTCACCAAGCGCAGCCCGCTCGAGCCCGCCGGCAGATCAATCTGGGTGATGTCCCCGGTCACGACCATTTTCGAGCCGAACCCCAACCGGGTGAGGAACATCTTCATCTGTTCGGGGGTGGTGTTCTGCGCCTCATCGAGCACGACAAAGGAGGAGTTGAGCGTGCGGCCGCGCATATAGGCGAGCGGGGCCACCTCGATGGTTCCGGCTGCGAGCAGTTTGGGCACGAGTTCCGGGTCCATCATCTCGTTCAGGGCGTCGTACAGGGGGCGCAGATACGGGTCGATCTTCTCGGTGAGGCTGCCCGGCAGGAAGCCGAGTCGTTCCCCGGCCTCGACGGCCGGGCGGGTGAGGATGATCCGTTCGACCTCCTTGCGCTGCAGCGCCTGCACGGCCTTGGCCATTGCGAGGTAGGTCTTGCCGGTTCCGGCCGGCCCGATCCCGAACACGATGGTGTCGGTGTCGATGGCGTCCACGTATTCCTTCTGTCCGATGGTCTTGGGGCGGATGCTCTTGCCGCGGGAGCTGAGGATGGCCGGGCCCAGACGTTCGGAAGGGCTCGTGGAGCTGTCCTCGTCGAGCATCCGTGAGGAGGTGCTCACCTCGGATTCGACGAGGTCACGCCCGCCGCGCACCATGAGCAGGAGCTCCTCGATCAGGCGACGCGCCGCCTCGACATGCGCGGTCTCACCGATCAGGGTCACCTCGTTGCCGCGCACGTGCACGCTGACGCGGGGGTGTTCCTTCTCGACGGCGGCGAGCAGACGGTCGTCGGCGCCGAGCAGGCGCACCATGGCGATGCCGTCGACCGTGATGTGCACCTCGGCCTGGCCGGGCCCGGGCTCACCGGAAACCAAGCGTTCCCTCCCCGAGGGTTCCGCCGGCGGCCTGCGGGGCGAGCAGGTGTGCGTGGACGTGGAAAACGGTCTGCCCGACGCTGGCACCGGTGTTGAACACGAGCCGGAACTGGCCGTTGGACAGCCGGGCCGCCACAGCGTCCGCCACCTCGATGAGTTCGGTCAGCAGCCCGGGGTCTCCGGCCGCGAGCTCGACCACGTTGCTGTACTCGGAGGTTTTCGGCGTGATGACGACATGCACGGGCGCCTGCGGGGCGATGTCGGTGAAGGCGATGATCCGTTCGGTTTCGGCGACGATGGTCGCCGGGATCTCGCGCGCGGCGATGCGAGTGAAGATGGACGGTTCTTGGCCGGTGGAAGACATATCTCTATCTTAAGCTCACGCGCTACCAGCGGCCGAGCGTCACGTTCAGGATGGAGAGAGCGGCCGGGCCGGCGGTGGAGGTGCGCAGCACATTGTCGCCCAGGCGCACCCGGGTGGCGCCTGCCTGCTCGAGCAGGGTCAGCTCGGCCGGGGAGATGCCGCCCTCGGGTCCGACGACGAGCAGGATATCCCGGTCGTCGGTCGGCGCCGCCTGCGAGGTCAGCCGTTCGCTCGCCGTGGGCTCCAGCAGCAGCATCCGGGTGGTGCCAGCCAGCTCGGCCAGCATTTTGGTGCTCGCCAGTGCCCCGACCGTGGGCAGCCACGCGCGAATCGACTGTTTCGAGGCCTCGCGCACAATGCTGGACCAGCGATCCTGGCCCTTCTTGATTTTCGCACCCTCCCAGCGCGTCACGGAGCGGGATGCGGCCCACGGGATCACCCCGTCGATGCCGAGCTCCGTGGCCGCCTGCACGGCCAGTTCGTCCCGGTCTCCCTTGGCGAGAGCCTGGACCAGACGGATGCGCGGCGTCAGCAGCGCGCTCACGGTCACCGTCTCGACGCGCAGGGTCAGCAGCCTCGCATCTGCGTCAACAACGGTGGCGGCCAGCATGAGCCCGGCCCCGTTCCCGATCTGCAGGTGCTCGCCCGGGCGCATCCGGCTGACGGTGACCGCGTGCCGGGCCTCCGCGCCGCCGATGCCGACGACCGCCCCCGGCACGCACTCGGCGACGTGGAGCGCCTCATCGATGAAGAAGTGTGCCATCGACGCCTAGCCGCGAAACCGATCGCGCAGCTTGGCGAAAAGTCCCTGCTGGAAGGCGCTGAGGGCAGGAGCCGGCGCCTTGTGGCGGGCCGCAAAGGCCTCAATCAGCTCCCGCTCCTTGTGGTCGAGACGGGTCGGCGTGACCACGTGCACGACGACCTTCAGGTCGCCCCGTCCGTTCCCGCGCAGGCGGCTGACGCCGCGGTCCTTGACCGTGATGATCTCGGCGCTCTGCGTGCCCGGCCTAAGCTCGACCTCGATGTCGCCGTCGAGCGCCTTGACGGTCGCGGACCTGCCGAGGATGGCATCCGTCATCGGCACCTCGAGGGTGCAGAGCAGGTCGTCGCCGTCACGGCTGAACACGTCGTGGTGGCGCACCTTCATCTCGAGGTAGAGGTCCCCGTTGGGACCGCCGGCCGGACCGGCCTCGCCGCTGCCGGGCATCTGCAGGCGCAGGCCCGTGTCGACCCCCGCCGGGATGTCGACGGGGACCGTGCGACGCGCTCGCACACGGCCCTGGCCCTGGCAGGTGACGCAGGGAGTGGCAATGATCGTACCGTAGCCGCGGCAGGAACCGCAGGGGCTGCTCGTCATGACATTGCCGAGCAGCGACCGCACGGCGCGCTGGATGGTGCCGGTGCCGTGGCAGATGTCGCAGGTGACGGGCGCGGTGCCCGGCTGGCAGCACGTGCCGTCGCAGGTCGCGCACATGATGGCCGTGTCGACCTCGAGCTCCCGGTGCGTGCCGAAGATGATCTCATCGAGGTCGAGGTCGACCCGGATCAGGGCGTCCTGGCCGCGCTCTCGGCGCGACCGAGGCCCGCGGCTGGACCCCCCGCCGCCGAAGAAGGTCTCGAAGATGTCGCCGAAGTTGCCGAAGTTGCCGTCGAAACCGGCAGCTCCGCCGCCCGAGCGGCCGTTGCCGCCACGGTCGTAGTTGTCGCGTTGCTTGACGTCGCTGAGCACGTCGTAGGCGTGCGTGACGGATTTGAAACGCTCGGATGCATCCGCGCCCGGGTTCACGTCGGGGTGCAGCTGCCGGGCCAGCCTGCGGTAGGCCTTCTTGATCTCGTCGGTCGAGGCGTCGCGGGCGACGCCGAGTACTTCGTAATGGTCAGCCAAAGCTGGCTCTCCTAGGTCTGTTCTGAAATGTGGTGTCCCGCCGGTTTCTGGGCCGAGGGGAACTGGTCAATTCTCGCCGAGAAGGCGTGAAAGGTAGCGGGCGACCGCGCGGACGGCCGCCATGTTGTTCGAGTAGTCCATCCGAGTGGGGCCGAGCACGCCGAGGCGCGCCAGGTTGCCGCCCTGCGAGGAGTAGCCGCTGGTGAGAACGGACGTCTCGGCCAGACCGAACGGGGCATTCTCCCGGCCGATACTGACGGACACGCCGTGCTGGTCGGAGGCCATCTCGCCGAACAGCCGCAGAAGCACGACCTGTTCCTCAATGGCCTCGAGCACCGGGAAAATGCTGCCGGTGAAGTCTTCCTCAGTGCGCACGAGGTTGGCGGCGCCGGCCATCACGAGCCGGTCCTGCCTGTTCGCGCCGACCTGGTCGCGCAGGGTGCCGGTGATCAGATCCACCGCCTCCTGTTGCTCGAGCGGGCCGAGGCCGGAGCCGGCGGTGAGGGAGCTGCCGGTGAGGGTGCTGGCGGCCTCGCTCATGCCGAGCCCGACCAGGGCAGAATTCAACCGGGTGCGCAGGTCGATCAGAACGGGTTCAGCCAGTGGCCGGGGCAGGTCGACGACGCGTTGCTCGACCCGTCCGGCATCCGTGATCAGAACCGACAGGAGGCGAGTCTCGGACAGGGGCACCAGTTCGATGTGGCGCACCTTCGCGCGGGACAGCGACGGATACTGCACCAGGGCGACCTGATGGGTGAGCTGCGAGAGCAGCCGCACGCTGCGGGCCAGCACCTCGTCGAGGTCGGCCGACTGACCGAGGAACGTCTCGATGGCTTGGCGCTGCGCCGCCGAGAGCGGGCGCAGATCGGCGAGGTGGTCGACGAACAGGCGGTAGCCCTTGTCGGTGGGGATGCGGCCCGACGAGGTGTGCGGAGCCGCGATCAACTCTTCCTCTTCGAGCAGGGCCATGTCGTTGCGGATCGTGGCCGCCGACACCCCGAAGGAATGCCGGTCGACGATAGATTTAGAACCGACGGGTTCGCGGGAGGCGACGTAGTCCTGAACGATCACACGCAGGACTTCGAGACTGCGATCGGACACCATGGCGCTCGCCTCCTCCCAGCGTCGCGAGTGCAGCACCGATTGGCACTCGCGGTATGTGACTGCCAATCATACCGCGACCGGCTGGGCTTACCCATTGCTCCCCAATGTTGGGGCGCAGTAACTTAGGCATGTAGCACCTCTTCCCCGGTGCACTGAAAGGCATGATCATGAGTAATTTCACTGGTCCCGGACCCGATGATCCGTACCAGGGCCAACGGCCACCGCAACCGCCCTACCAGCCTGCCGCCCCCGGACCGTCGGCACCCCTGACGCAGGCGGATGACCGCCAGTGGGCGTCCCTCGCTCATCTGGGCGGGATCCTCATGTTCGTGCCGTCCCTGGTGCTGTGGCTGCTGTTCAAGGACCGCGGACCTCTGACCAGCGTCGAGGCGAAGGAAGCGATCAACTTTCAGATCACGCTTCTGATCGGCTATTTCGCGATCAACTTTTTTGCGACGGTCATCGGCTTCCTCACGTTCGGCATCGGCGGCGTCATCGGCGGTCTCGCCTGGGTGCTGTACATCCTCGGTGTTGTCTTCTCGGTGCTCGGCTACCTCCAGGCGAAGGACGGCCACCACTACCGGTACCCGTTCGCTGTGCGCCTGATCAAGTAGCCCGGCGCACTCGGTTTTTCTTTAGAAGGAGCACCAATGACCAATTCCACCCCACCGCCGCCCGCCAACCCGTACCAGGCTCCCACCCCGATGAACCCGGCCGACGAAAAACTGTGGGCCACCCTCGTGCACGTCGGCGGCATTCTGTTCTATTTCGTGCCGGCTCTGATCGGCTACATCGTGCTCAAGGACCGCGGCCCGTTCATCCGGGCGCACACTGCGACCGCACTGAACTTCCAGCTCACGCTCCTGATCGCCTACGCGGTCGGCGGCGCCCTGACGATCATCCTCGTCGGCTACCTCGTACTCCTGGCTGCCTTCGTTCTGATGGTCGTGTTCGGCATCATGGCCGCTTTAGCCGCGAACCGGGGGGAGTACTACACGTATCCGCTGTCGATCAAGTTCGTGAACTGAGTTCAGTCGGCGAGCAGGCGGCGTACGACGGCATCCGCCAGTAGGCGTCCTCTGAGGGTCAGTTCGATCGAACCGCAGAGGGCGGCTTTCGCGTCGATGAGTTCGTCGGAGATGAGTCCGGCCACCTCGTGGCGCCCGAGCGGGCTGAGCGAGTCGATGACGACGCCCTCGCGGATTCGGGTCAGCAGGAGCACCCGCTCCACCTCCTGAGTGGCCGCATCGAGGGTCTCCCGCCCGGCGGCCGGTGAGTCGCCGGCGCGAATCCGATCCCCGTAGGCCGACGGATGCTTGACGTTCCACCAGCGCACCCCACCGATGTGGCTGTGGGCTCCGGGCCCCACACCCCACCAGTCTTGGCTGCGCCAGTAGGCGAGGTTGTGGCGCGAGCGGTGCGCGTCATCCGTCGCCCAGTTGCTGACCTCGTACCAGCCGTAGCCGGCCGAGGACAGTAGGTCGTCGGCCAGCTCGTAGAACTCGGCCTGAACGTCGTCGTCGACAGGGGCCAGTTCGCCGCGCTTGATCTGGCGGGCCAGCTTGGTGCCCTCCTCAACGATAAGCGAGTAGGCGCTGACGTGGGTGGGAGCCTGCCGGATGGCGTGCTCGAGGCTGGTGCGCCAATCGCTGAGGGTCTCCCCCGGTGTGCCGTAGATCAGGTCGAGGGACACGTCGAGGCCGGCCTCGCGCGCCCACTGGACCACGAGCGGCACCCGCTCGGGGTCGTGGGTGCGCTCGAGGGTGGCCAGGACGCTCGGCACCGCGGACTGCATGCCGAAGGACACCCGGGTGAAGCCGGACCCGGCGAGGCGGCCGAGATAGGCGGCGTCGACGGAGTCGGGGTTCGCCTCGGTGGTCACCTCGGCGCCGGGTGCGATCCCCCAGGTGGAGCGCACGGCCTCCAGCATCCGCACCAGGTCGTCGGCCGGGAGCAGGGTGGGGGTGCCGCCGCCGAAGAAGACGGTCGCCGCCTGGCGGGCCGGCACGCCCGACTGAGTCAGGATCCGGCCGGCCGACTGGACCTCGGTGATCGCCTGACCGGCATAGTCATGCTGGCTTGCGCCGCGCAACTCGGTGGCGGTATAGGTGTTGAAGTCGCAGTAGCCGCAGCGGACCCGGCAGAACGGCACGTGCAGGTAGACGCCGAAATCGCGCTGGGCTGCTCCCACGGCGGCCGAGGCCGGCAGCAGGCCGTCGCGGGGCGCGGGGTCGCCGACGGGAAGGGCACTGCCCATGCGGTTAGACCGCGCCGATCGGATGCAGCGCGCGTAGGTACCGTGCGGTGATTTTTGCCTGTTGCCGCCGCACGAACGGCCAGCCCAGCCGGTAGAACCAGGTGCTGGGGCGGGAGAAGGCGCGGATGGTGAGCCAGACCGAGTCGTCCTCGCGTCTGTCGATGATGAACGATTCCTCGCCGCTGGCCGGGTGCCCGGCCATAGTGCCGTAGGCGAAGCCGAGGCGGTCGGGTTCGTCGATCACGTAGACCACGCGCACGGGGGCGTCGATGGTTAAGGGGCCTAACTTGGTCGTTAGGTGCGCGGACATGCCGTTGACGATGTAGGGCGTGCCGTCCGCGGCGAAGACGGCCTCGTCCAGCTCTGACTTCTGGTCGCGGGCGGCCTGGCCGTCGGCGTCGAAGACGAGTCCCGTGTACTGCTGGCCGGTGCCGTCCAGCAGGTCGGTGACGGTCATCCCGCTCCCCCGCTGCACGCCCCAGGTCATCAGCGACTTCGAGGCCAGCTGGAAGCGCTCCTCACCGCTGCCGAGGCGCACGGTGCGTTCGAGGGGCCGGTAGCCCTTGGGTGGGAACCGGAGCAGGTCCGGGGCGAGGGTGCCGCCGATGGACGCGTAGGTGACGGCGGTATCGGTGAAGGTGGCGCGGCGCATCCGTCTACTTCTTCTTCGGGGGCTCGTCACCGGACAGGGCGGCGATGAACGCCTCCTGGGGAACCTCGACCCGGCCGACCATCTTCATGCGCTTCTTTCCCTCCTTCTGCTTCTCCAGCAGCTTGCGCTTGCGGGAGATGTCGCCGCCGTAGCACTTGGCGAGAACATCCTTGCGGATGGCACTGATGGACTCGCGGGCGATGATGCGGGCGCCGATCGCGGCCTGGATGGGCACGTCGAACTGCTGGCGCGGGATGAGCTTGCGCAGCCTTCCCGTCATCAGCACGCCGTAGTCGTAGGCCTTGTCGCGGTGCACAATCGCGCTGAACGCGTCGACCTGTTCGCCCTGCAGCAGGATGTCGACCTTGACCAGGTCGGCCTCCTGAGAGCCGATGGGTTCATAGTCGAGCGAGCCGTAGCCGGCGGTGCGGCTCTTGAGATTGTCGAAGAAGTCGAACACGATCTCACCGAGCGGCATCGTGTAGCGGATCTCGACCCGGTCTTCGCCGAGGTAGTCCATGCCGAGCAGGGTGCCGCGGCGGCTCTGGCAGAGTTCCATGATCACGCCGACGTAGTCCTTGGGTGCGAGGATGGCCGCCTTCACGATCGGCTCCTCGACCTTGGCGATCTTGCCGTTCGGGAACTCGCTCGGGTTGGTGACCGTGACGGACTTCTTGTCGTCGGTGGTGACCTCGTAGATCACGCTGGGCGCCGTGGTGATCAGGTCGAGGCCGAACTCCCGGTCGAGCCGCTCGGTGATGATTTCCAGGTGCAGCAACCCGAGGAAACCACAGCGGAAACCGAAACCGAGGGCGACGGATGTCTCGGGCTCGTACACGAGGGACGCGTCGGAGAGCTTGAGCTTGTCGAGGGCCTCGCGGAGGGCCGGGTAGTCGCTGCCGTCGATCGGGTAGAGGCCCGAGAAGACCATGGGCTTCGGCTCGGTGTAGCCCGGCAGGGCGACGGTGGCGGGGCGGAGCGCGGTGGTCACCGTATCGCCGACCTTCGACTGGCGCACATCCTTCACGCCCGTGATCAGGTAGCCGACCTCGCCGACGCCGAGGCCCTTGCTGGTGGTGGGCTCGGGCGAGGTGACGCCGATCTCGAGGATCTCGTGCGTGGCACGGGTCGACATCATCTGGATCTTCTCGCGCGGGCCCAGCTTGCCGTCGATCATGCGCACATAGGTGACGACGCCGCGGTAGCTGTCGTAGACCGAGTCGAAGATCATCGCGCGGGCCGGGGCGGCCGGGTCGCCGACCGGGGCAGGGATGAGGCGGGTGGCGCGGTCGAGGAGTTCGGCGACGCCGACGCCGGTCTTGCCGGAGACCCGGAGCACGTCGTCGGGACTGCCACCGATCAGGCTGGCGAGCTCCTTCGCGTACTTGTCGGGGTCGGCGGCCGGCAGGTCGATCTTGTTCAGCACCGGGATGATGGTGAGGTCGTTCTCCAGCGCAAGGTAAAGGTTGGCGAGGGTCTGCGCCTCAATCCCTTGGGCGGCGTCGACGAGGAGGATTGCTCCCTCGCACGCGGCCAGGCTGCGAGACACCTCGTAGGTGAAGTCCACGTGGCCGGGGGTGTCGATCATGTTCAGGGCGTAGGTCTGCCCGTCGAGTTCCCACGGCATCCGCACGGCCTGGCTTTTGATGGTGATGCCGCGCTCGCGCTCGATGTCCATCCGGTCAAGGTATTGGGCGCGCATCGAACGGTCGTCGACGACGCCGGTGATCTGCAGCATCCGGTCGGCCAGCGTGGACTTGCCGTGGTCGATGTGAGCGATGATGCAGAAGTTGCGGATGAACTCGGGCGGGGTGGCGGCCGGTTCAAGCGCCGTGAGGGGTCTCGGTGACATGGTCTGGCAATTCTCCCATAGGTGGCTGGGTCCCGGTTTCGCCGCTGCCCCGCATCGTTCCAGGCTTGCGCTCGGGCACGGGCCGCGCCCGGCGGCTCGCAGCGAACCACTGCCGTGAACCACCTCGACGCAGATTCTCCCGAAAGCGAGCTTTTTCGACCAGTTTGGGAGCGTGTCGGCCAGAATCTCCGTCGAATTCGTTCGGGCTCGGGGCAGGGTCGGGGCGCGCAGTGAATGCCCGAACCGCGGAGGCGCTGCTGCAGAGGCGGCGGTGTGCCGTGGCTCTTCGGCGGGTAGTGTGGCCAACTCAGGAGATCCGACCGGGCAGGGCCCGACATCCGCACCGGTTCCGCACTGGTCCGCGGTGGCCCGGCCACCCGTGCGTTGGATGTCCTGAGTTGGCCACAGACGCAGCGCCCGGCCGAGCGCTCAGCCACGGAAGAGCCAAAAAAAGTCACCGCGAACCGGGTGCTGTCACTGTTGTCCTGGTGCGGCCAGCCCCTGGTGTCTATCATCGGCATCGGCAGCGCCGTCACCCTCCAGTGCGGCTGCTCACCAGGAGGAATGAATGACACCCGCCGTCCCGGTCCTTTTCGTGCATGGGATCCGCACGTCGGGCACCATGTGGCGGCGACAGCTGTCCATGCTGGGCGAGGCCGGGCATCCGGCACTCGCGATCGATCTGCCGGGGCACGGCTCCCGCATGGACGAAACGTTCACCGTTGCGGGTGCACTGGCCGCCATCGACGAGGGTGTCGCTGCTCTGGGGGGCCGGGTGCTGCTGGTCGGCCTCTCCCTCGGCGGCTACTACGCCATCGAGTACGCCGCGCGCCACCCGCAGAAGGTGGCCGGGCTGGTCGCCGCGGGAAGCTGCGCGCTTCCGGCCGGCTGGCTACTGGACGCCTACCGGGGCCTGGCCCGGCTGATCCGCCGACTGCCCGATCAGGGACTGTGGCTCCACACCACACTCGTGCGGGTGCTCCTTCCATCGGAAGGGGCAGCCGACACGCTCGCCGGCGGTGTGCCGCTGACGGTGATGGATGCCGGGCTCGGCGCCACCGGCAGCCTCCGCCCGCTGGACAGCCTGGCTCGCTATCCCGGCCCGGTGTGGCTGGTCAACGGTTCTCTGGATCAGTTCCGGCTGCATGAGCGCCGCTTCCTCGCCGCCTGCCGGGACGGGCGCCTCGTGATCGTCCCCCGGGCGTCGCACCTCGTCAGCCTGGCCCAACCGGAACGCTTCGCCGCGGTGCTGAGCGGCATTCTCACGGAGGTTGCGATCGACCGGCCCGGGCCGATTGTCGACCTGAACGGATAACTGGTATCGTTGGCCGTTGACTTGCGTGTTGGGTCCCACCCCACACGATTTTTGTCGCACGGCGCCCTCTACCGCCAAGCGGCCCATCCGAACAAGAATCTAACGAAAGCGTATAAACGTGGCAAACATCAAGTCGCAGATCAAGCGTATCGGCACCAACAAAAAGGCCCAGGAGCGCAACAAGTCGGTCAAGAGCGAGTTCAAGCGCGCTGTCCGCGCGACTCGCCTGGCGATCGCCTCGGGCGACAAGGACAAGGCTGTCGCCAGCCTCGCCGTTGCTTCGAAGAAGCTCGACAAGGCCGTCAGCAAGGGCGTCATCCACCAGAACCAGGCCGCGAACAAGAAGTCCGCGATCGCCAAGTCGGTCAACGCCCTCGTCTAGTCTGCGCCTGACCGGGATCAGGACCGTTCACCGGCCCTGACCTGCGTACACAACAGCCCCTGCCATCTCGGTGGGGGCTTTCGTGTGTCCGGGCAAGGGGTCGGACCCTCGGGGACCGGTCATCTGGAATTCATCGCGGCCTGGCCCGGTCAGGCGCCCCAGCATCGCCCTGACGGCGGTCCTGGCAGCCGTCGTCGATCCGCCGCTCGTCGCGCTGATCGTGTCGTGCGCGCCGAGCCCGCCCCGGCCCACACACCTCACTTCGGGCATCAGCTGGCGCGCACCACGGTGACCGACCCCTCCCTGGAGCGCAGTTCACCGTCGAGGGTGAGTACGCGCGCGAAAGCCGGGTCTGGTCAGCTCTCACCGCGGCGGGCGATCACACCGATGAGCCGCTCGAGGGCAAAGACGGGGTCGCGCTCGGCACCCTTCACCGCGGCATCCGTTTCGGCCAGCGCCACGACGCAGCGGGCGAGACCCTCGTCCGACCAGCTGCGCAGGTCACGTTGGGCCCGCTCGACCTGCCAGGGGGCGAGGCCGAACTGGGAGGCAAGCTGGGCCGAGCCGCCGCGCACCCCGCAGAGCTTCGCCATGGTGCGGATCTTCATGGCGAACGCGGCCACCACCGGGACCGGGTCGGCGCCGGAGGACAGGGCGTGGCGCAGGATGACGAGCGCCTCCCCTTGATGCCCTGCGATAGCGGCATCGGCTACCTTGAACGCGTTGGCCTCGACCCTGCCGCCGTAGTAGCGGTCCACGGTCGTCTCGGTCACTTCGGTGCCGACATCGGCGATGAGCTGCTGGCAGGCCGCGGAGAGTTCGGCGAGATCGCCGGAGAACGCGGCGACCAGGGACCGCAACGCGCTGGGAGTGACCCGCTTGCCGGCCGTCTTGAATTCCGCGGAGGCGAAGTCGTGCCGGTCGGAGTCTTTCTTCAGCTCGGTGCAGACGACCTCGACGGCGCCGCCGACGCCCGAACGGATGGTGTCGAGCAGCTTCTTGCCGCGCACGCCGCCGCCGTGCCGGAGCACGACGTAGGTGTCCTCGGCCGGGTTCTGCAGGTAGTCCAGGGCCTCCGCGAGGAACGTGTCGCTGCACTTCTCGACGGAGCTGACGCGGATCAGCCGCGGTTCGCCGAAGAGGGACGGGCTGGCCATGGTGAGCAGTTCGCCGGGCGCATAGCTGTCGGCCTGCACGTCGCTGATCTCCAGGCTGGGGTCTTCGAGTTTGAGGAAGTCCCGCAGCTGGCGGATCGCGCGTTCGGCCAGGAACACCTCGGTTCCGGAGACCAGGATGATCGGCGCCGGCCGCACCTGGTGCCAGGCCAGCTGCGGGATGGCGACCGATTTCGGCACAGCGCGGGGCGCGGTCCGGCCGGATGAAGCGGTTCGTGCGGCCACTCGGGGTTCCTTCGGTTGAGGCTGTGCGGAATCCATTAAGACTATCCGGGGTCGGTGTCCGCCACGGTCTCGCTCTGCACGGTCTCGCTCCAGACCGTCAGCGCACCACCCCCTGGCCCCGGGGCGATCACCAGCAGTCCCTGCTGGTCGGTGCGGAGGGCCAGCGTGCCCGCGGCCGCAAGAATGTCCAGGACCGTGTCGGTGGGATGGCCGTAGCCGTTCTCCCTGCCTACCGAGATCAGCCCCACCGTGGCCCGGAGATCGGCATAGAGCTCCGGGCTTTGGTCTCCCGACCCGTGGTGGGCGACCTTGACGACATCCACCTCCCCGGGGCTGGAGCTGCGCCGGAGCGCGTCCTGGGATTCCTCGCCGAGATCTCCGAGAAACAAGGAACGGATGCCGCGACCGTCGAATCCGATCGTCACGCTCCCCTCGTTTCCGGTCTGCATCACCGCCGAGCCCCGCACCGGCCAGAGGATCTCCCAGCGCAACTCCCCGAGGGTGCCCGTGTCGCCGCGGGCAGCGCCCCGCAACTCGGCTCCGCCCGCGGCGAGGGCATCGTGCAGTCGCTCATCGTCTGCGTTCTCCGGGATGCCGACCAGCGCCGTGTCGACGCGGCCGATCACGGCGGCGACCCCGCCGATGTGGTCCAGGTCGTAGTGGGTCAGCACGAGAATGTCGATTCGGTCGATCCCCAGCGTGTCGAGGCAGTCGGCGAGCAGGTCCGGGTCGGGCCCCGCGTCGACGAGCACCTACCGGTCGCGGTCGCGCACGACGACCGCATCACCCTGCCCGATGTCGCAGGCCGCGATCTGCCAGTCCGCGGGGAAGGCCACGGCCCGGCCGACGCCCGCCCCGATCAGGCTGCCCGCGTAGCTTCCGGCGGCCAGAACCAGCACCGCGATCGCCGCGATCGGCCAGCGCGCCCGAACCTGTCCCCGGCCCCGCATCACCAGCGCCACCGCGGCCACCGTCAGTAGAACGGTCACGAGAACACCGACCGGGCCGCCCAGCCAGGGTAGGCGGCTGCCGGGCAGCTCTGCGGACGTTCGGGCGATCGCCGCGATCCAGGCGGCCGGCAGCCAGGCCAGGTAGAGCACTCCCCCGGCAACACCGGGCAGCCAGGGCAAGAGCAGGCACGCGATCAGACCGATGACGGTGGCGGCCGGGGCTGCCGGACCGGCCAGCAGATTCGCGGGCACCCCGTAGAGCGGGAGGGTGGGAGTGAGCAGCACGAGCACCGGCTGACAGGCCAGCTGCGCGGCCAGCGGGATGGCGATCACGGCGGCGAGCCAGGTGGGCAGCCACCGATGCAGCATCCGGGTCAGCGGTCCGGCCAGGACGAGTAGGCCGGCCGTGGCCAGAACCGACAGGGCGAACCCGTAACTGCGGGCCAGCCATGGGTCGGCCGCCAGCAGTAGGATCACGACAAGTGCGAGCAACGGCACTCCTCGGCCCGGCCGACCGAAGGCAATCCCGAGCAGCAGGATCGTCGCCATCAAAGCAGCACGCAGCACACTGGGTTCGGGCGTCACGAGCACCACGAACCCGAGCAGGGTGAGAAGCGAGATCGCGATCCGGATGCCGCGGCGCAGTCCCAGAAACCCGGTCAGCAGCATGACTCCCGCGATCACCACGGCGCAGTTCGCTCCGGACACGGCGGTGAGGTGGCTGAGCGAACTCGTCTTCATGGCCGCGTCGAGGTCTGCCTCGACCGAGCTCGTGTCACCGATGGCCAGGCCGGGCAGCAGGTCACCGCCGTCGCCGGGAAGATCGCCCGCGGCGGTCGTGAACAGGGTGCGCAGTTCCCCGGCCCAGCCGAGCCACCAGGGCGGTGCCACGAGGAGCTCGGGCGGACCCCGCCCGAACACCAGGGCGGATGCCGCGTCTCCGGCCGCCGTGAGCCGGAGGGTGGCGTCCAGCCGCACGACACTGCCGATCTGAAGCGCGGTCGCCTGTTCGCTCGCCGTCTCTGCGAACACGACCACCGGAACCGACAGTCCTCGCGCAGCACCCTTCCGGGCGACCTCGCCCTGCTCGATCCCGGTCAGGGTGCCGCGGAAGCGCACCCGGGCGGACGCTCCGGAGTCAGAGCCAGCCGGGCCGAAGAGTGCGGGAGCACCGAACGACTGGGTCTGCACCGGGATCGACGCCACCGTGAGGAGCACGGTCACTGACTCCTGCCGGGCGGCGCTCTCCCGCACGGTTTCCGGCAGCCGCCCGGGCGCAGCGACCGTGACCGCGGATGCCATCAGCGCGGCCGCAGCGCAACAGACCAGGCCGACACCCCAGGCCGGCGCTCCCCGGGCGCGGAACAGCCGACGCGCCACAACCAGGCCTACGCCCAGGGCGGCGGCCCACAACGCGGCCTGCGCGCCGGGTGCCCACCCGGGGAAGGCGATGAGCAGCCAGGCCGCCAGCCACGCGGTCGCCGCCGGGATAACCAGGCGCAGGTCGAGCCCGGTCATGTCGTGATCCGGGCGGCGAGCCACGGTGTCGCGTGTGAAATCCATACCGGGAGGCTAGGCGCGCCCGCGGCTCCCCCCCGGTGGCCACCGGAATCTGTGCCCGGTTGACGCGGGATTGGGGGTGGGGAGGCGTGCCCGGTGACCTCGCCGCCGGTCCGCGGCGACGGAGCTGCTCGTCAAAAACGACACGCGTCAGCCCGCGAGCAGGCCGCCGACAGCGCCCATTGCTGCCAGTCGGTCGGTTCCTAGCCGTCATGGGTCGGAGAAGACCGTGCACGCTATCGAGTGCAGGCCAGGTGCGGTCGCCGGCTCGATCGGAGCACCCTCCGTCACGCACCGGATACGCTCTCCGCACCGATGCGTCAGGACTTCAGGCACCCTCCGTTCACGGCCACTCTCACACGGTGATCAGGGCGCTGAGCCCCTCGAACGTCTTCTCACCGATACCGGTGACATTGCGCAGGTCCTCGACGGCCGCGAACGGCCCGTTGGCGTCGCGGAAATCCAGAATGCGCTGGGCCATGGCCGGGCCGATGCGCGGCAGGGTGTCGAGGTCGGCCAGGGTTGCCGTATTGAGGTTGACCAGGACCGCCGGGCCGCCGCCGCCTGGGTCTGATGCGCCGCCGAGGGATGCACCGCTGCCCGGCGGTGGTCCAGCGGGGACTTCGCCGAGCTGGGGCAGGTAGAGCTGCTCGCCGTCGCTGAGCTTGCGAGCGAGGTTGGTGCCGGCCGGATCGGCGGTCTCGGTCAGCCCGCCGGCGGCGGCCACGGCATCCATCACCCGGGCGCCGGTGGAGAGTTCGAAGAGACCGGGACGCCGCACGGCGCCGAGCACATGAACGAAGATGAGGGCGCCGGATGCCGAGGCTACCCCCGAGGAACTCGGGGCCGGGCTGCTGTCGGCACCACCGGAACCCGAACCCGCGGTCGGGTGCGCCGGGGACACCACCTGGTGCCCGGCCTGCTGACCGAGCGCGGACACGACCACCGCGGTGGCCAACGCCAATATCAGCAGCACGACGGCTGCACCCACCCCGATGCGCACGCGCGCCGGGGCGCGCCCCGGCGCGCTCGGGGCCAGGCGGTGAAGTGCCGCGACTACCGGGTCAGGCTCCATCCCGGCAGGCTAGGCCAACGGGTGCCGGTCCCCCAGCGGACGGCCGCACCCTGTGGGCGGCGCCGCGAGGTGCCGCCCTGGGGAGGCGAGGCAGGGGGTGCTACTGACCGCGGGTGACGATGCTGACGAGTTTCGGCGCGCGCACGATCACGTTCATGATCTCGCGGTCACCGATCCGGCGGATGACCTCGGCCGAGGTACGTGCGAGACGTTCCAGCTCGTCGCCGGAGATCTTCGGGGACACCTCGATGCGGTCGCGCACCTTGCCGTCGACCTGCACGACGGCCGTGACCGACTCCTCTACGAGCAGGGTTCGGTCGGCCTTGCGCCACTGCACGAGGGCGACACACGGCTCATGGCCGAGGAGCTGCCACATGTCCTCGGCCGCGTACGGAGCAAACAGGTTGAGCACCATGGCGGTGACCTCCGCGGCCTCGCGCACCGCGGCATCCGCGGGGCCGACGCCGGTGTCGATCGCCTTGCGGGTGGCGTTGACGAGTTCCATCAGTCGGGCGACGACCACGTTGAACTTGAACGATTCGACCAGGCCGGGCGCATCGGCCAGGAAACGGTGGGTGACCCGGCGGAGACCGGCGTCGCCGGACCTCCAATCGATGTCGGGCGTACTCGTGACGTCGCGGGCGACGCGCCAAGCGCGGGCCAGAAACTTGGCGGAGCCGACCGGCGAGACATCCGCCCAGTCGATGTCGTCTTCCGGCGGTCCGGCGAAGGCCATGGTGAGCCGTACCGCGTCGACGCCGAACTGGTCGACCTCCTCGGTGAAGTAGACCAGGTTGCCCTTGCTCTTGGACATCTTGGCCCCGTCAAGGATGACCATGCCCTGGTTCAGCAGGGCCGTGAACGGCTCGGTGAAGCTGACATAGCCGAGGTCGAAAAGCACCTTGGTCATGAAGCGCGCGTAGAGCAGGTGCAGGATGGCATGCTCGACGCCACCGACGTACTGGTCGACGGGCGCCCACTTCTCGGCTTCCTTCGGGTCGAACGCCTTCGTGTCGTCGGTGGGGTTCAGGAAGCGCAGGAAGTACCAGGAGCTGTCGACGAAGGTGTCCATGGTGTCCGCGTCGCGGCGTGCGGGGGTGCCGTCGATCGGGTTGGGCACGTTGACCCAGTCGGTCGCGCCGCCCAGCGGCGACGTGCCCTTGGGCTTGAGGTCGAGGCCGTCGGTGGGCGGCAGCAACACGGGAAGCTGGTCTTCCGGCACGGGGATCTCGGCGCCGTCCTGGCCGTGGATGATCGGGATGGGCGTGCCCCAGTAGCGCTGACGGGAGATGAGCCAGTCACGCAGACGGTAGTTCTTGGCGGCGCGGCCGGTACCGTCGGCGGCGAGCTGCTCGATCATGCGCTTGATCGCGGTGTTCTTGCTGAGACCGTTGAGCGCGCCCGAGTTGATCAGGCGGCCTTCCCCGGTCAGTGCGATGCCGGTGCGAGTCGGGTCGAGGGAGGTAAGCTCCGGGGTGCCGTCGATCATGTCCTGCGTGATCACGGGGATCATGCCGGTGACCGCGGCGGTTGTGTCCACGACCACGATCACGGGCAGGTCGAAACGGCGGGCGAAGTCGAGGTCGCGCTGGTCGTGGGCCGGCACCGCCATCACGGCACCGTGGCCGTAGTCGGCGAGCACGTAGTCCGCGGCCCAGATCGGCAGGCGTTCGCCGTTGGCCGGATTGACCGCGTAGCGCTCGAGAAACACGCCGGTCTTCTCCCGGTCGGTGGCCTGACGCTCGATCTCGGTGCTGTTCTGAACCTGGACCAGGTATTCCTGAAACCGTTCCTTGACGGTGGGCGAGGCATCCGCGACCAGCTCGGCGGCGAGGTCCGCGTCGGGGGCGACGACCATGAAGGTCGCGCCGTAGAGGGTGTCGGGGCGGGTCGTGAAGACGCTGATGGGCTCTTTGCGGCCTTCGATCACGAAGTCGACGTCGGCGCCGATGGAGCGGCCGATCCAGTTGCGCTGCATGTTCAGCACCTTCGCCGGCCAGGTGCCCTCGAGCTGGTTCAGGTCGTCGAGCAGGCGGTCCGCATAGTCGGTGATCTTGAAGTACCACTGGGTGAGCTTCTTCTTGACCACCACGGCTCCGCTGCGCTCCGAGGTGCCGTCGGCGAGGACCTGCTCGTTGGCGAGGACGGTCTGGTCTACCGGGTCCCAGTTCACCCAGCTGTCCTTGCGGTAGGCGAGGCCCTTCCTGTACAGCTGCAGGAACAGCCACTGGTTCCACTTGTAGTATTCGGGGTCGCTGGTGTGCAGCTCGCGGGACCAGTCGAAGGATGCCGCGTAGAGCTTCATGCTCTTCTTCTGCTGCGCAATGTTGTCGTAGGTCCAGCCGCGCGGGTCGATGCCGCGCTTGATCGCGGCGTTCTCCGCGGGTAGCCCGAAGGAGTCCCAACCGATGGGGTGTAGCACGTTGAAGCCCTGCTGACGCCAGTACCGGGCGACGATGTCGCCGAGGGCATAGACCTCGGCGTGGCCCATGTGCAGGTCGCCGGAGGGATACGGGAACATGTCGAGCACGTACTTGCGCGGTCGAACGTCGTCGGGATCGTTCGTGCGGAAGGGGTCGAGCTCTTCCCAGATCGGCTGCCACTTCGCCTGGATGGCGGCGAAATCGTAAACTTTTTCTTCGCTGTCCTGGCCGGTGCGGGTGTGGTCGTACTCGTGTGCCACGTGACTCTCTTCGTTGCAGTGGGGATTGCGCCAGCAGGCACCGGGCCGCGCGGAGGCGGCGTCCAAGCTCTTAGGTTACTAAACCTGGCCCTGGCCCGTGGCGGCGCTGGATCGAGGAACGCCGAGGACGGCCAGGAGCGCCGCCGCTTTCAGCCGGGTTTCCTCGATCTCCTCCAGCGGATCGGACAGCGCCGTGATGCCGCCGCCCGTGCCGATGGAGGCCCCGTCCGGGCTGAGCACGATGCTGCGGATGACCATGGCCAGGTCGACCGCGCCGTTTCGCCCCAGATAGCCGAAGGCCCCGGCGTAGAGCCCGCGCGGTCCGCACTCGAGGGCGTCGAGGATGGTCATCGCACTGATCTTCGGTGCCCCGGTCATGGACCCGGCGGGGAAGCAGGACGCCACGGCATCCACCCCGGTCAGTCCCGCGGCCAGGCGCGCCTCGACCGTACTGACCAGCTGGTGCACGTGCGCGTAACTCTCCACGGCGAGCAAGTTCGTGACCTGCACGCTGCCGAGCTCGGCGATCCGCCCGAGGTCGTTGCGCATCAGGTCGACGATCATCAGGTTCTCGGCACGCTCTTTGCCGCTGCCCTCGAGCTCGTCGCGGAGCTCGCGGTCCCGGTCGGCCATCCGGGAGCGCGCCCGAGTGCCCTTGATCGGCTTCGTGGTGATCAGGCCGCCCGGGGTCACGGTCAGGAACTGTTCCGGGGAGGCGCTGAGCAGGGCGGTGTCCCCGAAACGCAGCAGCCCGCCGTGGTGGCTGGGGCTGCCGGCGCGCAACGCCAGGTAGGCCTCGACCGGATGCGGCCGCACGTCGACCAGGATCTCGTTGGTGAGGCAGAGCTGGTAGGCGTCACCGGCCCGGATGAACGCCTGGCATTCCTCGATCAGCTCGGCGTAGCGGTGCACGTCGTGCCGCCACCGGGCTACGCCGGCAGCGGCAACGGGGCCGGCAGCGGAGCCGGCAGGCCACGTGACCGGCCGGTTCGCGGATGCCGCGGGTGGCTGCTCCGACGCGGCGAGAGCATCGAGCACGGCATCGGCCCACGCCTGCGGGGCATCCGTCGCGTCGCCGGAAGCGCGGCGAGCGAGCGCCCTGACCGTTCGTGCCGCATGATCGAACACCAGCACGTGGTGCACCTCGAGCAGGGCGGCATCCGGGTAGCGGGAGTCGTGCACGGGCGTGCCGAGGGTCTGGGCACCGAGTTCGTATCCGAGCCAGCCCACCCAGCCCAGCCGAAAGCCGCCGGCATCGTCGGCGCCGGTATCGTCGGTGCCGGTATCGTCGGTGCCGGTATCTTCGGTGGCATCGTCGTGGAAGCCGGCCTGCTCCGCGCGCAGGAACTCGAAGATCGTCCCGGGTGAAGGGTGACCCGGCACGAACGGATCGCCGGCGACCGAGACCGTCACGGTCCCCTCGGGCACCGAGGCGGTAACAAACCGGGACCCGGGCGACGCGGACCCAAGATAGCTGAGGCCGGTTTCGGCGCCGTTGCCCGCATCCAACCAGAACGCGTACGGGCTGTTGCGGTAAAGGGTGTCGAAGACGCGGGCCGGATCCCACCACTCGGGCAGGAGGATGCTCTGAGTCGGCCCGGTCACACTTCCAGCCTAGGTGCCGGGATTCTCCCCGAAGTGCAGCGATCTGCCGCCCCGGCCGAACGTATGCCGAACTCAGTGCCATGTCTCGAACGAATTCGACGGAGATTCTGCGGAAAAAACGGCTCTTCCCGTATGGCAGCTCCTGATCCGGGCAAAATCTCGGCCCCCCTGCTCTATCCGTCGACTTCGTTCGGACCCACTCGTCGGGGTGCCGGGACCGCACCCCCGACCCCACCGGGGACGCAGTGGGGAGGCCGCCCGCGGGCTGCCTCCCCACCTTTCTCCGTCAGGTGCCGCAGCGTGACTACTTCACAGCGAGGCTGCCCTTGAACTGGAGCCCCGTCGAGCCGGAGCCGCCGCCCCTGGTCGTGCCGTTGACCGCGGAGGTGGTCTCGCCGAACGTCATCGTCGTGTGGGCGATGGCATCGGCCATCTGCTCCAGCACCTCCGCATTGATGTTCGTGATGTCGTCGCATGCGGCGTGGTAACAGGCGTCGTACGGTGCGCCGGCGACGCCACCATAAGTGACCGCCTCGGCCTCCGTCATCAGGTCTTCCGCACCGGTGAACAGCCCGCCGGCGGGAATGCCGTTCTCGATGAACCCGAAGTAGTCGGACCGACCGTCGAACTCGGTGGGTTCTGTGGCCAGCCCCTGCGAGGCGAAGTAGTCCAGGAAGACCTTCTCGACCAGCGCCGACCCGTTCGGGCCGGTGGTGCCGAAGGACGAGCCGTCACCGTCGTAGACGAAGCGCACAAAGTTCGGCGATGCGACCATGTCGAAGTTCAGGTTGACGGCGTGCGCCTTGATCTGGCGTTTCGTCAGCTGTGAAACGTAGTACTCGGAACCGACCAGTCCATCTTCCTCGCTGCCCCAAAACGCGAACCGCACCCGGTTGGTGGGTGCGTTGCCGGAGGCGGCGAGCTGGATGGCGGTTTCCAGGATGGCGGCGCTGCCGCTGCCGTTGTCGTTGATTCCCGCGCCCTCGGCAACGGAGTCGAGGTGCGCTCCGGCCACGACCGTGCGGTCCGCGCGACCGGCCGAATCGGCCAGGATGTTGAAGGATTCGGTGACGGTGACCTCAGCATCCACGGCCAGCCGCACGGTCGGGGCAGGCTGCCCGGCCAGAGCCGCGCCGAGCACGAAGGTCGTTCCGATGACCGGAACTGCGGTCTGCGGGGCGTCCAGAGTGCCGTTGACGATACCGAGGCGATCATCGGCGTTTCCCTGGTTGAAGATGATCACGCCGGCGGCGCCGGCCGCGATCGCATTGTCGGCCTTGACCCGGAAGGTGCAGGTGCCGCGTTGGATCAGAGCGACGTTCCCGGCCGTGAAGCCCGCGAAGTCTGCGGCTTCACAGCCGCTGGTCGAGGCCCGGTCGCCGACCAGGTTGATGTCGACCGCCTGTACCGCCGCCGAGACCGTGCCGGAGCCGGAGTAGCTCATCGTGGCAAAGTCGGTGCCGCCGGCGTAGGTGGTGGGGGTGGGCGTGAACTGCGCGAACGACTCCGCATTCAGCACGAACTGCTCATAGGAGTAGGCCTGACGGATCGGCATGTAGCCCGCGGCCGTGAGCTGCTCTTCGACGTAGACGGCGGATGCCTCGTACCCCGGCGTGCCGGACGCACGCGTGCCGCCGTTGGCATCCGCGATCTTCTGGAGCTCCTCCAGGTGGTCGATGATGCCGGCTGCCGTCACGGCTTCGCGCAGCGCGCCGGTGTCCGTTCCGTTGTCGGCGTAGGCGGGTAGCCCGACGCTGACCGACAGGGCCACGGCCGTGCCGACGGCGGCGAGACGAATATTCCGATTCTGTTTCATGAGGGTCCCTCAGACTGGATCGAACGTGGGCCGGTCGTCGTTGAGCGGCCCTGGGGCGACGCTAGCGTATCCCCCAGTCGCGGGGCAAGGGCAGGTCCCCAGCCCCGCTGCGGGCGCACGGCTTAGGCTGTGAGACGTGAACGATATCCTCAGCTGGATCCTGGATACGGTTTCCAGCGTGGATCCGGTGCTGCGCACCCTCCTGGCCGGACTCGGCATGCTTTTGGAGACATCCGTTCTCGTCGGCCTGGTCGTGCCGGGCGATTCCATCGTGATCGTGGCGAGCACGGCGGTGAGCAACACGGCCGAGTTCCTGGGGCTCGTCGCCGCGGTGATCGTCGGAGCCCTGATCGGCGAGAGCATCGGCTTCGCGCTCGGCCGCCACTTCGGGCCGTGGATCCGGATGAGCCGCCTCGGGCGCCGGCTCGGGGAACGCAACTGGGCCCGGGCCGAGATCTACCTGGCACGGCGTGGCGGCATTGCCGTGTTCCTGTCGCGGTTCCTGCCCGTGCTGCACTCGCTGATCCCGCTGACCGTGGGGATGAGCCCGATGCCCTACCGCACCTTCATGAAGTGGACCGTGCCCGCCTGCGTGATCTGGGCGGTGGCCTACGTGTCGATCGGTTCGGCCGCCGCCGAAGGCTACCGCGAGCTCTCCGACCGGCTCCACTTCGCCGGGTACCTCTTCGTCGGTGCGATCGCGGCCTTCGTGCTGCTCGTGTTCCTGGTCAAACGGTGGTTGCACCGCCGCGAGGAGCGACACATGGAGCAGCCGGAGCCTCCGGTCGTCTGACCCCACGTTCGGTCGGGCGACCCCTCGTTCGGCTGTCGGGTTCAGCCGGTAGGGCCGGGCACGACGACCCTCGCGGTGATCAGGTCGTCCGGCACCGGCGTGTGCGAGATGAGCAGCACCGCACGGCCGTCCTCCGCGGCCGTGACCAGGATGTCCCGCACGAGCATGTCGCCCTGCGCCTCGTCGACGTTGGCGGTAGGTTCGTCGACGATGAGCACCGGGAAATCCGCCAGCAACGCGCGCGCCAGCGCGATTCGCTGGGCCTGACCGCCAGAGACCAGGGCACCCCGCTCGCCGACCCGGGCGTCGAGGCCCCCCCGCTGGGCGGCCCACTCCCCCAGCCCGACCCGGGCGAGCACGGCCTCGAGATCGTCGTCGGTGGCCGTCGCGCGGGCGAAGAGCAGGTTCTGACGGATGCTGTCGTCGAAGAGCCAGGGACGCTGTTCGCACAGTCCCACCCGGCGGCGCACCTCGGCCGGGGCCAGCGTGCGCGCCTCGACGCCGTCGAGCCGGTACGAGCCCGTGTAGTCGAGGAAGCGCACCAGGGTCTGGGCCAGGGTGGTCTTGCCGGCGCCGCTCGGCCCTGCCAGGTGCACACGGTCTCCCGGCGCCAGGCGCAGGGTGATGCCCGTGACCGCCGGGGTAGCGGAACCGGGCCAGCGGGCACCCACGTCGGTGAGTTCGAGCACCGGGCGGGCGCTGACGCTCGTGGTGGACATCGCATCCGCCGGCGCATCCGTCGGCTCGGTCACCGACTCCGCCGGGATCTCCGCGGGGACGCTGGTCGGCACCGCCGTCGCCACCCGCGCGGCGCTGGAGCGCACCTGGCGCCAGACGCCGAGCGCGAGCGGGATCATTCCGAACACCTCGAACACCGCCATGGGCACGAGCACGACCACAACGAAGCCCGGTCCGCTGAGGCCAGCCGGCCCGGAGAGGGCCGGAATGCCGACCCGGAGCGCGGCGACCGTCGCCAGACCCGCGAACAGTGACAGCACGGCTCCCTGCACGCCCACGCCCAGCGACCGGCGCAGGGAGGCCCGGCGCAGCCGGTCGTCGGCCGCCGCAAGGGTGGCCAGGCGGGCGTCGAGGGCCCCGAAGGCGCTCAGCACGTCGAGGTTCTCCACCACCTCGAGCACCTCGCCGGCGAGGGCTCCGCGGAGGGGTGCAAGCTGGCGTTCCGACCGGGCGGACAGCGCACTGGAGGTGACGGTGGCGAGCAGACCGGCAACGAGGAGCGCCAGCGCCAGCGTGACACCGGCGGCGGGGAGAACCAGCCAGACCCCGACCACGCTCACGCTCACGAGGATCCCCGCCGTGGCCAGAGGCTGCACCACCCGCAGCGGGAAGTCCTGCAGGTCGTCGACGTCGCGCACGAGGCGACTGAGCAGGTCGCCGCGGCTCGTGCCTCCGAGGCCGGCCGGGGAGAGCGGCAGGATCCGGGAGAAGATGCCCACGCGCAGGTCAGCCAGCTGGCGGAATGCGGCGTCGTGGCTGGCCAGACGCTCGAGGTAGCGGAACGCAGACCGGCCGAGGGCGAACGCACGCACCCCGACGACCGCCATTGAAAGGAACATGACCGGCGGTTGCTCGGCGGCTCGGGTGATCAGCCACGCCGACGACGCCAGGAGGGCCACCGCGAAGACCGCGCTCAGCACGCCCGCGGCCAGGCCGGGGGCGAACCGGCGGGCGATCGGCTGGGCCAGGCGCAGCACGGCGCGCACCTCGGCCCGGCCGGCCGGCCGGGGGCCGGCGATCCTGCTCGCGCTCCCGCTCGCGCTGGGTCGGGAATCAGACATGGGCCACCTCGTTCAGGGCAACGATCTGGTCGGCGGCGTCCCGCAGCGCGGGCCGGTGGCTGACCACGATCACGATCCGCCCCTCGGTCGTGAGCCGGCGCAGGCCAGCGACGAGGGAGGCCTCCGCCGCCTCGTCCAGCGCCGAACTGGGCTCGTCGAGAACGACCACGGCGCAGTCGTGGCTCTCGGCGCGGTAGATGGCGCGGGCCGCTGCGACCCGCTGGGCCTGTCCGCCGGAGAGTCCCTCGCCGGCGATGCCGAGCATGGTGGCCGGCTCCAGATCGCCCACTCCGGCGCACTCCAGCGACCGGGCCACGGTGTCCCGATCGACGGACGCGTCACCGAGCGCGAGATTGTCGGCGATCGTTCCCTGGAACAGTCCCGGCCGTTGCCCGGCCCACGCCAGCCACGGGCGCGGTGTGCCCGGGGTCTGCTCCGCACCGTTCAGCAGGATCCGCCCGTCGAAGGGGACGAATCCCTGCAGTGCGGCCACCAGCGTGGATTTTCCGGTGCCGCTCGGGCCCACGACCACGGTGAGTTCGCCGGGGCGGAAGACGGCGCTGAAGTCGTGCACGGGGGCATCCGTGCCCCGCTGGATCGTGACGTGCTCGAATCGGAGCGTGCCGGTATCCGCGGGGCCCGCTCCGGTGGGCGCGCCAGACGGGACAGTCGAGGCAGCCGGGATCGCCGCGTCCCGGAGCCCGGCACCGTCGTCGAGAATGGCGAAGACCTCCTCGGCGGCCGCCAGACCGTCGGCCGCGGCGTGGAACTGGGTGCCGACCTGCCGTACGGGGAGAAAAGCCTCCGGGGCCAGCAGCAGCACGAACAGGCCGACGCCGAGGGCGAGGCTTCCGTCGACCAGGCGCAGCCCGATGGAAACGGCGACGAGGGCCACCGACAGGCTGGCCGCCAGTTCGAGCACGAACCCGCTGAGGAAGGAGACCCGCAGCACCTTCATGGTGCGGGCGCGGTAGTCCTCGGTGATGGTGCGCACCCGGGCGAACTGGCGTCGCTCCCGACCGTAGATCTTAAGCGTGCCGAGCCCGCCGACGAGGTCGAGGAACCCCGTCGACAGCCGCTGCAGGGACTCCCATTGCTGCCGCTGCACGGACTGGGTGGCCTGGCCGATCAGCACCATGAAGACGGGGATGAATGGCAGCACGACGATGACTGTGATGCCGCTGGGCAGGTCCTGCCAGAGCATCACCAGGATCAGCAGGGGCGTGCTGATCGCCGCCAGCAAAAGCTGGGGCAGGTAGCGGGCGAAGTAGTTGTCCAGCGCGTCCAGCCCCTGGGTGGCCAGGGTGGAGACACCGGCGCTGGCCCGGCCGCTGAGCCAATCCGGGCCGCGCTCGGCGACGCGGTCGAGCACCTGGCGGCGCAGCTGACTCTTGACCTGGGCTGCCCCGCGGGTGGCGGCCACCTCGAGGAGCCACGCCAGCGCCGCCCGCACCACGATCACGCCCGCAAGGGCGGCCATGGTGAAGGCCAGCGAATTCGGAGAGGCCCCGGTTAACGCGAGGGTGATGCTCTGGCTCAGCAGCCAGGAGAACGCGATGACCGTGACGGTCTGCGCCAGTCCGAGCAGGGCACCCACCGACAGGAACCACCGAGCGGCTGACGCGTAGCGGAGGAGCCGAGGATCGAAGGGGCGCATTTAAGTTCAGTGTACGGCGGACTCTACGTCGGCCGACACGGTCGCGCGGCTGACCCGCTTGCGCAGAACCCAGTAGGTCCAGCCCTGGTATAGGAAGATGACGGGCATGGCGAACAGGGCGGTCCAGCTCATCACCTGCAGTGTGTACGGCGTCGAGGAGGCGTTCTCGATGGTCAGGCTGTTGGCTGCACCGTTGCTCGCCGGCATCACGTCGGGGAACAGGGACGCGAAGAGCGTCAGCACCGCGAGGGCGATCGTCGCGGCCATCAGCGTGAAGGCCCAGCCTTCGGCGCCCCGCAGGTTCGCCAGGAACGCCCCGATCAGGGCGACCGCGGCGAGGGCGGCGAAGGCGCCGGTGGCCAGGCTGCCGAAGGCGAGGGTAGTCCAGACCAGGAATGAGGCGGCTATCACGATGGTGGCGACCCCGGCCTTGACGGCGAGCTTCTGAGCGCGCTGACGGATGTCCCCCTCGGTCTTGAGGGAGATGAACACCACGCCGTGGGTGAAGAACAGAAGCAGCGTGGTGAGACCGCCGAGGAGGGCGTAGGGGTTGAGCAGGTCGAAGAAGGAGCCGATGTAGTTGTGGCCGGCGTCCAGTGGAACGCCCTGCACGATGTTGGAGAAGGCGACGCCCCAGAGCAGGGCGGGAACGGCGGACCCGATCACGATCATGAGGTCGAAGCGTTTCTTCCAGGCCGCTTCCGGGCGTTGGTGCCGGTATTCGAATGACACCCCGCGCAGGATGAGGGCAAGCAGGATCACCAGCAGGGCCAGGTAGAACCCGCTGAACAGGGTGGCGTACCACTCCGGGAAAGCGGCGAACAGTGCTGCACCGGCCACGATCAGCCAGGTTTCGTTGAGGTCCCAGATCGGCCCGATGGTGTTGATGATGACCCGGCGGTCGAGGTCGTCCGTGCCCAGGAAGGGCAGCGACATGCCGACGCCGAAGTCGAAGCCGTCCAGAACGAAGTAGCCGATGAAGAGTGCACCGATGATCCAGAACCAGAGAATGTTGAGATCCATCATGCGCTCCTAGTAGACCGTGACCTGTGGCGTGACCTTGCCGGACACCGGGTCGGGTTCCGCCAGTGAGGCAGGTCCCGTCCGCACGGCCTGCAGGATCAACTTGAATTCGACGACGGCGAGGGCGCCGTAGATCAGCGTGAAGGCGATCAGCGAGATCAGGATCTCGACGCCGCTGACATTGGGTGACACGCCGTCCTGGGTGCGCAGGAGTCCGAACACCAGCCAGGGCTGCCGGCCCATCTCGGTGAAGATCCAGCCGACGCTCATGGCGAGAAGCGAGAACGGGAAGCTCCAGATGGCGATCTTCCAGACCCAGCTGGCCTGGGGGCTGCGCCCGCCGCGGGTCAGCCAGAGGCCGACGACGGCAACCAGGATGTGGGCGATGCCGAGACCGATCATCCAGCGGAAGGCCCAGTAGGTGATCCAGATGGTCGGGGTGTAGTCGCCGGGGCCGTACAGGGTCACATACTGCGCCTGCAGGTTGTCGATGCCTTCGACCGTGCCGTTGAGGGTGTGGGTCGACAGGAACGACAAAAGGTATGGGATACGAATCGAGAACAGTTCGCTGACGCCGTCGGGGGTGCCGAGGGTGAAGATCGAGAAGGATGCCTCGGCGCCCGTCGCTGTCTTGTACATCGCCTCGGCCGCCGCCATCTTCATGGGCTGGGCCGCGGTCATGGCCAGGCTCAGCGAGTCGCCGAAGAAGGTGGTGAGCGCTCCGGAGACAACCATCATCCACATGCCCAGCTTGAGCGCGGGACGCATGGATTCCACGTGCTGCTTGCGCAGCAGGTGCCAGGCGGCCACCGAGATGACGAGCCCCGACGACACCATGAAGCAGGCGAAGATCGTGTGTGGGAAGGAGGCCACAGCGATCGGGTTGGTCAGAAGCTCGCCGATACTGGTGAGCTCGGCCCGGCCGCGCTCCTCGTTGATGCGGAACGCGATCGGGTTTTGCATGAACGCGTTCGCCGCGAGGATGAAGTAGGCCGAGGCGATCGAACCGGCCGTGGTCAGCCAGATGGTGGCGAGGTGCAGGCCGCGGGGCAGCTTGTCCCAGCCGAAGATCCACAGTCCGATGAACGTGGCCTCCAGGAAGAAGGCGATGATGCCCTCGAAGGCGAGCGGGGCGCCGAAGACGTCACCAACGAAGCGGGAGTAGTCCGACCAGTTCATTCCGAACTGGAACTCCTGCACGATTCCGGTAACGACGCCCATGGCGAAGTTGATCAGGAAGATCTTGCCGAAGAAGTGGGTCAGTTGGAGGTACTTGGCCTTGTCGGTGCGCACCCAGGCGGTCTGGAAAAGGGCGACCGTGAACGCCAGCCCGATCGTGAGCGGTACGAAGAGGAAGTGGTAGACGGTAGTCAGACCGAATTGCCATCTCGACAGGAGTAACGGATCCAGCCACTCGTTCATGCGCCCTCCAGCGTCATCGGGTTTTTCTACAGTCTGTAGAACATTACTCTTCTACGAGACGTAGAAGAGTTGATTGCCGCCCGCTAGACTCCCCAGTATGGGGAGCTTGGGAGTGCTGGAACGGCTGCTGATGGATGTCCTGTGGGACACCGCAACGCCTCTGCCTGCCAACGACCTCCGAGATCGGCTGCTCACCCCGACGGCCGCCACCACGAGGCGCACACCACTCGCCACCACGACAGTGCTCACGGTGCTTTCCCGCCTGGAGACCAAGGGCTTCGTCACCCGCGACCGAGACACCCGGCCGCACCGCTACCGGGCCGTGTCGACCCGGGCGGAACATACCGCGGAGCTGATGCACGAGGTGCTCGGCTCTGCTCCCGACCGGCAGGCGGCCCTCGCCCGGTTCATCGGGGATGTCACCCCTCAGGAGGCCGACGTTTTGCGCCTGCTCCTCGGCACCGCACCTCTCGGTCGCGAGTGACCGGCATCCAGTCCCCACTCCAGTCCCTGCTCCAATCAGCACGCGTCGGAGCGGCCGAGTCGTGTTCGTCACGGCCGTAGCGCTTCTGATCGTGGCCGTGCTGCTCGCCGGTCCGGTCCCGATCTGGCTTGCCACCGCCGGCTGGCCGGCCCGCTCCCCCGCGGTCGCCCTAGTGTTGTGGCAGTCCATCGCCCTGGCCGGAGGGCTCTCGATGCTCGGCTCGCTGCTCAGCTTCGGGCTGATCCCGTTCGGCGAGAACCTGTTCGAGGGCATCCGCGCACTGGCGGGCCATCTCTTCACCGGCACACTGCCGGCCGGCACGTCGTTCGGCTCGGTACTCCTGCTGTGCGCGGCGCTGATCCTCGGCAGCCATCTGCTGCTCAACCTCGCCGCGACCTTCTCCCGCGCGGGGCGCCAGCACCGCAGGCACCGGCACCTGATCGGACTACTCAGCGACCCTCTGCCGAACCATTCCGGCACGCGTGTGATCGAACACGACGCCCCGGTCGCGTACTGCCTGCCCGGCGCGACCCGGTCGGCGACCGTGCTTTCTCGCGGCCTTCTGCAATTGCTGAATGCCGACCAGTTGCGCGCGGTGATCGCACACGAGCGCGCCCACCTGGTGCAGCAGCACCACCTCGTGCTGCTCGCCTTCAAGTCCTGGCACAGCGCATTGCCGTGGTTCCCGATCGCGAACCGCGCCGAGAACGCGGTCGCCCTGCTGGTCGAGATGCTCGCCGACGACCAGGCCCGGCGGGTGGTGGACGACCGAACGTTGGCCACCGCGATCGCACTGGTCGGGTCGGCACACCAGGTGGACCCGCTGGGAACGGATGTCGAACTCGCCGACGGCCCGGACCATCCGTTCGACCTGGTGACACCCCGCGTTCGCCGCCTGATCACCCCACCGGCGCCGCTGACGCCCTCCGTCGTGCTTTTCGTCGCGGCCGGCGCCGGGGCACTCCTGTTGCTGCCGACGCTGCTCCTCTCCCTCGCCTGAGCCCGCGACTGCCCCTGCCCCTGCCCCTGACGAATTCGACGGAGATTCTCGGCCCCAGAGCCCGTTTTGCTCCAAAACCGGCCCGTAGGCGCAGAATCTCCGTCGAATTGGTCAGGCAGTGCCCGAGTCAGCTGGTGCCTAGAAGAGGTTCGCTTGTTCGAGCCAAGCGGCAGCGATTTTCTCGGCCGAGAGCTGGTCGTTCACGCTCTCGGAGTTGAGGCCCACCAGGTCCTCGGCGGTCAGAGCGGCACTGACGGCGTTGAGCACGTCGGCGGCCTTCCCGCCGACCTTGTCGGACACCACGGGCACGACGTTGTCCGCGAAGAACAGGCCGTCCGGGTCGTCGAGGGCGACGAGGCTGTCCGACTTGATGTTCGGGCTGGCCGTGTAGACGTTCGTGATCTGAATGTCGTTGTCGACGAGAGCTTTGATCGTGAGCGGGCCGCCACCATCCTCAATGGGCGTGAATCCGGCGATGGGGATGCCGTACTTCTCTGTCAGGGTTGTCGGTCCGTAGGGGCGGGTCTGGAGTTCGGACGGTCCGCCGACGGTGATCGGCTCGGTGACATCGGCGAGCGACGCGATGTCGGTCAGGCTGTACTTGTCGGCGAAGGCCTGCGTGACGGTCCAGGAGTTCTGGTCCGTGGCCGAGGCCATGTCGAGCACGCTCAGCCCCTCGGGCAGCTCGTCCTGCAGCTGCGCGTAGGTCTCGTCGGCGGTGCCTCCGGCGGCATCCGCATTCAGGGCCTGCAGCAGGCTGCCGGTGTACTCGGGGAAGACGTCGATGGCACCGGATTCGATCTCGGGCAGGTAGACCTCGCGCTGACCGATCTTGAACTGGCGGTCGACCGTGAAGCCGTTCCCCTCCAACGCCAGGGCGTAGATTTCGGCGATGATCTCGTTCGAGTAGTAGTCCTGCGAACCGACGACCAGGGTGGTGGACCCCTCGTCGGCGTTACTTCCGCTGTCCAGCGGGTCACCGGACGCACACCCTGCAAGGGCTACGACGGCCCCAACCGCGACCGCGGCGACAGCCGCGAGCCGGCCTCTGTGAGCTGTGAACATTAGTGGGTTCCTTTCGTGATGGCGGGATCCATCCCCGGGACAGGTCGGGCTGACCTGCCACGGTCGAGTGGGGGACGTCCGGACGCGACGCCTCTGGGAACGACAAGTCGCTGAACAACAGTGAATATTCCCTCGAGGACGAGGGCAACCAGGATCACGAGCAGTGACCCGCCCAGCATCTCCGCGTAGTCGCGGGTTTTCAACCCGGCGAACAGGAACCGGCCGAGGCCGATATCCGCCACATAGGCAGCCAGGGTCGCCGTGGCGACGACCTGCAGGGTGGCCGAACGGATGCCCGCGATCAGCAACGGCAACCCCAAGGGGATCTCGACCGTGCCCACGATCTGGCTCTCCGACATCCCGACCGACCGGGCGGAGTCGATGACGGACCGGTCAATGGCCTCGAAGCCGGCGTAGGCACCCGCGAGGATCGGCGGGATCGCCAGGACCGTGAGCGCGACGTACGGCGCACCGAGCCCAATCCCGACCCACAGCGCGACCAGGGTCAACAGGCCGAGGGTCGGAATGGCCCGCAGCCCGCCGGAGGTGGCCACAGCGAAGCTACGTCCCCGACCCGTATGCCCGATCAGGAAACCAACCGGAATCGCGATCACGGAGGCCATCAGGACCGCCACGAGGGTGAACACCAGGTGTTCGATCGTCCGCGCCGGAATGCCGCCCGGCCCGGCGAAATTGGCCGGGTCGAGGATCCAGTTCACCGCGTCAACGAACAGGTTCATGCTGACGCCTCCGTGAGCCGGGCCACCCGGACGGCCCTCCGGTCGGTCGCCGCCAGGCGGGTCCAGGGCAGCAGAACCCACCCGAGCAGCACGAGGGAGCCGTCCAGCAGCAGCGCCAGCGCCACGGTCAGCACGATTCCGGCGATGATTTCGGCCTGGATACCGCGCTGAAAGCCATCCGTGAACAGGCTGCCGAGGCTCTGCGCGCCGATCACGGCCCCCACCGTGGCGAGGCTGACCGTGCTGACGGCCACGACCCGCAGGCCGGCCAGGAGCACCGGCCCGGCCAGCGGCAGCTCAACCTGCCAGAAGATGCTCCAGCCGGAATACCCCACGGCGACAGCGGACTGGCGCACATCCTGGTCCACGGATGCCAGCCCGTCGGCCACCACGCGTACCATCAACGCGACGCCGTAGATCGTCAGGGCGATGATCAGATTGAGCGGCGAGCGAAGGCTGGTGCCGACGATGGCCGGGATCACGAAGAACAGCGGCAGGGACGGGATGGCGTAGAGCAGCCCACTGGCCGTCAGGATCACGCCGCGGCCGGCACGGTACCGGTTCGCAAGCCAGCCCAGCGGCACGGCGATCAGGAAGCTGAGAAGGATCGGCGGCACGCTGAGGATCAGGTGGTCCAGGGTGCGATCCCAGAGCAGGTCGAGATTCGACCAGATCCAGGTCACCGCGGAGCCTGGGAATCCGGGGAGTGCGCGGTCTTCCCCGGCGCCACGAGCACACCGGCCAGGCGGCCCTCACTGTCGAGCAGCAGGTCAGAGTCGCCACGGCGTTCCAGATGCAGGGCACGCTTGCCGCGCTCCGCTCCGACGAAGCTGGCCACGAAGTCGTCGGCCGGGTTCGCCAGGATCTCGGCCGGCGCCCCCACCTGGGCGATCCGTCCGCCGTCACGCAGGATGACGACCTGGTCACCGAGGAGGAACGCCTCCTCGATATCGTGGGTGACGAACACGACCGTTTTGCCGAGCTCGCTCTGCAGCCGGATCAGTTCTTGCTGGAGCTCGGCCCTCACGATCGGGTCGACGGCGCCGAACGGCTCGTCCATCAGAAGAATGTTTGGGTTGACCGCGAGCCCGCGCGCCACCCCGACACGCTGCTGCTGCCCGCCGGAGAGCTGGCTGGGGTACCGGTCCGCCAGGGTCTGGTCCAGGCCCACCGTGTCAAGCAGGGTGAGGGCGTCGGCGCGGGCCTTCTTTCTCGGCACCCCGCGCAGCAGCGGAACGGTCGCGACGTTGTCGATCACCGTGCGGTGCGGGAGCAGGCCGGAGTTTTGCATCACATAGCCGATGCCGCGCCGCAGTGGCACCGGCTCGAGCTGGGCGATGTCGGCCCCGTCGATCTCGATCGTGCCGCGGCTCGGGTCAACCATCCGATTGATCATGCGCAGCAGGGTGGTCTTGCCCGAGCCGGAGGAGCCGACGAGCACCGTCGTCTGGTGCGACGCGAGCGTCAGGCTGAAATCGTCAACGGCGAGTGTGCCGTCCGGGAACTGCTTGCTCACCGAGCGGAACTCGATCATGAAAATGGCTCATTTCTCGACCGAAGTCGACACAACGCGGGAGGCAGGTACACCACCCAACCATCACACGGCCCCGCGAGCCAACGGATCGCGGAATTCCTAGCGAACGCTCGGCCCGTAGTATCCGGCGAGGTAGTCATGCGTGACCACGCGGCACTCTTCGATGAACCGCTCATCGCCCTGCGGGTCGGAGCGGAACGCCCGCGACAGGATCGAGTCGCCCATCTCGACGGCGACCTCGAGCCGGAAGATCAGTTCGTCGCCGCCCTCGAGGCCGAACTCCTCGACCAGCATGCCGGCCACCCGGCGGGCGAAGTATCCCGCGTCGGGGGCTTCGACGACAGGCACACCCTGCCGGTCGTCGAAATGCATGATGCGAAACCCCGGCTCAGAGCGGTACAGGTCGACGAAGGCCGTGATGGCCACGTCGACGGCCTGCCACCAGCCCTGGGGAGCGTTCGTCTTCAGCTGCTCCGCAACTCGGCTCCGGAATCGCAGCACCGCGCGCTCGCGCAGCGCCTGCAGCACCGCGACGCGATCGGGGTAGTACCGGTACACAGTCCCGATCGACGCGCCTGCGCGCTCGGCCACCATGGCGGTCGTGATGCGGTCGAACCCGACCTCGTCCACGACGACCGCGGCGGCGTCGAGCAGACCGGACAGTCGTGCCGTGCTGCGCTGTTGGATCGGCTCGATGCGGGCCTGCTGGGCCGGCACAAAAGGATCACCACCGAAAAGGTCACTGAGTGACACTTGTCCTCCTTGAGAGTAATTCACTAATACTAGGCGGCAATGTGCCCCGCGGTGGGACGTGACGGCGTGTCTCGCCCGACTGGGCAGAAATATCCCTCGGATGTCCGGGCGACCCGACTTCGATGCCGGGTAGCGTCCTGCGCATGCCAGACTAGGGACGTGCCGACATATCCGCGAATCCCGCCCACGGGCACGCCAGCGAAGATGATGCATCGCGCAGCCCGCATCGAGGACTGGCTGCACTTCAAGCGCGAACGCCACGCCCGCAAACGCGGCTACCTGCCCACGGTCATCCCCTATGCCGGCTACGGCTCGACCGAGTGGGTGCGCATCCTGTGCCGGGTGCTTCTGGCCAAACCGGCCAAGCCAGGCTCCAAGCTGGCACGCCGCCACTGGCACGCCGACCGCCGCGAGGCCGGAATTCGCGGCTGGCACAGCTTCACCAGCGTTCCGGTCAACGACGTGACGGTGACCATCGAGATCAACGGCTTCTCCCACCGGGTGCAGGCCGACCGCGGGGGCGTGGTCGACACCGTCATTCCGGTCACGCTCACCCCGGGCTGGCAGATGGCCCGGCTGCACACCGACGACACGGCAGCGCCGGTCGAGGCCCCGCTCTTCATCGTGGCCCCGACGGTACGCCGCGGGATCCTCTCCGACGTCGATGACACGGTCATGGTGACCACCCTTCCCCGCCCGCTGCTCGCCGCCTGGAACACCTTCGTGCTCGACGAGCACGCCCGAGTTCCCACGCCGGGCATGGCGGTCCTCCTCGACCGCCTCGCCGCGGTCAACGAGGGCGCCCCGATGATCTACCTGTCGACCGGGGCCTGGAACGTCGCCCCGACCCTGACCCGGTTCCTGAACCGCAACCTGTACCCGTCGGGGGCTCTCCTGCTCACTGACTGGGGTCCCACCCACGACCGCTGGTTCCGGAGCGGCCAGGACCACAAGCGGGCCAACCTGCGCCGTCTGGCCCAGGAATTCCCGGAGATCCGCTGGATTCTGTTCGGCGACGACGGCCAGCACGATGAGGCCATCTACAGCGAGTTCCAGCGAGACTTCCCCGACAATGTCGAGGCCGTCGCGATCCGCCAGCTCTCCCCCAGCCAGGCCGTTCTGGCCGGTCGCCGGGCGAAGGATGCCGCGCCCGCGCCCCGCGATCCCCGCTGGGTGTACGGGCCGGACGGCTCGGCCCTCGCCCGGCAGCTCGCGGACAGCGCTCTGATCTAGGCGCGACGGCGTGTTTTGGGCTCGGCGGCCTGTCTCCGTTGGCTACAGTTCTGCGGCGAGGATGCGGTCGAGGCCACGGTTGATCTGGCGAGCCCAGAGCGGCCCTCGATAGAGGAACCCGGTGTAGCCCTGAACGAGCGTCGCACCCGCGGCGAGGCGCTCGGCCACGTCGTTCGCGGTCTCTACACCGCCGACCGAGATCACGCACAGCTCCCGGGGCACAGCGGCCCGGATCACGCGCAGCACGGCCAGGGACCGCGCCTGGAGCGGGGCACCGGAGAGACCGCCGGCGCCGGCAGCCTCGACGGTTGCGGCATCCGTTTTCAGTCCGGCGCGGGCAATCGTGGTGTTCGTGGCGATGATGCCGTCGAGACCCAACTCCACCACGAGTTCGGCGATCCGGGTCACTTCATCATCGGCGAGGTCGGGGGCGATTTTCACCAGCAGGGGCGTGGCGCCGGCCTCGGTCTTGACCGCCCGAAGCAGCGGGGCGAGTTGGTCGAGTTCCTGCAGTCCGCGTAGCCCGGGCGTGTTGGGCGAGCTGACGTTCACGACGAGATAGTCAGCCAGGGGCGCGAGCAGCGCGGCACTGACCAGGTAGTCGGCGGTGGCGTCCTCGACCGCGGTGACGCGGCTCTTGCCGATGTTGATGCCGAGGACCGGGCGACCGGCAGCGGAGCGAACGTGCGCGAGGCGCACCCGGGCGGCGCGGGCACCGGCGTTGTTGAAGCCCATCCGGTTGACGACCGCGCGATCGGGGATCAAGCGAAACAGGCGCGGTTTCGGGTTGCCGGGCTGGGGAACGGCGGTGATGGTGCCGACCTCCACGTGCCCGAACCCGAGCTGGCCGAGCCCGAGCACGGCTTCACCGTCTTTGTCGAAGCCGGCGGCCACACCGAACGGCGACTGGAATCGCAGACCCAGGGTCTGGACACCGAGGTCGGTGCGCGGGCGCGTTAAGCGGTGCACGACCCGGCCGACACCGAACGCGGGCAGCGCCCGGATCACGGTGAAGGCGAGGTGATGGGCTCGTTCGGGGTCGAGGCGGGTCAGGAACAGCGAGAAGATCAGCGGGTACACGGTGCCGCCTACGACTCGGACGGGTGTGCGGCGCCCGCGCCGCTGCCCTGCTCGGGGCGGGAGCCGTGTTCGGTGCGGGATCCGTGTTCGGTGCGCAGCCGGGCGATCGCGGTCTCGAAATCCTCGAGCGAATCGAATGCCTGGTAGACACTCGCGAAGCGGAGATAGGCCACCTCATCAAGTTCGCGCAGCGGCGGCAGGATCGCGAGGCCGACCTCGTTCGCCTTCACCTGCGACGCGCCGGTCTGCCGGATGGTCTCCTCCACCCGCTGGGCAAGCATGGCCAGGTCGGAATCCGTTACCGGACGACCTTGGCAGGCCTTGCGCACGCCGACCACGATCTTGTCGCGGCTGAACGGTTCGACGACCCCGCTGCGCTTGACGATGTTCAGGCTGGCGGTCTCGGTGGTGCTGAACCTCCGGCCGCATTCGGGGCACTGTCGACGCCGACGAATGGAAAGTCCGTCGTCGCTCGTGCGCGAGTCGATGACTCGGGAGTCCGGGTGGCGGCAGAACGGGCAGAACATCGTGGGCTCAGCTTACAGCGCCGTCGTGAAACGGGCCGTGACGGCGTCGCCGTGCGCGGGCAGCGCCTCCGCCGCGGACAGGGCCGCGATGTGGTCCGCGACCTCGCGCAGTGCCTCCCGGCTGTACGTGACGACCTGCTGGGGGCGCAGGAAGGTGTAGGCGCCGAGTCCGGAGGCGAACCGGGCCTGGCCTCCCGTCGGCAGCACGTGGTTCGAGCCAGCCACGTAGTCGCCGAGGCTCACGGGCGAATGAGGGCCGAGGAAGATGGCGCCGGCGTTCTCGATCAGCGCGAGCACGGCATCCGGGTCGCTCGTCTGGATCTCGAGGTGCTCGGGACCGAACGCGTTGCTGAACGCGGCCGCGGCGTCGAGGTCGTCCACGAGCACGATCCCCGACTGGCGCCCGTTCAGGGACGCGGTGACACGGATGCTGTGGGTCGTGCTCTGCATCAGGTCGACCAGGTGCAGTGCGACGGCGTCGGCGAGCTCGGCCGAATCGGTGACCAGCATGGCGGCGGCCAGCTCGTCGTGCTCGGCCTGGCTGACCAGGTCGGCCGCGACGACGCCGGGGTCGGCGGACGCATCCGCGATGACCAGGATGTCGGTAGGGCCGGCCTCGGAGTCGATGCCGGTCACTCCGCGCACGAGCCGCTTGGCGGCGGCCACATAGACGTTGCCGGGGCCGGTGACCAGCTGCACCGGATCCAGGCCGAGCCCGGGAACACCGTAGGCGAAGGCGCCGACCGCGCCGGCCCCGCCCATGGCGTAGATTTCGTCGATGCCGAGCAGGCCCGCCACGGCGAGGATGGTGGGGTGCACGCGTCCGTCGAAGTCGCTCTGCGGCGGCGACGCCAGCGCGATCGAGGAGACGCCGGCGATCTGGGCCGGAACCACGTTCATCACGACGCTCGAGGGGTAGACGGCTTTGCCGCCGGGAACGTACAGGCCGACCCGGTTGATCGGCTGCCAGCGCTGCGTGATGGTGGCGCCGTCGGCGATCGTGGTGGTCACCTGCGGCGGCACCTGGGCCGCGCTGGCGATGCGCACGCGACGGATGGTCTCCTCGATGGCCGTGCGCACCGTCGGGTCGAGCCCGGCCAGGGCCTCGGTGACGTGGGACGCGGGAACCCGCACATGGGACGGACGCACCCGGTCGAGGCGTTCCGCCTGGTCGCGGAGGGCATCCTCGCCTCTGGCCCGCACATCGTCGATCAATTCGGCTGCGACGTCGCTGGCCGCGGTCACGTCGGTGAGCGCACGCGGGACGGCTGCAAGCAATTCCGCCGGAGTGGGCCGGGTCCCTCGGAGGTCAATAGTCTGGATCATCGCGTTCCAGCCTAGCCATCAACTCCCGTCCACCGGGAATAGGCTCAATGGCGAGGAGATTGATTCAGTCACATGAGCGACACCGAAGTACCCCAGCCCGCCACCGTACCGCTGGCCGATGATCCCAATGCACCGCTGGATCTGGCCGCCTTCAAACATTCCTTCCGGCGTCACGCCGCCGGTGTCGCGGTGATCACCGCGCTGCGCCCGGACGGCGCCCCGGTGGGATTCACGGCCACCTCGCTGGCGTCGCTGTCGTCGGTTCCGCCGCTGGCCACATTCAACATGGCCCGGTCAGCCAGCACCTGGCCGGCGATCGCCGAGAGCGACCGGGTCGTCATCCACATCCTCGGGGCGCACAATCGTGCCGTCGCCGAGGTGATGTCGGGCCCTGCGAACCAGCGCTTCGTCGGCGACCACTGGCAGCCCGGACCCCACGGCCTGCCCGTGCTGAAGGGCGTCACCTCGTGGATGATCGGGCGAATCATCGAACGCACACTGGTGCACAACAGCGCCGTCGTGGTCGTGAAGATCGAGGAAGGCGGCATGGGCGAGAACGACGAGGCTCTGCTGTACTACGAGCGCACCTACCGCGTGCCCGGCGCCCCGGCCTAGCCTTGTGACGGGGCTGCGCCGGCCTCGTCGCGCCGCCGGCGCCGCTCGGCCTCGGCCACGGCGGCCTCCTCCGGCGTGGGCGCGGTGCCGCCCAGGTGCCGCGGCTGCCACCACTGGCCGGCGCCGTCCACCGGATAGGCTTTCTGCAGGTTGTCGACGAGAACCTGCAGGGTGTCGTGGAGTGCCAACGTCATCGGCTGCGTGCCCTCCCCCGCCGCGACCGTGAACGGCTCGCCGACGGCGAAGTGGATGGGCACGTCGAACACCTCGCGCAGGGCCGGCTTGTGGTTCTTCGTGAGCACGCGGTGCCCGCCCCAGACCGCGATCGGGATCACGGGGACCCCGGCCTCGGCGGCCATCCGGATGGCACCCGACTTCAACTCGCGCACGGTGAAGGAGGCGTTCACGCCGCCTTCCGGGAACACGCCGAGCAGTTCGCCCGCCCGCAGCGCGGCCACGGCTTGGCCGTAAGCCTCCGCCCCTGCCTTCATGTCGACCGAGATATGACGCATGCCGCGCAGCAACACGCCCACGAGCTTCTGGTCGAACGCGCCCTTCTTGGCCATGAAACGGATGTGCCGTCGGTTCTTGTGCCACAGCATCCACTCGACCAGGGCGAAGTCCATGTAGCCGAAGTGCGTGATCGCCATCACCGCCCCGCCGGTGTCCGGAAGATTCTTCAGACCGGTCACGGATGGCTTCAGCCGCAGCAGGCCGAACACGGCCCGCCCGGCCAGAATCGCCGTGGTGTACAGAGGTTCCCGAGTGCCTGTGCTCATACCTCAAGGCTACGACCTGCGTGCGGGTTTCCGCGTCCGTCCCACGAGCCGTTCGGGACCCGGCTCGCACGCGCGGCGCACCCCGTGGACGTGGGCTCACGTTCTCACGCTCGCCCGGCTCCGGATACCTGCGCCGCAAACTTCCACCCCGTCTGTGTCATCGGTTATCGAGCTTGCACACGGCCTCGACCGCACTGACACTGGAATCATCCACGGCGGAACCGCAACAACCGGCCTTGAAGCTGGTTGACTCGACCAGGCGACGACCACCGAGACCACGTGGGCGGCCCGGCCACCAGAGGGAGACACGATGAGCACTGACCTGAGCAGCGCCGCGAGCACGACCATGCCCGCGCCGCCCGCGGCCGACAGCCACGACCGGATCCGGGTGCGGGGCGCGCGCGTGAACAACCTCAGGGACGTCAGCCTCGACATCCCGAAGCGGCGGCTGACGGTGTTCACCGGCGTTTCCGGCTCGGGCAAGAGCTCACTAGTGTTCGGCACGATCGCCGCCGAGTCGCAGCGGTTGATCAACGAGACCTACAGTGCGTTCGTGCAGGGATTCATGCCGGCCCTGGCGCGCCCCGAGGTGGACGTGCTGGATGGTCTGACCACGGCCATCATCGTCGACCAGGAGCGAATGGGGGCCAACTCCCGTTCCACGGTCGGGACCGCCACCGACGCCAACGCGCTGCTGCGCATCCTCTTCAGCCGGCTCGGTCAGCCCCACATCGGATCGCCCCAGGCGTTCTCGTTCAACGTCGCCTCGATCAGTGGGGCCGGGGCGGTCACGCTCGAGCGCGGCGGAAAGACCGTGAAGGAGCGGCGCAGCTTCAGCATCACCGGCGGCATGTGCCCGCGCTGCGAGGGCATGGGCACCGTCAACGACATCGATCGCTCGGCGCTATACGACGATTCCCAGTCGCTCAACGAGGGCGCGCTCACGATCCCTGGCTACACGATGGACGGCTGGTACGGCCGCATCTTCCGCGGCTGCGGCTGGTTCGACCCGGACAAGCCAATTCATCGGTACAGCACGAAGGAACTGGACGACCTGCTCTACAAGGAGCCGACCAAGATCAAGGTCGACGGGATCAACCTGACGTATCAGGGCCTCATCCCGCAGATTCAGAAGTCGTTCCTGTCCAAGGATGTCTCCGCTTTGCAGCCGCATATCCGCGCGTTCGTGGAGCGTGCGGTCACGTTCGCCACCTGCCCCGAGTGCGGCGGCTCCCGACTCAGCGAGGCGGCTCGCTCGTCGAAGATCTCCGGAGTGAGCATCGCCGACGCCTGTGCCTGGCAGATCAGCGACCTGGCCGGGTGGGTTCGCGGCCAGAGCGAGCCATCGGTGGCCCCGCTCACGCAGGCGTTGCGCCAGATCCTCGACTCGTTCGTGGAGATCGGGTTGGGTTACCTGTCGCTCGACCGGCCGGCCGGAACTTTGTCGGGCGGGGAGGCCCAGCGCACCAAGATGATCCGGCACCTGGGCTCCTCACTCACCGACGTCACCTACGTCTTCGACGAGCCCACCATCGGGCTGCATCCCCATGACATCGAGCGCATGAACACACTGCTGCTGCAGCTGCGGGACAAGGGCAACACGGTGCTCGTCGTGGAGCATAAGCCGGAGACGATCGTGATCGCCGACCACGTCGTCGATCTCGGACCCGGCGCCGGCGCGGCGGGCGGCACCGTCTGCTTCGAGGGCACCGTGGAGGGTCTCCGCACCAGCGGCACCCTTACTGGCCGCCACTTCGACTATCGCGCAGCACTCAAGCCCGCAGTGCGCACCCCCACGGGCACGCTGGAGATTCGCGGCGCGACAAAGAACAACCTGAAGGATGTGGACGTGGATATCCCGCTCGGCGTGCTCGTCGTGCTGACGGGGGTCGCGGGCTCCGGAAAGAGCTCGCTCGTGCACGGGTCGATCCCCACCGGCGCGGGCGTGGTGTCCATCGATCAGGGCAGCATCCGCGGTTCCCGCAGAAGCAATCCGGCGACGTACACGGGAATGCTCGACCCGATCCGAAAGGCCTTCGCGAAGGCCAACGGCGTGAAGCCCGCGCTGTTCAGCTCCAACTCCGAGGGTGCCTGCCCCAACTGCAACGGTGCCGGCGTCGTCTACACCGACCTGGCCATGATGGCGGGCGTCGCCACCACCTGCGAGGTCTGCGCGGGGAAGCGGTTCGAGGCATCCGTTTTGGAGTACCGCCTCGGCGGCCGCGATATCAGTGAGGTGCTCGCGATGTCGGTGACGGCGGCCCGGGAGTTCTTCGGCGCCGGAGCGGCGCGCACGCCGGCCGCCCACGCCATCCTGGGCGGGCTTACCGACGTTGGGCTCGGCTATCTCAGCCTCGGCCAGCCGCTCACGACGCTCTCGGGGGGCGAGCGCCAGCGGCTCAAGCTGGCCACCCACCTGGCTGAGCAGGGCGGCGTCTACGTGCTCGACGAGCCGACCACCGGACTCCACCTCGCCGACGTCGAGCAGTTGCTCGGCCTGCTCGACCGAATCGTGGACTCCGGCAAGTCGGTCATCGTCGTCGAGCATCTCCAGGCCGTGATGGCTCATGCCGACTGGATCATCGACCTCGGACCCGGCGCCGGTCACGACGGCGGCCGGATCGTCTTCGAGGGCTCACCGGCCGACCTGGTCGCCGACCGCTCCACCCTCACCGGCCAGCACCTCGCGGCCTACGTCGGCAGAGCCTGACGGCAGCGCACTTCACGGCGCTGCCAGTCAGGTCTGTCCCGAACGAATTCGACGGAGATTCTGGCCGAATCGGCCCCATTCCACCCCGAGAAAGCGGTTTCACACGAGAATCTCCGTCGAATTGGTTCGACACCGGGCACTTCGCGTCACCGGTGAGGATCAGCTTCCACGAGGTGCCGTCAGCTCTGACTTGCCGAGGGCGACACCAGCGGTCGGCTCGGACTCGTTCTCTTAGGTCAGGCAGTTCGGCCCGAGCAGGCTCTTGAGCTCCCCGAACAGGTCGGCGCTGATCTTCACATGATGGGGCAGCTCGAACACTCGGGCCGTGTGGCCCTTCACCAGCTTGATCCGCACCTCGGAGCTGCCGATGTGGCGGGTGATGACTTCACCCAGCGCCGTCACGGTGTCGGTTGTGGCCCGGGATTCCGCCAGCGTGACCGTCAGCGTGCCGGTTTCCGAGGCCAAGCCGAGCTCGGGCGCGAAAATGCTGTACGCGTGCAGATTCATGCCGTCGTCGCGCAGGCTCACCCGGCCCCGCACGACCACGACCGAGTCGCTGACCAGGTCGGACGAGAACTCCTGATAGGCCTTGCCCATGAACATCACGGCGATCTCCCCACCGAAATCCTCGACCTGGATGATGCCGTATTGGTTGCCCGACTTCTTCGCGATCCGGTGCTGCACGCTGGTGATCAGCCCGGCGATGGTGACGGTGTCGGCATCCTGCGTCTGCTCCGATCCCACCAGGTCCACGATGGTCGTGCTGGCGTGCTTGGCCAGCGGGAGCTCGAGCCCGGCCAGCGGATGGTCGGAGACGTAGAGCCCGAGCATGTCGCGTTCGAGCGCGAGCTTCTCCTTCTTACTCCATTCGGGACGATCGGGAACCTGCTCGCTCTCTTGCGGGTCGTCGAAGAGGCTGTCGAAGTCGAAGCCGACCATGCCGTGTTGCTCGTCGCGCTTGATCTTGACAGCGGATTCGACCGCGGCTTCGTGGATCTCGAACATGGCCCGGCGGGTCGCGCCGAGCGAGTCGAATGCGCCGGCCTTGATCAAAGACTCGACCGTGCGCTTGTTCGCCACCGGGATCGGCACCTTGCGCAGGAAGTCGTGGAACGACTCAAACGCGCCCTTCTCGGTGCGTGCGGCGCGGATCGCGTCGACCACGTTGAATCCCACGTTGCGCACCGCGCCGAGCCCGAAACGGATGTCCGTGCCCACGGCCGCGAAGTACCCGATCGATTCATTCACGTCGGGCGGTAGAACCTGGATGCCCATCCGGCGGCACTCGTTCAGGTACAGCGCGAGCTTGTCGCGGGAGTCGCCGACGCTGGTCAGCAGCGCGGCCATGTACTCCGCCGGGTACTTCGCCTTGAGGTACGCGGTCCAGTACGAGAGCACCCCGTAGGCGGCCGAGTGCGCCTTGTTGAAGGCGTAGTCGGAAAACGGGAGCAGGATGTCCCAGACGGTCTTCACCGCCTCCATGGAGTAGCCGTTGGCGACCATGCCGCCGGAGAAGCCCTCGAACTGCTTGTCCAGCTCCGACTTCTTCTTCTTGCCCATCGCGCGGCGCAGCAGGTCGGCCTGGCCCAGGGAGAACCCGGCCAGCTTCTGCGCGATCGACATGACCTGCTCCTGATACACGATCAGGCCGTAGGTGGTGCCGATGACGTCGGCCAGCGCCTCCTCGAGCTCCGGGTGGATCGGGATGATCTCCTGCTGGCCGGTCTTCCGCAGCGCATAGTTGGTGTGCGAGTTGGCACCCATGGGGCCGGGCCGGTACAGGGCGATGACGGCCGAGATGTCTTCGAAGTTGTCGGGCTTCATCAGGCGTAGCAGCGACCGCATGGGCCCGCCGTCGAGCTGGAACACCCCGAGCGTGTCACCGCGGGCGAGCAGCTCGTAGGCGGCCGGGTCTTCCAGGCCCATTTCTTCGAGCACGGGCCGGTGTCCACGGTTCACGGCGATGTTGTCGAGGGTGTCGTCGATGATGGTGAGGTTACGCAGCCCCAGGAAGTCCATCTTGATCAGGCCGAGGGCCTCGGAGGCCGGGTAGTCGAATTGGGTGACGACCTGGCCATCCGCTTCACGCTTCATGATCGGGATGATGTCGATCAGCGGGTCGGAGCTCATGATCACCCCGGCGGCGTGCACGCCCCACTGACGCTTGAGATTCTCCAGGCCGAGGGCGGTGTCGAAGACGGTCCGGGCCTCGGGGTCGGACTCGATCACGGCGCGGAAATCGGCGGCCTCGCGGTAGCGCGCGTGGTCCTTGTCGAACATGCCGGTCAGGGGCACGTCCTTGCCCATGATCGCCGGCGGCATGGCCTTGGTGAGCTTGTCCCCCATGCCGAAGGGGAAGCCGAGCACCCGGGACGCATCCTTGAGGGCCTGCTTGGCCTTGATCGTGCCGTAGGTGACAATCTGGGCGACGCGCTCCTCGCCGTACTTCTCGGTCACGTAGTGGATGACCTCGCCGCGACGGCGCTCGTCGAAGTCCACGTCGAAGTCGGGCATGGAGACGCGGTCAGGGTTCAGGAACCGTTCGAAGATCAGCCCGTGCACGAGCGGGTCCAGGTCGGTGATGCCCATGGCGTAGGCGACCATCGAACCGGCGCCCGACCCGCGGCCGGGACCTACCCGGATGCCCTGCTGTCTGGCCCACATGATGAAGTCGGCCACGACGAGGAAGTACCCGGGGAAGCCCATCTGGATGATGATGCCGATCTCGTAGTCGGCTCGTTTGCGCACCTCGTCCGGGATGCCGTTCGGGTAGCGCTTGGCCAGCCCGATCTCGTTCTCCTTGACGAACCAGCTCTCCTCGTTCTCCCCCTCCGGGCAGGGGAACCGGGGCATGTAGTTGGCCTTGGTGTTGAACTCCACCTGGCAGCGTTCGGCGATCAGCAGCGTGTTGTCGCAGGATTCCGGGTGGTCGCGGAAGAGATGCCGCATTTGCGCGGCGGTCTTCAGGTAGAACTCGTTCGAGTCGAACTTGAAGCGGTTCGGGTCGTCGAGGGTCGAGGCCGACTGCACGCAGAGCAGGGCCGCATGGGCGGTCGCGTCGTGGGCGTGGGTGTAGTGCAGGTCGTTGCTGGCCACGAGCGGCAGTTTGAGTTCGCCGGCGAGTTTGAGCAGGTCGGTCATGGTGCGGCGCTCGATGTCGATGCCGTGGTCCATGATCTCGCAGAAGAAGTTCTCCTTGCCGAAGATGTCCTGGAATTCCCCGGCCGCCTTCTTCGCCTCGTCGTACTGGCCGAGGCGCAGGCGGGTCTGCACTTCGCCGCCCACGCACCCGGTCGTGCCGATCAGCCCGTCCGAGAACTCGGCGAGCAGTTCCCGGTCCATCCGGGGCTTGAAGTAGTACCCCTCCAGGCTGGCCTTGGACGACAGCCGGAACAGGTTGTGCATTCCGGCCGTGGTCTCCGAGAGCAGCGTCATGTGCGTGTACGAACCGGCGCCACCGACGTCGTCACGGTTCTGACCGCTGGTTCCCCAGCGCACCCGGGTCTTGTCCCGCCGGTTGGTTCCGGGGGTGATGTACGCCTCGGTGCCGATGATCGGCTTGATGCCGGCCTCGGTCGCGGTTCGCCAGAAATCGAACGCACCGAACACGTTGCCGTGGTCGGTGATGGCGACCGCCGGCATCCCCTGCTCGATCGCCGCGTTGATCAGCGGTTTGACCCGCGCCGCGCCGTCGAGCATCGAGTACTCGCTATGCACGTGCAGGTGCACGAAGGAATCTGTCGATCCACCCGACTTATTCTGAGAGGACAAAACGGCTCCGAGGTGTTGGAATTGGGCGCTACGCGTCAGGCGTCGCGCAGCACGTCGAGGGCGTGCGCGAGGTCGGCCGGGTAGTCGGTGGTGAAGGTGACCCACTCCCGAGTGTCCGGGTGGTGGAACGCCAGCTGCTTGGCGTGCAGCCACTGGCGGGTCAGACCGAGGCGCGCCGTGATCGAGGGATCCGCGCCGTACATGGCGTCACCCACGCACGGATGTCGCTGGGCGGCCATGTGCACCCGGATCTGATGTGTGCGCCCCGTCTCCAGGTGCACCTCCACCAGTGACGCCGAGGGGAAGGCCTCGAGCGTCTCGTAGTGCGTAACGGAATCCTTGCCGCCGGCGATGACCGCGAACTTCCAGTCCGACCGAGGGTGGCGCCCGATCGGCGCGTCGATCGTGCCGGTGCTCGGATCGGGGTGGCCCTGAACGACGGAGTGGTAGATCTTCTCGACCTCGCGGTCGTGGAAGGCGCGCTTGAGAGCCGTATACGCGGTCTCCGACTTGGCGACGACCATCAGACCGCTGGTACCCACGTCGAGGCGGTGCACGATCCCGGCCCGCTCGCTGGCCCCGGAGGTGGCGATGCGGTAGCCGGCCGCGGAGAGCGCGCCGACCACGGTGGGACCGGTCCAGCCCACACTCGGATGCGCGGCCACCCCGGACGGCTTGTTGATGACCACGATGCTCTCGTCGTCGTGCACGATCGTGAGATCCGGCACCGGGATGGGCACGATCGCCAGGGCCTCCTTGGGCTGCCAGGACACCTCCAGCCACGCTCCATTGTGCAACCGGTCGGATTTACCGGCCACGACCCCGTCCAACGTGACTCCGCCGGCCTCGCAGACTTCGGCCGCGAAGCTGCGTGAGAAGCCGAGGAGCTTGGCGATGCCGGCGTCGACGCGGACTCCGGCGAGTCCGTCCGGGAGAGGAAGGGAGCGTGTTTCCATGGCGAGAATCAGGATGCTATCTGGGTGGGGGTGGATTCGGACGGGTCCGAGGCGTCGGTGCGGCGACCGTCGAGGCCGATTCCGCGAATGGTCAGGTACATGAAGATGATCATGCTCGACACGATCGCCATATCCGCCACGTTGTAGATGGCGGGGATAAGCCAGGGCGTGGAGATGAAATCGATCACGTGACCGAGGCCGAAGGACGGCTCCCTCAGCAGCCGGTCGGTCAGGTTGCCGAGCACGCCGCCGAGCAGGAGCCCGAAGACGACAGACCAGGCCAAAGAGCGGATGCGCCCGGCGAACCAGACCATGAGGATCACCACGGCCACGGCGATGATCGAGAAGATCCACGTCATGCCGGCTGCCAGGGAAAAGGCAGCGCCCGGGTTCCGGACGAAGTGCATTTGCAGCACGTCTCCCAGAACCCGGACGATGTCACCCTCGGTCAGTCTGCTGACGATGAGGTACTTACTGATCTGATCCAGAGCGTAAATTCCCAGGGCCACGACGGCCAGGAGGATCAACGCACCGGGGCGCTTCTTCGTTCGAACCTTAGGCGCCAAAGCTCTGGAAGCTCGACTTCGAGGCGTTGCTCGACTCGACCGGCGACGTGGCGTCGAGGTCGCGCAGCTGGGTCTCGATGTAGCTCTTCAGCTTCTGGCGGTACTCGCGCTCGAACGTGCGCAGATCGTCGATCTTGGTCTCGAGGACGGAGCGCTCCTGGTCGAGAATGCTGAGTTGCGCGCGCTGCTTAGCTTCGGCCTCGGCAACGAGACGGGCTGCGGTGGCGTGGCCTTCGGCGATGAGTGCGTCGCGCTTCTCGGCACCCTCCTTGACATGCTCCTCGTGTAGGCGACGAGCCAGCTGGAGGAGGTTGGTCGTGCCGGCGGTCTCGTCGATGGGCCCGGCGACAACCGGTGAGGCCACGACAGCGGGAGCCACGACGGGCTCCGCGACGGCCTCGGGCGCCGGTGCGACCTCGGCTGCGGCAGCAGGCTCCGCTGCGCCGCCAGAGCTGACGCGAGCCTTGAGCTCCTCGTTCTCTGCAGTCAGTCGGCGAAGTTCAACGACGACCTCGTCGAGGAAGTCATCGACCTCGTCCTGATCGTATCCTTCGCGGAACTTAGTCGACTGGAACCGCTTGTTGACTACATCTTCCGGAGTTAGCGCCATGGCTTTCCACCCTTAAAACTCGAGTTGCGAACATTGTGTTTGCGTTCAACCAACGCTATCAAGGTCCGACGCGTAGTCGGACCGCGTCAGCCCGGCACGCCGTCGGACCAGAATACATGCCCAGTCCGGGGCGCGAGGTAGCGGTCAGCGCATGAGCCCGGTGATCGACATGCCGACGATGACGCAGAGCATGGTGATGCTCCAGCCGAAGTCGAAGGCGATCGGGCCGACCCGAAGCGGCGGCAGGAGCCGGCGGAAGAACTTGATCGGCGGGTCGGTCAGGGAATAGGCCAACTCGATCACGACGAGCAGGGGGCCTTGCGGCCGCCAGGACCGGTTGACACTGCGTACGAGGTCGATGATGAACCGACCCCACATCACGAAGAAGTAGAGCAGGAGGGCGTAGTAGGCGATCGCACCGATCAGGCTGACGGCAAACACGGCGGTAACTACGACTGCGCGAAGAAGGACGCCTCGGCATCGGAGTCCTCCGCGGCATTGTCGCCGGACACGACAACGTGGGACGGGGAGAGCAGGAAGACCTTCGCCGTGACGCGCTCGATCTTCCCGTACAGCCCCTGGGACAGTCCGCTGGCAAAGTCGATGAGGCGGCGCGCATCGGCGTCGCTCATCTGAGACAGGTTGATGATGACCGGGATTCCATCGCGGAAGGACTCCGCGATCACCTGAGCGTCCTTATACTGGCGCGGGTGGACGGTGAGGATTTCATTCATGTCTGAGGCAGCCACATTCTTCGGAGCGGAGGTCTTGCGCAGCGGTGTCACCGATGCGCGACCGGCCGAGGCGGATGCGCCGGCGGTGTGTGACGACGACGCGGTCGACGCGGCGTGCGAGGAATTGGGGGTGGAGTGCGGAGCAGCGGACTTTGATGCCGCAGCACCGGTCGCCGTCGAGTGAGTGGCCGTCGATGCGGGCGCAGTAGCGGGCGCCTCGTACTCGAGTTCCTCGTCTGCCAGACCCAGGTAAACCATGGTTTTCTTGAGCGGGTTGGACATCTCGACCTCCGTGTTGGTGATTCTTCTTGTCCAGATTAACCGGATACCGGGCGTTTCCCGGTGATTGCTGTGCCAATTCGAAGGTGTGTCGCCCCTTCGATGATCGCCTCCGCATAGTCCTGGGACATGCCCATGGACAAGGATTTCGCGTTCGGCGCGATCTGCTGAATCTGCTCACCCAGTTCGCGAACCCGGGCGAAGGATGGGCGCGGTTCTGCACCGAGCGGGGCCACCGCCATCAGCCCGATCAGCCGGAGTCCGGCCGTGGAGAGCACGTGTTCGACGAGTTTGGGCAGCTCCCCCGGAGCGACTCCGCCGCGAGACGGGTCAACCGTGAGGTTCACCTGCACGAAGCAGTCGACGACCGAATCCTCCGACGCCAATGCATCGACAAGCGATGCTCGATCCACGGAGTGGATGACGTCGGCGTAGGCCCGCACCTGCCGGGCCTTCTTCCCCTGCACCTGGCCCACGAAATGCCAGGTGAGGTCGAGGTGGAGGAGATCGGCGGCCTTGGCCTGGGCTTCCTGGTGGCGGCTTTCCCCGAAGTTGCGCACGCCGAGGGCGGCGAGTTCCTGGAGCAGCGAGACGGGCTGGAACTTGGTCACGACGATGGTCGTGAGCTCCGCCGGGTCGCGCCCGGCGGCGGCAGCCGCGGCGACGATCCCACCCTGAACGGCGGTCAATCGTTCCGCGAGGCCACCGGCCCCGGGCCTGACCGAGTCACTCATCTGGCTGCCTGCGGCACTACTTGAGGAAGTCCGGGATGTCCAGGTCGTCCGGGTCTTCCTCGAAGGCCGGGTCGGCCACGGCCGCACCCGGCTCGACGCCGGACCAGACCGACGAGGCTGCGGCATCCGTGTAGGGAGCCGAGTCGGTCGCGCCGACCGCCGCAGCGCCCGCCGTGCCCACACCCGCGCCGGCCGCGACGCCGGCGGCGACCAGGTCTGCGCGGCGCACCTCGACCGCCTTGGCACCGGGCTCACCGCCGTCGAATCCGGCAGCGATGACGGTGACCCGCACCTCGTCGCCCAGGGTGTCGTCGATGACCGCACCGAAGATGATGTTGGCTTCCGGGTGCACGGCTTCCTGCACGAGGCGAGCGGCGTCGTTGATCTCGAAAATTCCGAGGTTGGAGCCACCCTGGATCGAGAGCAGCACGCCATGGGCACCGTCGATCGAGGCCTCGAGCAGCGGGGACGCAACGGCGAGTTCGGCCGCCTTGATGGCTCGGTCCGCGCCGCGGGACGAGCCGATACCCATCAGCGCGGAGCCGGCACCCTGCATGACCGACTTGACGTCGGCGAAGTCGAGGTTGATCAGGCCGGGGGTGGTGATCAGGTCGGTGATGCCCTGCACGCCGGCGAGGAGCACCTGGTCAGCCGTGGCGAAGGCCTCGAGCATGCTGATGCCGCGGTCGCTGATCTCCAGCAGACGGTCGTTCGGCACGACGATGAGGGTGTCGACCTCATTCTTGAGGGAGGCGACGCCGGCCTCGGCCTGAGCCTGGCGGCGCTTGCCCTCGAAGCCGAAGGGCTTGGTGACGACACCGATGGTGAGCGCGCCGATGGACTTGGCGATGCGGGCGACGACCGGCGCACCGCCGGTGCCCGTGCCACCACCCTCGCCGGCCGTGACGAAGACCATGTCCGCGCCGGCCAGAGCCTCTTCGATTTCTTCTGCGTGGTCTTCGGCGGCGCGGCGGCCGACCTCAGGGTCGGCGCCGGCGCCCAGGCCTCGGGTGAGATCGCGGCCCACGTCGAGTTTGACGTCGGCGTCGCTCATCAGCAGCGCCTGGGCATCCGTGTTAATGGCGATGAACTCGACTCCGCGGAGGCCAAGCTCGATCATGCGGTTGACGGCGTTGACACCGCCGCCACCGATTCCAACAACCTTGATGACTGCGAGGTAGTTCTGATTTGTTGTTGACACGTCCGGCCTCCGGTGGAACCCTAAACCTCTTGTCGAAGTTTAAAGTTATGCTGAGTATGCAATTCCTGTTTAGAAAGTTATGCGCCAGTCGATCAGGCTCGGGGAGGCGCGCCCGCGTGTCGCGAAGATCCAACCAACATCTCAGCGGAGAACGGCGCTGTCCGGGGAGGACACGTCGTACTCACCGACGCTGCCGATCGGGTGGCTCACGATCAGGGCCGCGAGCACGACCGCCTTGAAGTCCGACTTCTCCGCACTCCCCCACACGACGCGCGCGCCGCCCACGAGCGTGAGGGTGACGTCGTCCGTGGTGGCGGCGGTGACGGTGTCGAGGGTGGAACGGATGTCTGCCGGCAGGGCCGCGATCACGGCCGCCGCCGCCCGGAAGCCGGCACTGCCGACCCCGGCCCGCGCATCGATCGTGGCGTACCCGGCGGGGCGCTCCGCGCCGCTCTGGATCACTACGCCGGCCGCGTCGACCAGGTCGAACCCGGACTCGGTCACGAGGGCGCCGACGGGCTCCCGCTCGACAATACGCACGACGAGGGTGTTCGGCGGACGGCTCTCGGTGACGTAGCTCTGGATCAGGGTGAAGGCGGACAGCTCCTGTTTCACCTCGGCGAAGTCCACGAGCGGCAGCGGTGTACCCAGCTGGCCGTCGAGGGCGGACTGGATCTGCTCGGCCGGCACCCGGTTCGCCCCGACGACCTCAATGGTGCGCAGCGCCATCAGGGGCGAGAAGGTGCCGACGAGCACGAAGGCGACGAGCGCGGCGAGGGTGCCGAGCGCCGCCAGCCAGACGTTGCGCCGCCGGCGGGAGCGCCAGGTGAAGCGGCGCACCTCCTCCCGCTCATAGAGTTTGCGGGCACGACGGGCGGCCCGGAGCTTGCGTCTGGCCCCGGCCGGAGTCAGCGCAGAGTCGCGGAGCTCCGTGGGTGCGGGCGCGGAGGAAGGGGAAGAGTCCGGCGCCCGCAGCCGGGACACGGGTGCGATCGGGTCGGCGGGAAGCGTGATCGGCTCGGTGTCCGCGTGGTCGCTGTGACCGCTCGACTGGCGTCCTCCCGGCTTGGGACGGCCTGTCTTCGCTGCGGCAGGCTTCGCCCCCGCGCTGTTCGCGGCGGTCGCCTTCGGCCCGGCGGCCCGCTCAGCGCCGGCCGGAGGACGGTCGTAGCCCTCGGGCCGCTTCATGCTCGTCGGCGGGTCATCCGCGCGCCTGCGTGAGCGAGGCGAGCAGCTGGGGAACGATCCGATAGACGTCGCCGCAGCCGAGGGTGACGACGAAGTCGCCGTCCCGGGCGATCGAGGCGACGTAGTCGGCGGCCTCCTGCCAGTCGGGCACGTAGACGACCTTGCCGGCATCCGTGAACCGGTCGGAAACGAGGGCGCCGGTCACGCCGGGCTCCGGGTCCTCCCGGGCGCCGTACACGCCGAGGACGACGGTCTGGTCCGCCTTCTCCTCGAGCGTCTGGGCGAATTCCTGGGCGAACAGCCGAGTGCGACTGTAGAGATGCGGCTGATGCACGGCGATGATCCGACCGCCGCCGACCACCGTGCGGGCGGCGGACAGCGCCGCGGCCACCTCGGTGGGGTGGTGGGCGTAGTCGTCGTAGACGCTGACCCCACCCACGGTGCCGTGCAATTCGAAGCGGCGCTCGGTGCCGCCAAATTCCGAGACGGCGGCCAGGGACGCCTCCGGGGCGAAACCGAGGCCGACGAGCACCGCGAAGGCGCCGGCGGCGTTGATGGCGTTGTGCCGGCCCGGGATTCGGAGGGTGGCGAAGTAGTCGCTTCCGGCCCAGGCCACGCCGAAACGCACCGGTCCGTCGGTGACGACCGAGTGCACGCGCACGTCGGCCGCGGCGTCCTCGCCGAAGGTGATGACCCGTTTGCCGGCGAGCTTGCCCGTCACGCTGACCGCGCCGGCGTCGTCGGAGGAGATGACCACGAACTCGGTCGCGTTCTGTGCGAATTCGACGAACGCGGCCTCGAAGGCCTCAAGCGAACCGTAGTGGTCGAGGTGGTCAGGGTCGACGTTGGTGACCAGGGCGACGGCCGTGTTATAGAGCAGGAACGAGCCGTCCGACTCGTCGGCTTCGACCACGAAGAGGTCGTCGGTGCCCGCGCCGGCCGACACGCCGAGCGATTCGATCACACCGCCATTGACGAAGCTGGGATGCGTGCCCAGGCCGAGCAGGCCGGTCACAATCATGCCGGTCGAGGTGGTCTTGCCGTGGGCGCCCGCGACGGCGACGAGTCGGTGCTTCTCGATCAGCCAGGCCAGCGCCTGGGAGCGGTGCAGCACGGGCAGGCCGCGTTCGTTCGCCAGCACGTATTCCGGGTTGTCCTGCCAGAGTGCCCCCGTGACGACGAGGCTGTCGGCTTCGCCGACATTCTCCGCGGCGTGGCCAATCGCGATGTGCGCTCCCAGCTCGCGCAGGGCGAGCACGTTGTCGGACTCGCGCACATCCGAGCCGGTCACGGTATGCCCGGCGGCGAGGAACAGCCGGGCGATCCCGCTCATCCCGGAGCCGCCGATGCCCACGAAATGCACCGTGCCGAGGTCACGGGGAATGGTGAGGTTCAGGTCGGGCTTGATCACGGTTGCGGGCTCTTCTCAGTCGGAGACGAATGCTGGTGTGCGTTCGGTGCTGGTGTTCTGGTGCTGAAACAACGTTAGCCGCTGTGACTACGCGAGGGCGGCGTGGATGAAGTCGGTCATTCGCGCCGAGCCGTCGAGTCCCCCGACGGATGCCGCCGCGACGCCCATCCGGCGCACGCGCTCCCGGTCGGTGAGCACGGGAACGAGCTCGTGCTGCACCCAGTTCGGCAGGAAGTCCGCATCGTCGACGAGGATCCCGCCGCCGGCGCCCACGACGTCGGCCGCGTTGAAGCGCTGCTCGCCGTTGCCGACGGGGTAGGGCACGTAGACGGCCGGGATGCCGAGGGCGCTGAGTTCGCACACGGTTCCGGCACCGGCCCGGGACACCGCGAAGTCCGCCGCGGACAGCGCCAGGTCCATCCGGTCGCAGTAGGAGATCAGACGGTAGTGGTGCAGACCTGGGTCTGTCACCTCCGACTTCTCGCCGGTGATGTGCAGCACCTGCCAACCGGCCATGATCAGACCGGGAGCCGAGGAAGCGATGGTGTTGTTCAGGCGCCGAGCGCCCAGGGATCCGCCGGTGACCAGCAGGGTGGGGCGGTCGGCGTCGAGGCCGAAGAACGTCAGGGCCTCCGGGCGCGCCTGAGCCCGGTCAAGCTCGGCGATCTCGGGTCGCAGCGGCATCCCGACGACGTGCGGGTGGCGGATCCGGGTGCCGGGAAAGGCCACCGCGACGTGGCGGGTGAACCAGGCGCCGAGCCGGTTGGCCAGCCCGGCCCGGAAATTGGCCTCGTGGATGACGATCGGCACCCCCGCCCGGCGCGCCGCGAAGTAGGCCGGAGTCGAGACGTAGCCGCCGAACCCGACGACGACGTCGACCGTGCGGAACCGGATCAGATCGGCCACATCGCCAATGGCCTGGTTCAGCCGTGGCAAAAAGGTGAGGGCCTGTCGGTTCGGCCGGCGTGGGAAAGGCAGTCGGGGAACGAAGACGAGCTCGTAGCCGCGGGCCGGCACCAGGCGGGCCTCGAGGCCCTCCTGGGTGCCGAGAACGATGACCGTCGCATCCGGTTCCCGGCTCATAATGGTGTCGGCGACGGCCAGCAACGGGTTCACGTGGCCGGCGGTTCCGCCCCCGGCCAGCAGATAGGTGGTCACTGTCGGGCTCCTGACGTGTCGGGTGACATGGAGCTGCGTCGTGGCGGCTCCGCCTGGTCGCCCCGGGTGAATGAGAGCACGATGCCGATCGCGCCGAGGGTCGTGAGCAGGGCGGTGCCTCCGGCGGAGACCAGCGGGAGCGGAACACCCAGCACCGGGAACACGCCCAGGACCACGCCGATGTTGACGAAGGCCTGGCCGATCAGCCAGACGAGCACGGCGGCCGTCGACACGCGGGCCTGCAGGCTCGTGCTGGTGCGCATGATGCGCAGGAACGCGAAGGCCAGCAGGATGAACATGAATAGGACGACGATGGCCCCGATCAGTCCGAGTTCCTCGCCGACGATGGCGAAAATGTAGTCGTTGTCGGCCGCCGGCAGCCAGGACCACTTGGCCTTGGAGTTGCCGAGCCCGACGCCGAAGATCCCGCCGTTGGCGAGTGCCCAGGTGCCGTGCAGCGGCTGCCAGCAGGGTGCCGAGATGGGGCCATCGAGCTCTTCGCAGCCGGCTCCCATGAAGCTCAGGATGCGGGTCATCCGGTTTGTGCTCGTCAACGCCATCAGAACCGCGAGCACGACCCCGGCGCCGAGAGGCACTGCCAGGAGGCGCAGTCGCACGCCGGCGAAGAACAGGGCTCCGAAAAGGATACCGGCCATGATCAGGACGGTTCCGAGGTCACCGCCGATGAGCACGAGCAGCACGGCGCCGCCGCCCACGCCGAAGACCGGAATGTACACGTGGCGCCAGTCGTCGAGCCGGTTCTCCTTCTGCGACAGGATCATGCCCAGCCAGACGACGAGGGCGAGTTTGATCGCCTCGGAGGGCTGGAACTGGACTCCGCCGACGGACAGCCAGTTGGTGTTGCCGGCCACCTCGACGCCCAGCGGCGTGAACACGACCAGGCATTGCAGGAGGCAGGCGACGATGAGCATCGGCCAGGCCACACGCTGCCAGAACTTCAGCGGCAGGTGGCTGATCATCAGCATCACTGGAACGCCGATCAGCGCGAATCCCCCCTGGCGCAACACGGTGCCGAAGAAGCCGGTGTTCTCCAGGTAGGAGTCGACCGAGGAAGAGGACAGCACCATGACCAAGCCGAACACGACGAGGAACAGTGTCGTGCCGAGCAGCAGAAAATAGCTCGCGGACTCGGACTTGAACACCCGGCCGAAATGAATCCGGGTGGAGGCGACGGGCTCGGCCTCCCTAGGCGCCGGGGTTCGAGGCGGAGTCTTCATCCGCCTCACCTCCCAGGTGCTCCCGTACGGCTTCTGCGAACAACCGGCCCCGCTGGGCGTAGTCGGTGAACTGGTCCATCGACGCCGCGGCCGGAGCCAGCAGCACGACATCGCCGGTTTCTGCGAGACCGGCCGCGAGGCGGACCGCCCCGGGCATCACCTGACCAGTGTCGTCGGCGTCGATCTCGAACACCGGCAGCTCCGGCGCGTGTCGCGCGAATGCGTCCCGTAACACGGAGCGGTCGGCTCCGATGATCACGGCCCCGCGCAGGTGGCCGACGTGCCGGGCCACCAGATCATCGACGTCGACGTCCTTGAGCAGGCCGCCGACCAGCCAGACGACGGTCTCGAAAGCGCTGAGCGAAGCATCCGCCGCATGCGGGTTGGTCGCCTTCGAGTCGTCGATCCAGCGGATGCCGGCAAACTCGGCCACGATCTCGATCCGGTGCGCGTCGAGGTGGAAACCCGCCAGGGCGTCGTGGATGACACCGGGCGCGACACCGAAGGACCGGGCCAGGGCGCTGGCGGCGAGGATGTCGGCGAGCAGGTGCGGCGCGCTGAGCCCGCGGGCCCGGAGTTCCGGCGCGGTGGTGATCTCGATGGCGGTCTCGAACCGGTCCTCGTGGAACGCGCGGTCGCAGAGGATGCCCTCGACAATGCCGAAGTCGCTGGGCCCGGGGGCGCCGAGACCGAAGCCGATCGCCCGGGCGCCCTCCTGCACGTCGGCGTCCTCGACCATGCGGATGGTCGCGGCATCCGCCTTGTTGTAGACGCAGGCCACCCGGGTATTGGCGTAGACGGTGGCTTTCGCATCGCGGTACGCCTCGGCCGAACCGTGCCAGTCGAGGTGGTCGTCGGCGATGTTGAGGCAGACGCTGGAGAACGGCAGGAGGGCGCCGGGACCGGTGCGGGGCAGGTGGTGAAGCTGGTAGCTGGAGAGTTCGACCACGAGCACGTCCCAGCCCTGCGGGTCGCGTACGGCGTCGAGGACGGGCACACCGATGTTGCCGCAGGGTGCGACGCGCAGGCCGGCGGCGGCGAGCATGGTGGCCGTCAGCTGCACGGTGGTGGTCTTGCCGTTGGTGCCGGTGACGAGGATCCACTCGGCTGCGGGCCCGACCTTGTCCCGCAGGCGCCAGGCCAGCTCGATGTCTCCCCAGACCGGGACCCCGGCCTCAGCGGCCCAGAGCAGCAGAGCGTGGTCGGGATGGTAGCCGGGCGAGGCGATCAGAACCTCCGGGCGGTGCCGGGTCAGTTCGTCCGGCACGATGCCGGGCGCCGCCTGCACCAGTTGCGCCCCGATCACGTCGAGCAGGCGGATGGTATCGGCGGGAGCATCGCCGGCCACAACGAGCACATCGGCTCCCAGCTCGGCGAGGGTATCGGCGGCCGCGAAACCCGTGACGCCCAGACCGAGCACGGCCACGCGCAGGCCGGACCAGTCGGCGTGCCAGCTCGTGAGGGCGTCAAGGCGTGCGGCATCCGCTGCAGTGGGCTCGGCGTCGTCCGAGTGTCGACCGGTCACTCGGCGGTCAGCCATTCGAGGTAGAAGGTGCCGACGCCGGCGGCCACGAGCAGCCCGCCGATGATCCAGAAACGCACCACCACGGTGACCTCGGCCCACCCCTTGAGCTCGAAGTGGTGATGGATGGGGCTCATCAGGAAGATGCGCTGGCCGCGGGTCACCTTGAAGTAGGCGCGCTGCACGATCACCGACCCGGCCTCGATCACGAACAGGCCGCCGATCAGCACGAGCAGCAGTTCGGTGCGGCTCAGAATGGCCAGGGCGGCGAGGGCGCCGCCGATGCCGAGCGAACCGGTGTCGCCCAGGAAGATCTTGGCCGGCGAGGTGTTCCACCAGAGGAAGCCGATCAGGCCGCCGACGATGGCCGCGGAGACGATGGCCAGGTCGAGCGGGTCCCGAACGTCGTAGGCGCGGTAGAGGTCGGAGATATCCGCGCCCCCGAAGCGGGCCTGGTTGGACTGCCAGAAGCCGATCACGATGAACGCGCCGATCGACAGGATCGACGACCCGGTGGCGAGCCCGTCGAGGCCGTCGGTGACGTTGACGCCGTTGGACGTGGCCGTCACGATCAGACAGATCCACAGCACGAACAGGGAGATGCCGATGATGCTGCCCAATTGCATGAAGTCCAGCGGCAGATCTCGTAGGAACGAGATCTGGGTCGACGCCGGCGTGACGCCGTTGGCGTTCGGAAACTGGATGGCCAGGATGGCGAACGTGCCGGCCACGAGAACCTGGCCGGTGATCTTGGCCCAACCACCGAGCCCGAGGCTGCGCTGGTTGCGCGTTTTCAGGAAGTCGTCGACGAAGCCGACCATGCCGAGGCCCACCATCATGAACAGCACCAGCAGCGGCGACGCCGTGACCGGGGACCCGGTCAGCCACATCGCCGAGAAATAGCTGACCACGGCGCCGAGGATGATGATGATGCCACCCATGGTGGCCGTGCCGCGCTTGGCGTGGTGGCTCTGCGGGCCGTCGTCGCGGATGAACTGTCCCCAGCCCAGCTTCTTGAACAGCCGGATGAACAGCGGCGTCAGCGACAGGGTAAAGACGAGGGAGAAGGCTCCGGCCATCAAAAGTGCTCTCACGAGAACCACTCTCCCAGACGGTCGCCCAAAAATCTCAGGCCGGCGGAATTGGAGGATTTCACCAGCACGGTGTCCCCCGGTTGCACCGTGGCGCAGAGCAGGTCGAAGGCATCGTCGGCATTCTCGACGAAGGCCGACTCCCCGTCCCAGGATCCCTCGTTGATGGTGCTGATGTGCATGCGCCGGGCGCCCCGCCCGACGACGATGAGCTGGGAGATGTTGAGGCGCACGGCGAGCAGCCCGACCCGGTCGTGCTCCTCACCAGCCAGTTCGCCCAGCTCGCTCATCTCGCCGAGAACCGCGATGGTGCGCCGGCCGGGAACACCGATCTGGGCGAGGGTCTTGAGTGCCGCCGTCATGGAGTCCGGGCTGGCGTTGTAGGCGTCGTTGATGACGGTCACCCCGTCCCGGCCGCCCATGACCTGCATGCGCCAACGTTCGGCGGTCTGCACGGATTCGAGGGCGGAGACGATGTCGTCGATCGGGACCCCCAGGATCTCGGCGGCGGCGGCGGCGGCCAGGGCGTTCATGACATGGTGTTCGCCGAGCACCTGGAACGCCACCGGGCGGGACTGGCCCGAGGCCAGGTGCAGCGTGAACGTCGTTCCGGACGCGGAGGCGTGCACCGCGGTCGCGCGCACTCCCTCCTCGCCGTACTGACCGAACCAGACGATCCGGGCCCGGGTGGAGGCGGCCATACCGGCGACGCGCGGGTCGTCGGTATTCAGCACCGCGACATCCGTCGCCAGCAGCTCGGTGACCATTTCGGTCTTCGCGCGGACCGTGGCCTCGATACCTCCGAATTCGCCGGCGTGGGCGAGGCCGACCTTGAGCACGATCCCGATATCGGGACGGGCCATCCGGATGAGCCGGGCGATCTCGCCGACACCGCTCGCGCCCATCTCCGCCACCAGGAAACGGGTGTCGCGGGTCAGTTCGAGCATGGTCAGCGGCGCGCCGACCTCGTTGTTGAAAGATGCGCGGGCCGCGACGGTGGGGCCGACACGTTCGAGCACGGCGCGGAGCAGGTTCTTCGTCGTGGTCTTGCCGTTGGATCCGGTGACGGCGACGATCTTGAGGTTGCCGGCTTCCCGCACGCGGGCCACGACGTCGGTGGCGAGGGCGCCGAGGGCGAGCACGGCGTCCGGCACGACGATCTGCGCGACGGGGAGATCAAGGTGTCGTTCGACGATCAGCAGGGTGGCGCCGCGATCGACGGCGGCCGGAGCGAAGAGGTGACCGTCGGTCACCTCACCGGGCTTGGCCACGAAGATGGAGCCGGGAACGGTGTCGCGCGAGTCGGTGTGCACAATTCCGTCGGTCACCGAGTCGATGCTCCGAGAAGTTCCGTCCAGGTGGAGCGTTCCGTCGACGGCCAGGGCGATCTGGCCCAGGGTCAGCGCGATCATCTACAGCCACCCCGCATCGCGCAGCGCCTGGCGGGAATCGTCCCGGGCGGAGTACGGAATCTTCACGCCGGCAACCTCGTGATAATTTTCATGGCCTGGTCCCGCATACAAAATCGCGTCGCCTTCTTTCGCTAGGGAGAGCGCCGTCCGGAACGCCGTTCGGGGGTCGGGCACCTCATAGAACTCGCCGCCGGGCACAGCCTCCCTGGCGGCAGTGAGAAGCGTGGCACGGATGGCCGCGGGGTCTTCGAACCGAGGGTGGAAGTCGGTGATGACAACGACATCCGCCCCGCGGGCCGCGATGGCACCCATATCGGCCCGTTTGGTGGTGTCGCGGTCGCCGTCCGCGCCGAAAACCATGATCAGGCGACCGGTCGTGAACTTGCGAATGGCCGCGAGGGTGTTCAGGAACGCGTCCGGGCTGTGCCCGTAGTCGATGTAGACGAGCGGACCGGTGTCCCCGGAGATGCGCTCGGCGCGCCCGGGGATATAGACGTCGATTCCGCCGTCACGATCGAGGGAATGGGCGATCGCCTCCAGGTCGTAGCCGGATTCGACCAACATCAGGATGGCCAGGGCCGCGTTGGCGGCCATGAACCAGCCAACCAGGGGAACCCGGGTCTGCAGGCGGCGCCCCTCGGGACCCTCGAGCAGGAACTCGGTGTACAGCGCGCTCTCGGAGACGATGGACATGTGCCAGTCGGCGGCGACATCCGGGTTGCTGCTCAGGGTGGTGACGGGGATCCGGCACTCGTCGACGATCCGGCGGCCCCAGTCGGAGTCGACCGTGATGACGCCCCGCCGGGAGCGGTCAGGCTGGAACAGCTCGAGTTTGGCCTGGAAGTACTCGTCGAGGCCCGCGTAGTCGTCGAGGTGGTCGTGACTCAGATTCGTGAACCCGGCGACGTCGAAGACGAGCCCGTCCACGCGGTGGCGGGTCAGCGCCTGGGCGGACACCTCGATCGCAACGGCGCGCACCTCGGCCTCTCGCATGCGGGAGAGGAGGGCGTGCAGCTCGGTTGCCTCCGGGGTCGTCAGCGAGCTCACCACGGCGAGGTCGCCGATGCGGCGCTCGGCCGTCGAAGTGAGCCCGGCCACGACGCCCAGTTGGTTCAGCAGGGCGAAGAGGAGGTAGACCACGCTGGTCTTGCCGTTGGTTCCGGTGACGGAGAAGAGCGTGGCCGGATTGGCGTCGGTGCGGTAGATCCAGGCGGCGACGGCACCGAGCGCGGCGCGCGCGTCCGGGGTCACCAGGATCGGCAGGCCGCTGTCGGCGGCCAGTACCGCCCCGGCCTCATCGGTCAAAATCGCGACCGCGCCGGACTCGCGGGCGCCGGCGGCGTAGGACGCGCCATGACTCGCCCGCCCGGGAACGCCGACATAGAGGTCTCCGGGCTGAACGGTTCGGGAGCTCAGGCTCACGCCGGTGACCTCGAGGCCATCGACATCGCCGTGCACGTACAGTTCGAATTCATCGACCAGTCCCGACAACGATCTGGGGACCGGATGCTGAGGACGGAGAGCCGAGGGTGCCAATTCGGTCACGGGGCTCGCTTTCTTACCAGGTACCGGGAAGGGCAGGCGCGGCGGCGCCCGAGGGGACTGCCCGGTACTTCTTCAGCACCTGACTCATGACCTCTTGAAAGATCGGAGCAGATGCCGCGGAAGAGTTCAGTTTAACAGGATCGGCGAGGCTGACCGAAACGACATACTGCGGATCGTCGCCCGGAGCGAAGCCGGAGACCGACACCAAATACCCCTTAGTGTACCCACCCTGACCATCGGGCATCTGCGCTGTCCCCGTCTTCGCGCCCACCCGGTAGCCCGGAATCTCCCACGTCTTGGCCAGCCAGGCTTTCTGGTAGACCATCTCGAGGATGTCTGCGGTCTCCCGGGCGGCGGCGGCCGACACGACCGGGGTGCCGACCGCTTCGGGCACGTCGGTCATGCTGCCGTCAGCGTGGCGGCAGCCTGCGACCAGCTGCACGGGCATCCGCACGCCGTTGTTGGCCAGGGTCTGGTAGATGCTGGAGACCTGAATGGCCGTGGTGGTGAGCCCCTGACCGAACATGGTCGCGTACTTGGTCTGGTTGTCCCAATCTTCGAAGGGGCGAAGGGTGCCGGATTCCTCGGCGAGGAATCCGGACTCCGAGGCCGAGCCCACACCGAACTTACTCATATAGTCGTAGCGCTGCTGGTCACTGATCAACTCGCCGAACTTCGACATGCCCGTGTTCGATGACTCGATCATCACGCCCGTGAGGGTGAGGTTCAGGTCGGCGTGGTTGGAGCTATCGTTCACGTTGGCCCCGTTGGGCGGCAGGTACCGGTACGGCGCGACGACCCGGCTCAGCGGGGTGGCGGCCCCCGCGTCGAGAACGGATGCCGTGGTCAGCGCCTTGTACGTAGAACCGGGCTCGAAGGGGGCGGTGAAGGCCCGGGAGCCGCGGTCCTCAGCGTCGGGGGTGCCGTTGACGTTGTTGGGGTCGACCGACGGGTAGTCGGCGACCGCGACGAGCTTCCCGGTCTTCACCTCCTGCACCACCACGTTGCCCCAGGCCGCGCCTGTGGCGACGGCCTGTTCGGCCAGCACCTGCTGCACGAACCATTGCAGGTCGGAGTCGATGGTCGTGACGACATCGCCGCCGTCCTTAGCCCGGGCCGTGGTGACGGTGCTCTGGGGCAGGCGCACGCCATCCGCACCCTTCTCATAGGTCTCCGTGCCGTTGGTGCTCGCGAGGCAGGCGTCCTGCCCGAGCTCGATGCCGGCCTGGGCCTCACCCCCGGAGGAGACGAATCCGACCAGGTTGCCGGCCACGGCGCCGTCCGGGTAGACCCGGCCCGGGTTCTTCTCGGCGTACATCCACGGGATGTCGAGCTGGTCGATGGCCCGAAACACCGAGACGTCCACGGCCCGCACGACGACGGCGTAGTCGGAGTCCTTGTCGGCGGCCAGGGAGCCGGAGATGATCCGGAGGATCTCGTCACCGGTCTGCCCGGTGAGGGCGCCCACCTCCGCGGCCGCCTGGGCGACAGTCACGGTCACGTCGCCATCGTCGGTGGTGCGGTCGAATTCCGCGGCGTTCCGCGGGGACAGGGTGATGTTGTACCGCATGACCGTGCCGGCCAGGACGACCCCGTTCGTGTCGACGATGTCTCCGCGGGCTCCATAGACGGGCTGCTCGACCGACCGGTTGCCCAGCGAGTCGGCGCTGAGCGTCTCGGCGCGCACGACCTGGATGTCGACGAGCCTGACCACGAACACGGCCACGAACACGAGCAGGATCAGGATCGTCGCGGCACTGCGCCGCCTGCTGGACCGAGAGCTGCTCGCCACCTCTGATTCCTTACTGCGGCCGGGGCCGCGGGTTGGGCGCGTTCTGGGAACGCAACTAACGGGAGGTCGGGCGGGACGTCCCTCGCGAGACGGGCGAGGCGGGGCGGGCTAGCGGGTCGTGGGCGTCGGCAGAGCGTTGGGTTCGGCTGCCGGGGCAACCGGGGCGACCGCCGCGGGGACCTCGGCCGGTGAACCGCCGAGGCTGGCTCCCTGGCCGCTGTTCTGCGGCAGTTCCGTGATCAAAGGTACGCCGGCCAGGAGTGAGTTCGGCACCAGACTCGCCGTCCCGGCCTGGCTTCCGCTGGCCGAGGCCGGGGCGCCGAGCACGGCGCCGTCGGACAGTTGCAGGAACAACGGATTGGAGTTGGTGACCATGCCGAGCGCTTCCGCGTTCGCGGCCAGGCTCTGCGGGGAGGACACCCGCACGAGGTCCTCGGTCACGCTCTCCGCCGTGCGTCCGAGTTCGACCTGGCTGGCCTGCAGCCGGGACACCTCGTAGGCGGACTGGGAGATCCCGACGCTCAGCAGCAACTGGGCGATCACGATGACCGCCACGCCGGTGACGGCCGATAGGGCGTAGACGATTTTCGGCCGCGCGTGTCGCTGGCTGCGCGGCGACACGATCTGGATGTGGCGAGGCTCCGACACCGGAGCGGCGTCGGGGGTGCTCTCCCAGGCGGGTCGTAGGACGCGTGCGAGATTGTCACTCATGCGGCTCTCCTCAGTCGCTCGGCGGCGCGAAGGCGAACCGGCGTTGCGCGCGGGTTTCTCGCCTTTTCCTCGTCCGAGGCCAGTTCGGCGCCTCGGATCAGAAGTTTGAACAGTGGTTTGTGTTCGGGAAGCTCAATCGGCAATCCGGCAGGGGCGGTGGAGCCGGATGCCTTCGCCAGGGTCTTCTTCACAATCCGGTCCTCGAGGGACTGGTAGGCCATGACGACGATGCGCCCACCGACCGCGACCGAATCGAGCGCTGCGGGAATGGCGCGCTCGAGCACGGCGAGTTCCTGGTTGACCTCGATGCGCAGCGCCTGGAAGACCCGCTTCGCGGGGTGTCCGGCGCGCTGAACGACGACCGGTGTGACGGCGGTGATCACGGAGACCAGCTGGGCCGACCGCACGAACGGGGTGGTCTCCCTGGCCTCGACGATGGCCTTGGCGTAGCGTGCCGCCAGCTTCTCCTCGCCGTACTCGTGGAAGATCCGGCGCAGGTCCTGCTCGCTGTACGTGGCCAGGATGCGCTCGGCCGTCAGCGAGCTGGTGTTGTCCATGCGCATGTCCAGCGGCGCATCCTTGGAATAGGAGAAACCACGCTCGACCCGGTCGAGCTGGAGCGAGGACACGCCGAGGTCGAAGAGCACGCCGGACACCTCGCGGATGCCGAGGCCGGCCAGCGCGTCCTGGATACCGTCGTAGACGGTGTGCACGAGGTGAACCCGGTCGCGGAACGGCTTCAGCCGCTCCTCGGCGATCGCGAGGGCGTCGAGATCCCGGTCGAGTCCGACCAGGACGAGCCCGGGGAATCGCTGCAGGAACGCCTCGGCGTGCCCGCCCATGCCAAGAGTGGCGTCGACGAGCACGGCGCCGGGTTGTTCCAGTGCCGGTGCGAGCAGCTCGACGCAGCGGTCGAGCAGGACTGGGGTGTGGATGTCGTTGATGGCCATAGTCCCGGGTGGATCCTGATTCCTGATCCCCATCCATTCGTCTCTGCCACCGGGGAAGTGTGTCAGGCAGAACGGCTGGGAGTCAGGCGTCAGGAGCTAGATGAGTCCCGGAATCACCTCCTCCGTGATGTTGGCGAATGGTTCTTCCTGTTCGGAGAGGTACGCGTCCCAGGCGGCGGTGTCCCAGATCTCGACCCGGTTGCCGGCGCCGATCACGGTGAGGTCCCGATCGAGCCCGGCCCAGGCGCGCAGGTTCGCGGGGATGGTCACCCGGTTCTGCTTGTCGGGCTGCTCTGCGCTCGCGCCGGAGAACATCATGCGACTGAAGGAGCGCCCGCTCTGGTCCGTGAGCGGCGCCTGGGAGATCTTCGCGTAGTACGCCTCGAACTCCCGGGTCGTGAACACGTAGAGGCAGTTCTCCTGGCCTCGGGTCATGACGATCCCGGGAGACAGCTCGTCCCTGAATTTCGCGGGAAGGATGATGCGTCCTTTTTCGTCGAGCTTGGGGGCGTACGTGCCAAAGAACATTCATCTCCCCCTCTCATCCGGTCACGGTCCAGATCTTGCTCCACTTTACTCCACTTTGATCCACTAAACAGAATAAACGCCCAAATATTGGAGAAATTCTCCCCACTGATCCGCATGAACACGGGGAAGAGCAGGGTGGATGGATATTCAACAACGGGATTCACTTCGCGCCATTTTCAGGCACAAAAAAAGGGCCGATCGGATGATCGGCCCTGTCTGCGAGGTGCGGTGGAGCGAAAGTGCGGTGGAAAGGTGGTGAGGAGGTTACTGCTGGCCGTCCTGGCGGCGATCCCAGCGTTCGTTCATCCGATCCATGAAACCGCGCTGAGACGACCTCTGCTGCTGGTTCGGACGGGAGCGCGGAGCGGCTGCGGACATCCGCCGGGCGGACTTGCTGGGCGTGGTCGCGATCAACACCCCGGCGAACATGATAATGAAGCCGAGGACGCCGAGCCAGAGCTGCTGGATAGCCACGCCGGCGATGAGAGCACCGATGCCGGCAACCGCGGCCAGAACCCCGATGGAAATCGAGCGGTAGTCGGGCCGGAGGCTGCTGCCGCCGACGGTCGCCACGAAGTCGGCGTCATTGTGGTATAGGCCGCGCTCCATCTCTTCGAGGAGTCGCTGCTCTTGTTCCGAAAGCGGCATCTCATTCCTCCTGTTTGGGATCGCGCTGTGCTCCACCGATTCTAACCCCGCCGTGATGGCTAGGCTAGGCAAGTGGCGCAAAGCAATCATCTGATCGATCTGGTTCATTCTCGCATCGACGAATTCCTCGAAACCCGTTTACCAATTGTGACTACCATCAGCCCCGATCTCACGCCGCTGGTGGAGTTCTCACGGCAGTTTCTCAGCGGTGGCAAACGCTTCCGTGCGCTGTTCTGCTACTGGGGCTGGCAGAGCGTCGGCACAAGCGGATCCGCTGGTGCGAACGGGGATTCCGACCCCGCCCTGACCGCGCTGGTGCCGGTCATCTCCGCGGCGGCGGCCCTGGAAATCTTTCATGCGGCAGCGCTCGTGCACGACGACATCATCGATAATTCGGACACCCGGCGCGGCGCGGCCTCCGCCCACAAACTGTTCGAGGGCATGCACGGCCAAAGCGGCTGGGCAGGCAGCCAGGTCGCGTTCGGCCGGGCCGCCGGAATCCTTCTCGGCGACCTCCTGCTGGGCTGGAGCGATGAGCTGCTCGACGAGGGGCTCGCGGCAGCCCCCGACGCGTCGGCCGCGGTCCGGGCACGGATAGAATTCAACCGGATGCGCACCGAGGTCACCGTGGGCCAGTACCTCGACATCTTCGAAGAACGCGCCTGGCTCACCCAGCCCGAATCGGAGCTCTTCGACCGGGCGCTGCGGGTCATCGTCTTCAAGTCGGCCAAGTACAGCGTGCAGGCGCCGCTCGTGATCGGCGCAGCCCTGGCCGGCGCCGGCCCGGACCACCTCGACGCCCTGCGTGCCTTCGGACTGCCGCTCGGCATCGCATTCCAACTTCGGGACGACCTGCTCGGGGTGTTCGGCGACGCCTCCGTCACCGGCAAACCGAGCGGCGACGACCTCCGCGAGGGCAAACGCACCGTACTGGTCGCTCTGGCGCGGGAGAACCTGACGGACACGGCCCGCGATGACCTGGACGCGCTCCTCGGCGACCCCCTGCTGACGGAAGCACAGATCGGGATGTTGCAGCGCACCATCGTGGACAGCGGCGCCGTCGAGCGGATCGAGGCGCTGATCGACTCGAACGTCGCCGAGGCCCTCGCAGCTCTCGAGGGGTCACCGATCAGCGACGCGGTCACGACGCGGCTGATGGAGCTGGCCGAGACGGTGACCCGCCGCGCGTTCTAGGAGCACTGAAAAGTCAGGCGAGCGCCTGGGCGACCCGGCGCACTTCGGCCTTACGGCCGGCGAGCAGTGCCTGGACCGGGGGGACGCCGAGGCTGCCGTCGACCTCAAGGAGCCAGCGCATCGCCTGCTCGTCACTGAAGCCGTCGTCGGATAGCACGATCAGGGTGCCGCGCAGCTCGGGCAGCGGGGCACCGTCCCTGATGAACGCGGCGGGAACCTGCAAGGGGCCGTTGTCACGGCGCATGGCGAGCAGCTGCTTGTCGTCGATCAGCTGACGCACGCGGCTCTGGCTGACGCCGAGCACCCGGACGAGGTCGGGGATGGACAGCCACTCTTGATCTGAGAACGATTCGGTCACTCATCAAGCCTCCCATGATTCGACAGGCCGGACAAACTCTCAGGGCGCAAACGCGCGTGTTGTTGCCCAGAATGGGGGCCAACCTGCTTGACTGATTAATACTGTGCCAGCACCGCTGTCGCATGCAATCGACGGGAGCGGAATGTCGGCACCAGCCAGCAGGAACAGTCCAGCCAGCAGCACCAGCAACGTGAATTCTTCGACGCCCGGCGAGGGCCGCCACCGGCACGCCACCGAACGACGGGGTCTGGGCGTCCTGGTCACCGTCCCGCTCGTGCTGATCAGCACGATCGCGATCAGCCTGAACCTGGCGTCGCCGGCGGAAGCCGCCACCATCGCGAAGAAGACGCTGAAGAGCAAGAGCATCCTACCGGCCGCGGTGCCCGCCGACCCAGGCCGGCAGAGTATCGCCGCCGCCGCGGCGCCGAGCCAGTACCAGGTCGTCGACGGCGACACCGTGAGCAGCGTGGCCGGACGATTCGGTCTCTCCACCGCATCCGTGCTCGCCCTCAACGGCCTTGGCTGGTCCGCGCTGATCTTCCCGGGCCAGATGCTGACCCTGGCCGGCCTGGCGCAGCCGTCCGCTCCGGTTCCGGCGCCCGTCGCCGCCGAGATCTCGCGGTACCTGATCCAGAGCGGGGACACGCTTTCCGGCGTTGCCGCCGCGCACGGGCTCTCCCTCGGGGCCCTGCTCCGCGTGAACGGGCTCGACGCGGGCAGCATCATCTTCCCCGGACAGGCCGTCGTGCTGCCGCCGGGCGAGGGTGCCGCGCCGGTCTCGGCCGTGCCGGCCGCAGCCGTCGCCCCGCTGAATGTTTCCGGCACGCACACGATCGCCGCCGGCGAGACCATCGGAGCCCTCGCGGCCGCGGCGGGCGTCTCGGTGCAATCCGTGCTCGACGCCAACGGCCTCGGCTGGACCAGCATCATCTACCCCGGCCAGGTCCTGTCGATCCCGTCCGGCTCCGTTCACACGGCGCCGGCGATGGAATCGGCGATCCTCATCGAGGAGGCCGTCCCTGCGCCGTCTGCAGCGCCCGGCGAGGTCACGCCGCTCAGCGAGGACATGCGCCGGCACGCCGAAATCATCATCGCGAGCGGTCGCCGCGCGGGTGCCGGCGACTCCGCAATCGTGATCGCCCTGGCCGCCGCGGCCCAGGAATCCGGGCTGCGCAACGTGCAGTACGGCGACCGCGACTCCCTCGGCCTCTTCCAGCAACGCCCCAGTTTCGGCTGGGGAACGCCCGAGCAGGTGCTCGACCCGGAGCGGGCCAGCCTCGCCTTCTTCGGCGGCCCCGTGAACCCCAACCCCGGCATCACGCGCGGACTGCTCGACATCCCCGGCTGGGAGTCGATGACCGTGACCGAGGCCGCGCAGACCGTGCAGATCTCGGCTCACCCCAACCACTACGCGAAGTGGGAAACATCGGCCCGGGCCTGGCTGGCCGATCTCGGCTGACCTGCAGCTCGCATCCGCTCAGGCGTGAAAACCCTGACTTGCGAGTGTTCCGGCACAGGGAACGGCTTCGCAATCCCTAGACTCGACTAGTGAGCGATACCCCTGCCGATCCCATGGTCGGCCGTCTGATAGACGGCCGCTATCAGGTGCGCTCCCGGATCGCCCGCGGTGGCATGGCCACCGTGTACCTCGCGACCGACCTGCGCCTCGAACGCCGGGTCGCCATCAAGATCATGCACGGGCATCTCGCCGACGACAACACGTTCAAGGCCCGGTTCGTGCAGGAGGCCCGCTCGGCCGCCCGGCTCGCGCACCCGAACGTGGTCAACGTCTACGACCAGGGCCAGGATGCCGATATGGCCTATCTGGTCATGGAATACCTGCCCGGCATCACTCTGCGCGACCTGCTCAAGGACTACGGCCGGCTCACCAGTGAGCAGACGATGGACATCCTCGAGGCGGTGCTCTCGGGCCTCGCCGCCGCGCACAAAGCGGGAATCGTGCATCGCGATCTCAAACCGGAGAACGTTCTCCTGGCCGACGACGGCCGCATCAAGATCGGCGACTTCGGGCTCGCCCGGGCCGTCAACAACAACACGGCCACCGGGCAGGCCCTGCTCGGCACGATCGCCTACCTCTCCCCCGAACTCGTCACGCGGGGCATCGCGGATGCCCGCAGCGACATCTACGCGCTCGGCATCATGACCTACGAGATGCTTACCGGCGAGCAGCCCTATGTGGGCGAAGCGCCCATGCAGATCGCCTACCAGCATGCGAACGACACCGTACCCATGCCGAGCGCGCGGATACCCGCGATTCCGCACGAGCTCGACGAACTGGTGCTCTGGGCCACCGCCCGCGACCCGGAGCAGCGCCCCCGGGACGCACGTGTCATGCTCGATCAGCTGCTCGACCTCGACAAGCTCGTGCGCCCGGCTCCCCCGGCGACCGGACAATCCGCAACCATGGTGCTGCCCGGCGGCGTGACCGCAGCGGTGGCCGACGCGGACACCCAGATCCTCGGCGGTGCCCCGCTCGCCCCGGCGGTGGCCGGCGTGGCCACGGCGGCTACTGCCTCGGCACCCGCCACCACCATTCTCCTGGCCGACAAGGCCCGCACCCGCAAGTTCCGCGGTTTCTGGCTCTTCGCGCTGGTGCTCATGCTGACAGCCCTTGCCGGCGGAACCGGCTGGTTCTTCGGCAACGGCCCCGGCTCGGAGGTGCCGATTCCCGCCCTCGTCTCGGTGTCCCCCGACGACGCCACCGCCCAGCTCACCGGACTCGGGCTGGAGGCGGAGCTCGGCACCGAGTTCAGCGGCACCATCCCCGCCGGCCTCGTCTCCAGCACCAACCCGGATTCGGGCACCCGCGTGGCGAAGGGCAGCACGGTGACGCTGCGTGTATCCCAGGGCCCGCAGCCGATCGTGCTGCCCGTGCTGGCGGGATTGACGGCCGATGCTGCGACCTCCGCCGTCACGGAGCTGAAGGCAGGCATCGGGGCGACCGATTCCCTCTTCGACGACACCGTGGAATCGGGCCTGGTCATCTCCGCGAGCCGCGAAACCGACGCCGGGGACGTCTCCCAGGGGGGGGACTACTTCGTGGGCATGAACGTCAATCTGGTCCTCTCACTCGGCCCCGTACCGGACGTGTCCGGCAAATCCGTCAAGGAAGCCACCGCGATCCTGGCGGAGAAGGGGCTGCTCGTCACCCCCGGCGACGAGGTCTACAGTGAGTCGATCGCCGAGGGCGACGTCGTAAGCGCGGCCCCCGTGAACGAGGGTCCCGTACGCACCGGCGGCACCTATGCACTCACCACCTCCCTCGGCCCGGCACCCGTCACGGTGCCCAACATCGTCGGCCTCCCGTGGAACGAGGGCAAGCAGGTGCTCACCGACCTGGGATTCAAGCTGAGCTACAATCTCGGCGCGGATGCCATCGCACCGCTCCTGAGCGTCGCTTCGACGAATCCCGAAGCCGGCACCGACGCGCCCAAGAACAGCACCATCACCCTCAAGCCGACGAACCCGTTCGGCTAGACAGCCGTCACGGCCGGGCGGCCGAACCCGCCGGTTCCCCTGCCGGACCGGGCACCCGGGGCCGCGGGGACCGGTCAGCGAGCGGCGAGCTCCTCGGCGACCAGGAAGGCGAGCTCGAGCGACTGCATGTGATTCAGGCGCGGGTCGCAGAGCGACTCGTAGCGGGTCGCCAGCGCGGCCTCGTCGATGTGCTCGGAACCACCCAGGCACTCCGTGACGTCGTCGCCGGTAAGTTCGACGTGAACGCCGCCCGGGTGTGTACCGACGCTGCGGTGCGCCTCGAAGAAGCCGCGCACCTCGTCGACGACGTCGTCGAAACGACGGGTCTTGTACCCGGTGGGCGTGGTCACACCGTTGCCGTGCATCGGGTCGGTGACCCAGAGCGGCTTGGCCTCACTGGCCTTGATCGCCTCCAGCAGCGGCGGCAAGGCGATGCGCACCTTTCCCGCACCCATCCGGGTGATGAACGTGAGACGACCGGGTTCGCGGTTCGGGTCAAGCTTGTCGACCAGTCGCAGCATGTCGTCGGTTGACGTGCTCGGACCGAGCTTGACCCCGATCGGGTTGCGCACCCGGGAGAGGAAGTCGACGTGCGCGCCGTCAAGGTCACGGGTGCGCTCCCCGATCCAGATGAAGTGCGCCGATGTGTTGTACGGCGTGCCCGTGCGGGAATCGATCCGGGTCATCGGACGCTCATAGTCCATCAGCAGACCCTCGTGGCTGGTGTAGAACTCCGTCCGACGCATGGCCTCAAAGTCGGCGCCGCACGCGATCATGAACTTGATCGCGCGGTCGATCTCCTTGGCCACCTTCTCGTAGCGCTGGTTGGCCGGGTTTGCGGCGAAGCCCTGGTTCCAGCTGTGCACCTGGCGCAGGTCGGCGAAACCGCCCTGCGTGAAGGCACGGATCAGATTGAGGGTGGAGGCGGCGGTGTGGTAGCCCTTGACCAGGCGGGCCGGGTCGGCCTCGCGCGATTCGGGTGTGAAATCGTAGCCGTTGACGATATCGCCGCGGTAGGCCGGCAGGGTGACGCCACCCCGGGTCTCGAAATCGCTGGAGCGTGGCTTGGCGAACTGGCCGGCCATCCGGCCCATCTTGATCACGGGCATCGACGCGCCGTACGTCAACACGACGGCCATCTGCAGCACGGTCTTGACCCGGTTGCGGATCTGCTCCGCGGTGGCGCCGCTGAACGTCTCGGCGCAGTCGCCGCCCTGCAGCAGGAAGGCATGGCCGCTGGCGGCCTCGGCGAGCCGGTTCCGTAGAATGTCGACCTCGCCGGCGAAGACCAGCGGCGGCTGCGTGGATAGTTCGGCAGATGCCGCGGCAACCGCATCCGCGTCGGGCCAGGTCGGCTGCTGCTTGATCGGGAGGGTGCGCCAATAGTCCAGGCCGGCAACCACAGATCGGTCTGCGAGCACGACTGGTTCGGTGGGGTCTACCACGGGACTATTCCTTTTTTGTCTGGTCCGGCGAAAAAAAAAATTGTGGGCCGGGCTATCGGGTCGGGGTCTCTCGGCCCCTGGGCAACCGTCTGATTCTATCGGGTCAGGCTGGCCCGCTTTTCTTTCACGCTGGTCGCGTAGACGTCCACATACTCCTGCCGGCTGAGGGCCTGCAGCTCGTACATCAGCTCGTCAGTCACGGACCGGAGCACGAACCGGTCGCTTTCCATGCCGTCGAAGCGGCTGAAGTCGAGGGGTTCGCCGATCACGATGCCGATCCGGCGCACCTTCGGGATGCGGGTGCCCGTCGGCATGGCTTTCTCAGTGTCGATCATGGCCACGGGGATGACCGGGACCTCGGCCTCGAGCACCATCCGTGCCACGCCGGTGCGGCCCCGGTACATCTTCGCGTCCGGACTGCGGGTGCCCTCAGGGTAGATGCCGAGTACGCCGCCGGCACCCAGGACGCGCAGGCCGGTGTTGAGGGAATCCTCGGATGCCTTGCCACCCGACCGGTCGATCGGCAGCTGGCCGGTGGCCTTGAAGAACTGTCGTGTCGCCCAGCCCTTGAGCCCCTTACCCGTGAAGTACTCGCTCTTGGCGAGGAAGACGACCCGCCGCGGCACGACCAGCGGCAGAAACACCGAGTCGATGAACGACAGGTGATTGCTCGCGAGGATGACACCGCCCTCCTTGGGGATGTTCTCGAGCCCGACCACCCAGGGCCGGAAGATAGCCAGCAGCAGAGGGCCGATGACAATGTTTTTCATGAGCCAGTAGAACATCGTTGCTCCCTCAGTAACCCGGAAAGCCTACTGCGCGAAAACGTGTTTCCGCGCCAGGTCGGCGGCACCGACGACACCGGCGTCGTTGACGAGCTGCGCGATGGCGAATTCGGCCTCCGGGTGGAAGCCCCTGGCCGGCAGATTTTCGAGGTACGCGGCCCGGATGGGCTCGAGCAACAGTTCACCGGCAGCGGCGACGCCCCCGCCGAAGACGAAGATCTGCGGGTCGAGCACGGCCGCCAGACTTGCGCAGGCCTGCCCGAGCGAGCCGCCCACCTGCCGCAGGGCGGCCAGAGCGCCGTTGTCACCGTCCTGGATCAGCCGGCCGACCTCTTTGCCGGTCAGCTTGCCCTTGCGCTCACGGGCGGCCGCGAGGCCGAGGCCGATTCCGCCGGCATCCGCCAGCTCGGTGGCAATTCGAAGCAGGGCGCGACCCGAACCGTACTGTTCGATGCAGCCGTGGGCGCCGCAGCCGCAGAGGCGACCGCCGGGCACCACGCGCAGATGCCCGAGCTCGGCGGCACAGCCGAAGCCACCGCGGAAGAGACGGTTGTCGGCGACGATAGCTCCGCCCACGCCGGTGCCGATGGTGAGGGTGACCATGTCGGTGTAGCCCCGGCCGGCGCCGAAGGTGAATTCCGCCCAGCCCGCGGCGTTCGCGTCGTTCTCGATCAGGATGGGCAGGTCGAGCCGCGCCTCGAGAGTGGCCCGAAGCGGCTCGTGGCGCCAGTTGACGTTGGGCCCGTAGTAAACGGTGGACTGGGCGGCGTCGATGAAGCCGGCCGCGGCGATCCCGGCGGCGACGACCACCTCGCCCTTCGAGAGCTCCGTGATCATGTCGACGACGGCGTCTTCGATCCCGCGAGGATCGCTCGCGGTGGTCGGGCGTCGATCCGAGCGGATGATCGTTCCGGATTCGTCGACCAGGGCCGCGGCGATTTTGGTGCCGCCGATGTCGATACCAATGGCGTGCACAGCGGACTTCTTTCGTCGATGGATAAAATGGGGCGCTCTGCGAGGCGAGACAACGAAGCCGGTGCGTCCCCCTAGAGTGTAGTGAATCAAGACACGGCCAGGCGAAACGGCTGCTTCCACGAAGTGACGTGGATAGAGTGGGGCAAATCGCCCGCCCGGTACCAGAGGAGTTACCGTGAAACAGTACGATCTGCCCGCCATCGTTCCCGCAGACCCACAAGCCAATGTCACCGATCTCCTGGTCGAACGCCTCACGGCGACGCCCGGCTCCGTGTTGTTCTCACTGCCGAGAAACGGAGCCTGGTCCCCCGTCACCACCACGGAGTTTCATGCCCAGGTCGTCGCCCTGGCCAAGGGGCTCGTCGCGGCAGGAATCCAGCCCGGAGACAAAATCGGCTTGATGTGCAAGACCCGGTATGAGTGGACGCTGATCGACTTCGCCACCTGGTTCGCCGGTGCCGTGCTGGTCCCCGTTTACGAGACCAGCTCCCCGATCCAGATCCAGTGGATCCTGGGCGACTCCGACGCCGCGGCGGTGATCGTCGAGACCGCCGAGCACTTTTCCCGCTTTGACGAGGTGCACCCCGAGCTCGGCAGCGTGCAGAAGGTCTGGCAGATCGACCTCGGTGACCTCGACAAGCTCGCGGCCTCCGGGGTCGACGTGCCGGATGCCGAAATCGAGCGGCGTCGCTCGCTCGCCGTGGGTTCGGACATCGCCACCCTGATCTACACCTCGGGTTCCACCGGCCGTCCCAAGGGCTGCGTGCTCACCCACTCCAACTTCGTCGAGACGTCGCGCAACTCGGCGGTGGCGCTGAAAGAGGTGCTCACCGACGCGAACGGCGCTTCCACGCTGCTGTTCATCACCACCGCGCACGTTTTCGCCCGGTTCATCTCGGTTCTCTGCGTGCACGCCGGTGTGCGCGTCGGACACCAGCCCGATACCCGGAAGCTGCTCGAATCGCTCGGCACCTTCAAACCCACTTTCCTGCTCGCCGTGCCGCGGGTGTTCGAGAAGGTCTACAACTCCGCCGAGCAGAAGGCGCTGACCGCGGGCCGAGGCAAGATCTTCGAGACGGCCGCCCAGGTTGCCGTCGACCACTCGGTGCTGGTCGATCAGGGCAAGAGCGTTCCGCTGATGCTCAAGCTCAAGTTCACGCTCTTCGACCGTCTGGTGTACAGCAAGCTGCGCGCGGCCATGGGTGGCAACGTGAAGTACGCCGTCTCCGGTTCGGCTCCACTCGGCATGCACCTGGGTCACTTCTACCACAGCCTCGGCATCAAGATCCTGGAGGGCTACGGCCTCACCGAGACGACCGCGCCGACCACCGTGGGTCTGGCCACCAAGTTCAAGATCGGCACCGTAGGCCCGCCGCTTCCCGGCGTCTCGGTGCGCGTCCTGGACGACGGCGAAATCGAGGTCAAAGGCGTCAACGTCTTTAAGGAGTACTGGAAGAATCCCGTGGCCACCGCGGCCGCCTTCCACGACGGATGGCTCCGCACCGGTGACATCGGCGCCATGGACGGCGACGGCTTCCTCACCATCACCGGGCGCAAGAAGGAGATCATCGTCACGGCCGGCGGCAAGAACGTCGCTCCGGCTGCGCTGGAAGACCCGATCCGGTCCAACCCGCTGATCGGCCAGGTGGTCGTCGTCGGCGATCGCAAGCCGTTCATCGCCGCCCTGGTCACGCTCGACCCCGACATGCTCGCGGTCTGGTTGAACAACAACGGCGAGGACGCGGGGATGACGCTGGCCGAGGCATCCGTCAACGCGAAGGTTCTCGCCGAGGTGCAGCGCGCCATCGACCACGCCAACGACCACGTGTCGCGGGCGGAGTCGATCCGCAAATTCACGGTGCTGACGACCGAGCTTACCGAAGCCGCCGGGTACCTGACCCCGAAGCTGAGCATCAAACGGGACATCATCCTGCGCGACTACGCGGATCAGATCGAGGCTATGTACCTGGGCGCCCCGGTGACCGGGACGAACCCGATCAGCAGCTAGCAGTCCCCGCGACAATCGAAACAGGTCCCGTCGTCAAAGTGGCGACGGGACCTGTTTCGCGTCGTCCGGCCGCCTGGGTCGGGACCAGCAGCTCAGGGATCCCCGGCACCGTGCCCGGCGTCGAACCAATTCGACGGAGATTCTGCCGCAGAACTGCCTTTTCTGCACGTTGGGGGGCGTTTCCAGCAAAACTTCGTCAAATTCGTGTGGGGCGGAGACCTTTGAAAGCCTCGTACCCGAACGACTGGGGTCAGAACCAGCTCGACTCGCGGACCTCTTTCATGGCGGCCCGCCGGTTCTCCTTATCGAGGCGGTCCAGGTAGAGCAAACCGTCGAGGTGGTCGGTCTCGTGCTGCAGGGCCTGGGCCATGATCCCGGTTCCGGAGAGTTCGACCGCCGTGCCGTCGAGGTCCATGCCGGTCACCCGGGCGAACGGGTACCGCTTCGTGGGATACCAGAGGCCCGGCACCGACAGGCAGCCCTCGTCGACGAGCTCGGGCTCCCCCGAGACCTCCACGAGGACCGGGTTCAGGATGTACCCGATCTCGCCATCGACGTTGAAGCTGAATGCGCGCAGATTCACGCCGATCTGGGAGGCCGCGACGCCGGCCCGGCCGGGCAGTCGCACGCTGTCGACCAGGTCCTCGATCAGGCTCCGCACCCGGGCGTCGATCGTGCCGATCGGGTCGGAGACGGTTTTGAGGACGGGATCTCCGAAGAGACGGATCTGGCGCTCGGGCAAAGGTGACTCCAAGTCATGGATGCGGGGGTACGGGGTACCGGATCGGTTTAGACGCCGCGGTCGGCCGGCAGACCCTCCACGACGACGGCCGCGAGGGTGCGGGCCGCGAGCCGGGTGATGGGCTTCAGATCGTCGAAGGATATGACGCTGCCCGCGGCGAGCTGCGGGTCCCAGGGGATGCGCACGATCTCCCGCACCCGGGAGCGGAAATGCGATTCGATCTCTTCCAGCTTCACCAGATTCGTGCCCTGTGTCGCCGTGTTGAGAGCGACGACCGCGTTGCGAACCAGGTCGCCGTAGCCGTTGGCTTCCAACCAGGTCAACGTTTCGGACGCCAGACGGGCCTCGTCGATGCTGCCCCCGGAGACGATGACGATCGAATCGGCCCGCTGCAGCGTGGCACGCATGACGGAGTGCACGATTCCGGTGCCGCAGTCCGTGAGCATGATCGAGTAGTACCGCGCCGCCAGGTCGGCGACGACGTTGTAGTCGTTCTCGTCGAAGGCCTCGGAGAGGAGCGGGTCGGTATCGGATGCGAGGATGTCGAGCCGGGTCGCGTCGCGGGAGACCAGCGACGAGAAATCGGTATAGCCGCCGATCGACGCGGCCTTCGTGACCACGTCACGCACGGTGGACCGGGTCTGTTTCGTGACCCGCTCAGAGAGGGTGCCCCGGTCGGGGTTCGCGTCGACGGCGATGATGCGGTCTTCGCGGGCATCGGCCAGGGCCATGCCGATCAGTGCGGTGACGGTCGTCTTGCCGACCCCGCCCTTGCGGGTGAGGATCGGCACGAAGCGGGTGCCGCCCTCGAAATCCTTGCGGATGCGCTCGTCGAGTTGTTTGGAAGCGCGCACCGTGGCCGAGTCGCCGAGGTTTACCAGATGCAGGGTCGCCGAGTAGACGAAACTGTTCCAGGCTCCTCGGGGCGGCGGTTTGGTGCGACGGTTGACGGCAAGCAGCCGGTCGGGCGTGAGCATGGCGGCGGACTCGGGCGCCGATCCGCCGGCGGGGCGCAGACTCTCCCGGCGGGTGTGCGGAACGGCGTCGCTCGCGGCCGGGCCGGAGAGGGCGCGGACCGCCCCCGTGACGGCTGTGGACAACCGATCGGCGCGCGCCACGGCCGGGGTGCTGACCTCGATCGTGTGCGTAGCCGGGCGTTTCAGGTTCTCCGGCAGGGCCGCCGCCAGGTTCACGATCGTGTGCGGCAGTAGTTCGCTGTGGTACTCGTCTCCCGGCTCGGCGAGAGGCTCGATGGAGGCGTCCGGACCGGACGCCTCGGCGCCTGTGCGCTTATCTGACAAAAAGATCAGTCCCTTCGTCGATAGATCGCACCAAGCCTAGCGTGGACGCACCACCACCAGCAGATCGCCCGCGTCGACCTGCTGGGTTCGCGGCACGGCCACCCGTTCGATGTTTCCCGCGATGGGCGAGGTGATCGCGGCCTCCATCTTCATGGCCTCGATCGAGGCGACGGCCTGCCCGGCCTCGACGGTGTCGCCCTCCTCGACCTGGAGGGTGACCACCCCGGAGAACGGCGCGGCGATCTGGCCCGGCCGGTTGGCATCCGCTTTTTCGGCGACCTTGGTGCTGACCGTGATGTTGCGGTCCCGCACGAACACGGGTCGGAGCTGACCGTTCAGCGTGGTCATGACGGTGCGCATGCCCTTGTCATCGGCCTCGCCGATGGCCTCGAGCCCGACGTAGAGGCGCACGCCCTTGTCGATCTCCACCGCGTGCTCGATGCCCTGCTGGAGACCGTTGAGATAGTCCACCGTGTCGAGCACGGACAGGTCCCCGAAGAGTTCCCGGATCTGCTCGAATTGGCGCGTGGGCGCCGGGAAGAGCAGCTGGTTCAGCATCATTCGGCAGGTGAGGCCGTCGCTGCTCAAGGCCGCGCGTTCCTCCTGGGTGAGCTCGGTGATTCCGACGCGGACGTTGCGCCCGGCGAGAACCTTGCTGCGGAAGGGCTCGGGCCAGCCGCCGGGCAGGTCGCCCAGCTCCCCCGCCATGAATCCGATCACGGAGTCGGGCACGTCGTAATTGCCCGGGTTCTCGGCGAAGTCGGCCGGGTCGGCACGCACGGCGGCGAGGTAGAGGGCGAGGTCGCCGACCACCTTGGAGGACGGCGTCACCTTCGGCACCCGGCCGAGGATGTCGTTGGCCGCGGCGTACATGTCCTCGATCAGTTCGAAGTCGTCGGCGAGGCCGAGCGCGACCGCTTGCGTGCGCAGGTTGGACAGCTGGCCGCCGGGGATCTCGTGCTTGTAGACCCGGCCGGTGGGCGCGCGCAGACCGGATTCGAAGGGATGGTAGACCCGGCGTACATCTTCCCAATACGGCTCGAGGTCGCAGACGGCCTGTAGGGAAATGCCGGTGTCGCGTTCGGTGTGGGCGAGCGCGGCGACGAGGGACGACGCCGACGGCTGGCTGGTGGTGCCGGCCATCGGAGCGCTGGCCACGTCGACCGCGTCGGCGCCGGCGCGGCTGGCCGCGAGCAGCGTGGCGAGCTGGCCGCCCGGAGTGTCGTGCGTGTGCACGTGCACCGGGAGGTCGAAGCGTGACCGGAGGGCGGAGACGAGCTTCTCGGCCGCGGCGGGGCGCAGCAGGCCGGCCATGTCCTTGATCGCGAGGATGTGCGCGCCGGACTCCACGATCTGTTCCGCGAGCCGGAGGTAATAGTCCAGGGTGTAAAGCTTCTCGGCCGGGTCGAGTAAATCGCCCGTGTAACAGAGTGCGACCTCGGCGATGGAGGAGCCCGTCGCCAGCACGGCGTCGATGGCTGGGCGCATCTGCGAGACGTCGTTGAGTGCGTCGAAGATGCGGAAGATGTCGACGCCTGTCTTGGCGGCCTCGCGCACGAACGCATCGGTCACCTCGGTCGGGTACGGGGTGTAGCCGACCGTGTTGCGGCCGCGAAGCAGCATCTGCACGTTGATGTTCGGCAGGGCCTCTCGCAGCGACGCCAGTCGTTCCCAAGGGTCTTCGCCGAGGAAGCGCAGCGCCACGTCATAGGTGGCGCCGCCCCAGGCCTCGATCGACAGCAACTCCGGGGTCATCCGGGCCACATACGGGGCCACGGCGACGAGGTCGCGGGTGCGCACCCGGGTTGCCAACAGTGATTGGTGGGCGTCGCGGAAGGTGGTGTCCGTCACGGCCAGGGCGGTCTGGGCGCGCAGGTCCGCGGCGAAGCCGGCCGGGCCGAGCAGCTGGAGCCGTTGGCGAGAGCCGGCCGGAGCAGGTTCGGACAGGTCGAGCTTCGGCAGCTTCTCGGCCGGGTTCAGCAGGGTCAGCGGCACCCCGTTGGGCTTGTTGACGGTCACGTCGGCGAGCCAATTCAGGATCTTCGTGCCGCGGTCCTTGGAGGCGCGGCCGCGCAGCAGCTCGGGGCGCTCGTCGATGAAGGAGGTGCTCAGGTTGCCGGACGCGAAGTCGGGGTCGTCGAGCACGGCCTGCAGGAACGAGATGTTCGTGGACACGCCACGGATACGGAACTCGGCCAGGGCGCGCTTGGACCGGGTCACGGCGGACGGGAAGTCCCGGCCCCGGCAGGTGAGCTTGGCGAGCATCGAGTCGAAGTGCGGGCTGATCTGGGCACCGGGGTTGATCGTGCCGCCGTCGAGCCGGATGCCGGCGCCGCCGGGCGAGCGATAAGTGGTGATCTTGCCGGTGTCCGGGCGGAATCCCATGGTCGGGTCCTCGGTGGTGATCCGGCACTGCAGGGCCGCCCCCCGCAACACGATCTTGTCCTGCGTGAGTTCGAGCTCGCGGAGCGTCTGGCCCGCGGCGATGCGGATCTGGGACTGCACGAGGTCGACATCCGTCACCTCTTCGGTCACGGTGTGCTCGACCTGGATGCGCGGATTCATCTCGATGAACACGTGCTCGCCGGCGCGTTCGCCGACCGTGTCAAGCAGGAACTCGACCGTGCCCGCGTTCACGTAGCCGATCGAGCGGGCGAAGGCGACCGCATCGGCGTACAGACGCTGGCGGATCTCGTCGGAGAGGTTCGGCGCCGGGGCGATCTCAATGACCTTCTGATGGCGGCGCTGCACGGAGCAGTCGCGTTCGAACAGGTGCACGGTCTCGCCGGACGCATCGGCCAGGATCTGCACCTCGATGTGACGCGGCCGCAGCACGGCCTGCTCGAGGAACATGGTCGGGTCGCCGAACGCGCTGTTGGCCTCTCGCATGGCTTCCTCAAGGGAGCCGCGGAGATCGCTCAGCTGAGCCACCCGGCGCATGCCGCGGCCGCCGCCGCCGGCGACGGCCTTGGCGAAGATCGGGAAGCCGATATCGTCGGCCGCGGCGATCAGCTCGTCGACGTCGCGTGAGGGCGCGCTGGACCCCAGCACCGGAACGCCCGCCGCGATGGCGTGCTCCTTCGCGGTGACCTTGTTGCCGGCCATCTCGAGCACGTGCTCGCCCGGGCCGATGAAGGTGATGCCCGCCCGGCGGGCCGCCAGGGCCAGCTCGGGGTTTTCCGAAAGGAAACCGTAACCGGGGTAGATGGCGTCGGCGCCGCTCTCCCTGGCCACTCGGATGATCTCGCTCACCGTGAGATAGGCGCGCACCGGGTGTCCCGGTTCGCCGATCTGGTACGCCTCGTCGGCCTTCAGACGGTGCAGCGAGTTGCGGTCCTCGAAGGGGAACACCGCCACGGTTTTGGCACCCAGCTCATAAGCCGCCCGAAAAGCCCGGATCGCGATTTCCCCGCGGTTGGCAACAAGAATTTTCGTGAACATGCAGACCTTTCAAGCGTGACGTCGCGCACAGCTGACGGTTAGGTTCTCCAAGACTAGTGAAGGTAACGTGTCTACTTGTGCACGTACTAAGCGTTAGCTCCCTCAAGGGAGGAGTAGGCAAGACCACGGTGACCCTGGGTCTGGCGTCTGCTGCCTTCGCCCGCGGCGTGCGAACCCTGGTGGTGGACATCGACCCGCAGTCGGATGTGTCAACCGGAATGGACATCGAGGTCACCGGCCACCTCAACATCGCCGATGTGCTCGCCTCGCCCAAGGAGAAGGTCGTTCGTGCCGCCATCGTTCCCAGCGGCTGGACGCGCGGCCGCCCCGGCACCGTCGACGTGATGATCGGCAGCCCGTCGGCCATCAATTTCGACGGGCCGCACCCGAGCATCCGCGACATCTGGAAGCTCGAAGAGGCACTCTCCACGGTCGAAAAGGACTACGACCTGGTACTGATCGACTGTGCTCCGTCGCTGAACGCCCTTACCCGCACCGCGTGGGCGGCCAGCGACCGCGTTGCCGTGGTCACCGAACCCGGCCTATTCTCCGTCGCCGCGGCCGACCGGGCGCTGCGCGCGATCGAAGAGATCCGCCGCGGACTCAGCCCCCGGCTGCAGCCGCTCGGTATCATCGTCAACCGTGCCCGCGTGGCGTCTCTCGAGCACCAGTTCCGGATCAAGGAACTCCGCGACATGTTCGGCCCACTCGTACTCAGCCCGCAACTGCCGGAACGCACCTCGCTACAGCAGGCGCAGGGCGCCGCGAAGCCGCTGCACACCTGGCCCGGCGACAGCGCCCAGGAGATGGCGCGCTACTTCGATCAGTTGCTCGAACGCGTGCTGCGCACGGCCCGCATCGGCGAGTACGCGGAACAGCACTAGCCAGGGAACACCAGCCAGGGAGCGTTAGCCGGACAACGTTCACCGGATGGGCAGCCGCACAGTGTTTGCCGGTCGTGTCGACTGCGTGAAAACGTTCCGCTAGGAGACCTTGCGGCTGCCCCGGCGAACGGACAGCTCGTCCGACGGGTCGATCGGAAGGGTCTCCAGTTCGACCAGGCTCGTCTCGACCTCGCGCAGCACCTTGCCCACGGCGATGCCGAACACGCCCTGACCGCGGCTGACGAGGTCGATGACCTCGTCGTCGGAGGTGCACAGGTAGACGCTGGCGCCGTCGCTCATCAAGGTGGTCTGGGCGAGGTCGCTGACCCCCGACTCGCGCAGTTGGTTCACCGCGGTGCGGATCTGCTGCAGAGAGATGCCGGTGTCGAGGAGTCGCTTGACCAGTTTCAGAACCAGGATGTCCCGGAAGCCGTAGAGACGTTGGGAACCCGAGCCGGCAGCACCGCGCACGGTGGGCTGGACCAGGTCGGTGCGGGCCCAGTAGTCGAGCTGACGGTAGCTGATTCCGGCGGCACGGGCCGCCACGGCGCCACGGTAGCCAAGGTTGTCGTCGAGCTCGGGCATTCCGTCGGTGAAGAGAAGGCCGAGTCCGTAGCGCGAGGCATCGTCACGCTGATTCAGCTCGCTCATACGATGGCCTCTCGGAGGTGGGTCTGCGATACGGATGATCGCTGCATCCACGCTACCGAGGGGGACCGTCCTGATCAACGACATCCGGTCGAGTAAATTGGCGTGTCGGGCTCCACTATTTGGTCAAGCGCCCCAGGGCCGAACGGATCAGACTGCCGCGGATCACTTCGAGCTGGCCGGCGATCTCGACCGCCATTTCGGCGGCCTTAGCCCGGCTCGATGCGTCTTTACGGCGGGAGAGCGGCACGAGGGCACTCTCGATCAGGCCGAGCTCGCGTTCGGCCGCGCCGCGGAATCCGCGCAGGTGGCGGGGCTCGATGCCGCTGCGCTGCAGTTCGACCAGGGCCCGCAGCACGCTGAGCGCGTCGTCGCCGTAGAAGTCGGCCGGCAGGATGATCGATGCGGAAACGGCGTCGTGCAGCAGCATCGCGGAGGCCCCTGCTTCGCGCAGCAGTTCGTCGCGGTCCAGCCGGCGGGCGGTCGACAGCATCGACGGTCCCGGCGTCACCCCGCCGGGCAGGGTCGGCGAGAGGCCCGCGTCGAGGTCGGCCAGGTAGCCCCGGATGACCTTGAGCGGGAGGTAGTGATCGCGCTGCATGGAGAGGACCAGGCGCAGCCGGTCCAGGTCACCGGCACAGAATTTGCGGTAGCCCGACTCCGTACGCGCCGGCGCAACCAGTCTCTGTTCCTCCAGGAACCGAAGTTTGGACGGAGTCAGTTCCGGGAATTCCGGCGTGAGCCGGGCAAGCACCTGTCCGATGCTGAGCAGTGACGTCGCGCCCGGCGCTCTGGCCTGGGCTGCGGACGCGGGCACTACTCGCTCGCCTGAAGCTTGAGGTCGTGCCGCGAGGCGTAGAACGTCAGCCGGAACTTACCGACCTGGACTTCGGCGCCGTCGTGCAACAGCGCGGTGTCGATGCGGACCCCGTCGAAATAGGTGCCGTTGAGGGACACCAGGTCTTTCACGTCGAACTTGGTTTCGTGGCGCAGGAACTCCGCGTGCCGACGGGATACCGTGACGTCGTCGAGGAAGATGTCCGCATTGGGGTGACGGCCCACAGTGGTCACGTCCGCGTCCAACAGGAAACGAGCGCCGGCGTTCGGGCCGCGCCGAACGACGAGCAGCGCCGAGCCGGAGGGCAGAGCCGCGATGGCTTCCTGTTCTTCGGCCGTGACGTCACCGTCGAGCGATGCCAGCTGGGCCGCGAATTCCTGCCCGAACGTCATCGTCGTGTCGGTATTGGAATAGTTATCGGGCGCGGCCTTGCGCTGGGGTTCATTCGTCTTTTTGGAATCAATCACCGTACACCTCCTGGTCCTCCAGCGTATCGGATGGAACGGGCTGAATCGCCCGCGGAATGCGAATCACCCGGACGGTCTCGACGGCGTAGATTATGCCTGCCCACCAGTAAAGAAAAGCTCCCCAGATGCCAAAGGCCCAGCCCACCGGGAGCGACCACCAGGACACCGCGGGGAAGGCCTCTCCCAGCATGATCATCGGCAGGGCGTAGAAGAGGCAGAAGGTGGCGACCTTGCCGAGCTGGTGGACGGGCAGAGGCCCGAATCCGAAATTCGCGAGGATGACGCCGAGTCCGAGCAGGAACACGTCCCGTCCTACGATGACCAGGACGATCCACCAGGGCACCAGGTCGCGCCAGGCCAGTCCGAGAAGGGCTGCGAAGATGTACAGCCGGTCGGCGGCCGGGTCGAGCAGCTGGCCGAGCCGCGTGATCTGGCCGAATCTCCGGGCCAGGTAGCCGTCGAGGAAATCGGTGAGGCTGGCGACCATCAGCACCAGAAGCGCCCAGGCATCCTCTCCCCGCACCAGCACGACCAGAAAGACTGGCACCAGCGCCAGGCGCAGCATGCTGAGCAGATTGGGCAGGGTGATCACCTTCGAGCTGACGCCGGTTCCCTCTGCCCCTGTCACAATCACCGAGTCTACCGACGCGGCGGCCGAACCGGAATGCGGCCTCGTCAGTTTCCCGACACCCGTTTTCGCGCCTTGTCGGCGCGTTTCTCGGATTTATCCGACGCGTCCGGCTTCGCCTGGCCGCGGCTGCGCTCCACGCTACGGCGGAGGGCCTCCATCAGGTCGAGCACCTCTCCCCCGCCTTCCTCGCCCTCTCGGGGTTCCCGGCCGACGGTGAGCTCGGTGTCGACGGCTTCGCCCGCGGCGAGCTTCACTTCGAGCAGTTCGCGGAGCTGGTCCTGATAGTCGTCCCGGAAATCCTGCGGCGAGAACTCGGCGGCGAAGGAGTCGACCAGTGCGGCCGAGAGCTCGAGCTCCTGGGCGGAGATGCGCACCGACTCCTGGAGCACCGGGAATTCAACGGCCCGCACCTCGTCGCCCCACAGCAGCGACTGCAGCAGCAGCACGTCCCCGCGCACCCGGAGGGCACCGAGTCGGGTCTTCTGCCGCAGCGCGAACCGCACGATCGCGGTGCGGTCGGTGGCGTCGAGCGCACGCCGCAGTAGAACGTAGGCCTTGGGCGAGCCGGAGGGTTCGAGAAAATAGCTGCGCTCGAACATGATCGGGTCGAGCTGTTCGCTCGGCACGAACTCGACGACCTCGATCTCGCGGCTTCTCTCGGCCGGCAGCGTGCGCAGGTCCTCGTCGGTGATGACAACCGTCTTGTCGCCGCTGTCCCAGGCCTTGTCGATGTGCGCGTAGTCGACGACCCGTCCGCAGCGCTCGCACCGTCGCTGGTAACGGATGCGCCCGCCATCGGCGTCGTGCACCTGGTGCAGGGCGACGTCGTGGTCCTCGGTGGCGCTGTAGACCTTGACGGGCACATTGACCAGCCCGAAGGTGATCGCGCCCTTCCAGATCGATCTCATCCCTCCAGTACACACCCGGTGCGCCGAGAGGGCTAGGCGCCCTGTGGCCCCGGGAGCATGCTGGAGCCATGAACGAGCGGCCGCCCTCCCCCTATTCCCGCCAGGTCGTCACCGTCGGCGGACACCGGATCACACTCACGCATCTCGACAAGGTGCTCTACGCGGAGTCGGGAACCACGAAGGCCGACGTTCTCGGCTACTACGCGTTCATCGCCGACGTGATGATCCCGCACACCGCGAATCGCCCGGCGACCCGGAAGAGGTGGGTACACGGTGTGGGCACCCGGGACGCACCCGGACACGTGTTCTTCCAGAAGAACCTGGACCAGGCGACGCCGAGCTGGGTGAAACGCCGACCGATCCAGCATTCGAACCACGTGAGCGAGTACCCGCTGGTCAACGACCTCGCGACGCTGACCTGGCTCGGCCAGATCTCGGCGCTGGAGATCCACGTTCCGCAGTGGCAGTTCGGCCGGGGTGGACGCCCACGCAACCCGGACCGGCTGGTGATCGACCTGGACCCCGGCGACGGGGTCACCCTCGCCGAGTGTGCGGAGGTCGCCCGTCTGGCCCGGGCCATCCTGAGGGACATGGGCCTGGACCCCCTGCCGGTCACCAGCGGGTCGAAGGGCATCCACCTCTACGCACCGCTGGACCTCACGCACACCTCGGACCAGGTCTCCCAGGTCGCACACGAGCTGGCTCGGGCGCTCGAGGCCGACCATCCGGACCTCATCGTCAGCGATATGAAGAAGGCACTGCGACCGGGGCGGGTTTTCGTGGACTGGAGCCAGAACAGCGCCCACAAGACGACCATCACCCCGTATTCGTTGCGCGGAACGCTGCATCCGATGGTGGCCATGCCGCGCACCTGGCGGGAACTGGCCTCCCCCGGGCTCGCACAGATCGACTACAAGCAGGCGATGCACCGGGTGCAGCGTAGCGGGGACCCGCTGGCCGCGCTGCTCGAGGCACATTCCGGCCGGGGCACCACGGATGCCGGGGGTGCCGGTGACGAGGCCGATAAAGGCTCCGGGGCGGGGGTCGGTGCGCTGGCCGTCTACCTCGGCAAACGAGACGCTTCCCGCACTTCGGAGCCGATGCCGACGGGTGCGCCTTACGCATCCGCGGGTCGGTCATTCGTCATTCAGGAGCACCACGCCCGCAACCTGCACTATGACTTTCGGCTCGAGCACGACGGGGTGCTGACGTCGTGGGCGCTGCCGCGCGGGGTGCCGACCGATCCGGCGAAGAATCGGCTCGCCGTGCGCACCGAGGACCATCCTCTCGAATACGCCACGTTCGAGGGTGATATCCCGGCCGGCCAATACGGGGCCGGCACCATGAGCATCTGGGACCACGGCAGCTACGAGCTGGAGAAGTGGCGGGATGACGAGGTGATCGCCGTGCTGCACGGCGAACCGGGCGGCAGGCTCGGTGGCACGCGGCGCTTCGCCCTGATCCGCACGAAGGGCACGGACGGGGCCGACCGGAACTGGCTGATCCACCTGATCAAGACACGGCCGGCCCGGCGGGCCGGGGACGTGGGCACCGGGGTGGGCGCGACGGCCAAAACGGGCGGCCGGTCCGCACGCCGCACACGGTACGGGCCCATGCTGGCCACGCCCGGTTCCATCGCCGACCTCTCCGAGGACGACGAGTGGACCTACGAAATGAAGTGGGACGGCATCCGTGCGCTCGCCTATCTCGGAGCCGCCGGCCTTGGCGCGGACGTGCGCTTGGTCACCCGGAACGGCAACGACATCACGCACGCGTACCCGGAGCTGGTGCGCGCGTTGCCGGGGGCGGTTTCGGCCGACTTTGCGGTGCTCGACGGGGAGATCGTCGCGATGGACGCGGGCGGTCGGCCGAACTTCGGGCTGCTGCAGACGCGGCTGGGGCTGACCGGTCGCCGACAGATCGAGGCGGCCGAGGCATCCACCCCGGTGCGGTTTCTGGCTTTCGACGTGCTCGAACGTGACGGGGAGCCGCTACTCGAGCTGACGTACACGGCCCGGCGCCGCGTGCTCGAGGAGATTGTCACCGGGTCCGGTGCGGTGCAGGTGCCGCCGGTCTTCGCGGGCGACTCCGCCCAGGCCGTGGCGACCAGCAGCGAGCTCGGCTTCGAGGGGATCGTCGCCAAGACCCGGGATGGGCGCTACGAGGCCGGTCGGCGGTCCCGATCGTGGATCAAGATCAAGCACCATCACACCCAGGAGGCGGTGATCGGCGGGTGGCGACCGGGCAACGGGCGCCGAGCCGACACCGTGGGCTCCCTGCTGCTGGGGATTCCGGACGGAGACACGCTGACCTATATCGGCCGGGTCGGCACCGGGTTCCGGGACGCAGAGCTCGAGGACCTGCGGGCGCGACTGGATGCCATCGCTGCGGTGGACAACCCCTTCACCGGCATCCCGCCTGCCGGCGCCCGCGATGCGCGGTGGGTGCGCCCGGTGCTGGTGGGCGAGGTGGAATTCTCCGAATGGACCGGCACGGGGCGACTGCGCCACCCGGTCTGGCGCGGCTGGCGGCCGGATAAGTCACCGGGCGAGGTGGTGCGGGTTTCATGACGGTGCGGGTTCAGAGGCGGGCGAGCAGTGCCGGCCAGCTGGTGGCGAAGCCCGGATGCAGCGGCAGCGCGTCGACCTGGTGGGTCGGTACCCAGCGCAGCGCGATGCTCTCCTGGTCGCTGATCACGGGTTCGAAGCGCTCCGTGGCGCGCACCACGACCGTCGTGTACGACCAGAAACCGAGGTCGAGCACGGAGCTGAACTGCACGGAGACCAGGCCCGGTGGCACGCCGGCCTCTTCGCCGGCCTCCCGCAGAGCCGCCTCGAGCGCACTCTCGTGTTCGTGGCGCGCCCCACCGGGCAGCCCCCAGGTGTCACCCTGGTGGCTCCAAAGCGCGCGGTGCTGCAGCAGCACCCCCAGCTCCTCGTGGTGTACGAGCAGGCCGGCCGCCCCGAAAAGCCCCCAAAACTTGCGGCCGTCGGGCCCGTACACCCACCCGTCACCGTTTGCGCTCATGGCTCAAGCATGCGCCACGGTCCCGTGAATCCGCACCGTGTCGAGTCGCGTTCGACTCGCGGCACAGGTTATGGATGGTGGCGAACGGTAGAACGTGCGCCGGCTTCCAGAGGGTGCGCCACGACGAGCGAGCCCCGCCGGCTGGATACCTGGGCGGGCTAGAGGGCGACGATGGCGTGCACGGGGGCGTCGCCGAGGCGCGTTCGGCCGACCAGCTCGGTCAGCTCCAGCACGACGCCGACGCCGGTCAGGCGGTAGCCGGCGCGCTCGATGAGGCGGGCGGTCGCGGCGATCGTGCCGCCGGTGGCCAGCACGTCGTCGACGACCAGCACGCGGGCACCCGGCGCGAGCTGGCCGATCTCGAGCTCGAGGCAGGCCGAGCCGTACTCGAGGTCGTACTCCTCGCTCAGCACCGATCCGGGGAGCTTGCCGCCTTTGCGCACGACGAGCACGGCGACATCCGCCGCGTAGCCGATCGCCGCGGCCAGCAGGAAGCCGCGGGCCTCAATGCCGGCCACCGCGTCGAATTCACCCTGGAACCGGCCGGCGAGCTCGTCGATCAGCGCTCGAAAAGCGGCGGCGTCGGCGAACACCGGGTTGAGGTCGCGGAAGAGGATGCCCACTTGCGGGAAATCCTGGTACGAGGCGAGAAGGGCGTTCACATGGTCTGCAGCGGGGGTGGGCACCCCACGAGTTTAAGCGTTCGGCCGACGGATGCCGTGCGGGCCTCCCGACGCCCCGCAATGGACCGTTCGGACGGGGCCCCGTGCTAGCCTCGAATTTAGCTAATCAGGTTAGGTATTTTTTCCGGTATCGTGACTGAATCACCCGAAGGGATGGCTAATGCGGCCGGTCGAAGTGCTCGAAGAACTCGTGGTCCTGCTGGACGAGTCCGGCCGCGAAATCGGCACGGCCCCGAAGCTCAGTGTGCACGACACGGACACCGCGCTCCACCTCGCTTTCTCCTGTCATGTGCTCAATCCGGCGGGCGAGGTTCTCGTCACCCGACGCGCCCTGTCGAAGAGGACCTGGCCGGGCGTCTGGACCAACTCCTTCTGCGGCCATCCGCTCCCGGGCGAGGAATTTCCCGCTGCCATCGAGCGGCGCGCGCTGTTCGAGCTCGGACTCTCGATTGCGAACCTGACCGTCACCCTGCCTGACTTCCGCTACCGCGCCGTCGACAGCAGCGGCATCGTCGAGAACGAGATCTGCCCCGTCTACCTGGCCCGCACCACCGGCGACCCCGTACCCAACCCGAACGAGGTCATGGAATTTGCCTGGGTGGAGCCGGCCGCCTTGCAGCGCTCGGTGCGGGACGCCCCGTGGGCGTTCAGCCCCTGGTTGGGGCTACAGCTCCAGGAATTGACCAGTTTCGATGCATGAAATCCAGACGCTCGGGGTAGGGATGGAGTTGCAGCGCTTTTTCGCTGCCGCGCGCCTGCGCGCCAGCGACTACGGCGAACACTATGTCGCGCTCTGGGACTCTCTCGAGCAGGCCAGCAGCGGCGGCAAGCGTGTGCGCCCCGCACTGGTGCTGGCCGCGTTCACCGGCCTCGGCGGCACCGACCTCACCCTGGCCACTCCGGTCGCGGTCAGCTTCGAACTGTTGCACACGGCCTTCGTTATCCACGACGACGTGATCGACCACGACCTCGCCCGCCGCGGCGTGGCCAACATCGCCGGGCAGTTCACCGAGCGCGCCCTCGCCCACGGAGCCGGCGACCAGGCCGGGGCGTGGGCCGCGACGGCCGCGATCCTGGCCGGCGATCTGGCGCTGAGCGAGGCCCACCGCGCCCTCGCGATGCTGCCGGTCGAGCTCGAACTGCGCGGCCGCCTGCTCGACCTGCTCGATCGAGCGGTGTTCGTCTCCGCTGCCGGGGAACTGGCGGACGTCACCAACGCCGCGTCGAAGCATCCGCTCACGGTGGCCCAGGTCATCTCCACCCTGGAGCAGAAGACGGCGGTCTACTCGTTCGAGGCTCCCCTGCAGGCCGGCGCCATTCTGGCCGGCGGCTCGGCCGAGGCGATCGACGTGCTCGGCGCCTACGGCCGCCTGATCGGCGTGGCCTTCCAGCTGACCGACGACGTCCTTGGGGTCTTCGGTAACCCGGAGAAGACCGGCAAAAGCGTGCTCACCGACCTGCGGGAAGGCAAGCAGACGACCCTGATCGCCCACGCGGGCACCACCCGCGGCTGGCCAGAGATCGCCCCCTTCATCGGCAAGGCCGACCTCACCGAGGTGGAAGCGGACACCGTGCGCGACCTGCTTCGTGACTGCGGCGCCCTGCAGGCAACGGATGAGCTGGCCACCGACCACTGCAATCGCGCCGTGGCCGCGCTCGACACGGCCGCCGTACCGGCGCCCCTGCGCGAGCTGCTCACCACCCTGGCAGGCACGGCCGTGAATCGCAGCCGATGAAACGTGACAGCCCCGCCGACCATACTGGCATCGCGAAGTACAACGCCGCGGCCCGGGCCAGCTCCGCCACGGTCATCGGCCACTATTCCACCTCGTTCGGCCTCGCGGCCCGTCTCCTCGAGCCGCGCGTGCGCAGCCAGGTGCGCACCATCTACGCCCTGGTACGGGTCGCCGATGAGATCGTGGACGGTGCCGCAAGCCAGGCCGGCGTGAACGTGGACGGCCAGCGCGACCTGCTGGACGCGCTCGAACGGGAGACCAGCCAGGCGATGGGGTCGGGCTTCAGCACCAATTTGGTCGTGCACGCCTTCGCGGCGACCGCCCGGGAAGCCGGAATCGACACCAGCCTGACCACACCCTTCTTCGCCTCGATGCGCCGGGACCTCGACCCGTCGCCGTTCGACGCGGCCGGAGTGGCCGAGTACATCTACGGTTCGGCCGAGGTGATCGGGCTGATGTGTCTGCGCTGCTTCGTGCAGGACACGCCGCGCACGACCGATGAGCTCCAGGTTCTCGAGGCCGGTGCCCGGAGCCTCGGCGCGGCCTTCCAAAAGGTCAACTTCCTGCGCGACCTCGCCGCAGATCGGGACGCCCTCGGCCGCAACTACTTTCCCGGTGTGAACCTGCTGACCATGACCGAAACACAGAAGAACGAACTCCTCGACGACATGGACGCCGACCTCGACGCGGCGGCCCGCGTGTTGCCCATGCTCCCGGTGGGGAGCCGCCGCGCGGTCACCGCTGCACACCACCTCTTCGCCCGCTTGTCGGCGAAGCTGCGAGTCACCCCCGCGCGAGCACTGATGAGCGCCCGGGTACGGGTGCCGGATCCGGAGAAAATCATGATTGCACTCACCGCGTCGTTCGGACCGGGAGCGTGGAAGCGATGAGCGCACCGACCAGGCGCACCGTTGTCATCGGCGGCGGCATCGCCGGACTGGCCAGCGCCGCGCTGCTGGCCCGGGACGGCCACCAGGTCACCCTGCTCGAGGCGCAGGCCACCCTCGGCGGCCGCGCCGGGTTCTGGGACGTCGACGGCTTCCGGTTCGAGACCGGCCCGTCCTGGTACCTGATGCCGCAGGTGTTCGACCACTTCTACCGTCTGTTCGGCACATCCTCCGCGGAACAGCTCGACCTGACCCGCCTCGACCCGGGTTACCGGGTCTTCTTCGAGGGCACGACACAGCCGGTGGATATCGCGGCCGAGCGGGCCGACAACATCCGTCTGTTCGAAAGCCTCGAACCCGGTGCGGGCGCGGCCCTCGACCGCTATCTCGTCTCGGCCAAAGAGACATATGACATGGCAGTCAAACGGTTCCTGTACACGAGCTTCGCCTCCTTCACACCCCTGCTGGTTCCGGATGTCCTGAAGCGGCTCGGTCGGTTGGGCCGATTGCTGCTGCAGCCGTTGGACAAGTTCGTGGCCGGCTATGTTAAGGACCACCGGTTGCGCCAGATCCTCGGCTACCCGGCCGTGTTTCTCGGCTCCTCCCCCGACCAGACCCCGTCGATGTACCACCTGATGAGCCACCTCGACATGGCCGACGGCGTGCTCTACCCGCAGGGTGGGTTCACCCGGCTGATCGACAGCATCGCCGACATCGCGAAAGCTCAGGGCGTGACCGTGATCACCGAGGCGACCGTGACGGCGATCCACACCACCCCGGGCGCCGCGACCGCCGTCGCCGGGGTCAGCTATCGCACGGGTGACGGCACCAGTGTCACCCTCGAGGCCGACACGGTCGTCTCGGCCGCCGACCTGCACCACACGGAAACCGAGCTGCTCCCGGCATCCGCGCAGACTTATCCCGAGCGCTGGTGGCAGAAGCGCGTCTCCGGTCCGGGCGCCGTGCTCGTGATGCTCGGCATCAAGGGAGACCTGCCCGAGCTGAAACATCACAGCCTGTTCTTTACCAGGGACTGGGCCGAGAACTTCGGCCGTATCTTCGGCAAGAAGACCAGCGTGCCCTCGCCGGCCTCCTTCTACGCCTGTATGCCCAGTGCCACCGACCCGGGAGTCGCCCCTGAGGGATACACGAACATGTTCCTGCTGGTGCCGATCCCCGCCGACCCGGGCCTCGGCCACGGCGGGATCAACGGCCAAGGCTCCGCCGCGATCGAGAAGATCGCGGATGACACCGTCAGACAGCTCAGCGACTGGGCCGGAATTCCCGACCTGGCGGAGCGGATCGTGGTGCGCCGCACGGTGGGACCCGGCGACTTCGCCGACGATCTCAACTCCTGGCGTGGCGGGGCCCTCGGCCCGGCGCACACCCTGCGGCAGAGCGCATTCCTGCGCGGCTCCAACGCCTCCGCGAAGGTCGGCGGTCTGTTCTACGCCGGCGGCACCACCATCCCGGGCATCGGACTTCCGATGTGCTTGATCAGCGCTGAAATTCTCCTCAAGCGGATCAACTCGGACACGAGCACGGGACCGCTGCCGGAACCGCTGCCGAACTCCGTGCGGGCGCCGCTGCCGGAAGCCCAGTGACTCCGGCAGCACAGTGAATCCGGTAACGCTGTGACGTTCGGGTATCTGCTGACCCTGCTTCTCAGCCTGGGGGCGATGGTGCTGCTCGACCGTCGCTTCCGGCTGTTCTTCTGGCGGGACCCGGTGCGAGCGGCCATCGTGCTCGGCGCCGGGCTGGTGTACTTCCTCGTCTGGGACCTGTTCGGAATCGGACTGGGCATCTTCTACCGGGGCGAGACGACCCTGATGACCGGTCTGCAGCTGGCCCCGGAGCTGCCCGTGGAGGAGTTCTTCTTCCTCACCTTCCTCTGCTACCTCACCATGAACGCCGTTCAAGGGGCGCGCCTGCTGCTCGCCGCCCGGGCCGAACGGACCGGCGTCGACGAGGGGAGCGACGGATGACCTACCTGCTCCTGAACACCGTCTTCCTACTGCTCGCCGCGGCGGTATTCCTCGCGGCCGCGCGCCGTGGCCGGCTCTCCCGGCACAGGATCCGTGCCGCCGGGATCGCCGTGGCCGCCGTGCTCGTGCTCACGGCCGTTTTCGACAGCATTATGATCGGGGTCGGACTGGTCGACTACGATCCCAGCCGCATCTTCGGAGTGCGGATCGGCCTGGCCCCGATCGAAGACTTCGCCTATCCCGTTGCGGCAGCACTCCTGCTGCCCGCCCTCTGGGCCCTGCTGGAAAGAAAACCGAATGGCTGAAACCCGCACCCCGCCGCTCTGGAAGACCCGGCAGGTGCTGCTCTCGTCGCGGCCGCTGAGCTGGATCAACACGGCGTTCCCGTTTGCCGCCGCGTATGTGGTGGCGACCGGCCGGGTGGACGCCCTACTGCTGGTGGGTACCCTGTTCTTCCTCATTCCGTACAACTTGCTGATGTACGGAATCAACGACGTCTTCGACTACGAGTCCGACCTGCGCAACCCGCGCAAGGGCGGCGTCGAGGGAGCCATGCTGGACCCGGTCCTTCACCGCACGGTGCTCGTCTCCGGGATCGTGACGGCTGTGCCCATTCTGGTGGCGATGCTCGTCTTGGCCGGCGCGGAGCATCCGTGGTCGTGGTTCATTCTGGCCGTGAGCCTGTTCGCGGTCGCCGCGTACTCCGTTCCGGGACTGCGGTTCAAGGAGCGCCCGATCGTGGACTCGATCACCTCGAGCACCCACTTCGTCAGCCCCGCCGTCTACGGTCTCGCGGTGGCCGGCGCCGTCGTGACGCCCGGCCTGGTTGCCCTACTCGCCGCGTTCTTCCTCTGGGGCATGGCCAGCCACGCGTTCGGCGCGGTGCAGGACGTCGTGCCCGACCGGGAAGGCGGCATCGCCTCGGTCGCGACCGCGCTCGGCGCCGCGCGGACCGTGCGCCTCGCGATCGCTTTCTGGGCCCTGGCCGGGCTGCTCATGCTTGTGACAGGCTGGCCCGGGCTGCTGGCCTCGGTGCTCGCGGTGCCCTACATTCTGGCGGCCTGGCCATTCCGGTCGGTGTCGGACGAGCGGTCTGAGACCGCGAACGCCGGTTGGAAGCGTTTTCTCTGGCTCAACTTTTTGACCGGATTCCTGGTGACCATGCTGCTGATCGCCTGGGTGCTGCTCGGGCCTTTCTAGGGTGCGGGCCGTTCGGGCCTGGGGGCCGTAGAGTCGAGGGATGGAGCCTCTGACCACCGCCCGTGTCGACAGCTGGACCTGGGCCGTGCGGATGTTCAAGACCCGTTCCCAGGCCACGGCCGCCTGCCGAGCCGGTCACGTCAAGGTGAACGGTGAGCGGGCCAAGTCCGCGCAGACCGTGCGGATCGGCGACGAGGTGCGGGTGCGCATCAGCGGTTTCGACCGAATCCTGGTCGTGGCGAAGATCATGGTCAAACGGGTCAGCGCGCCAGTCGCGGCGGAGTGCTTCGTCGACCAGACTCCCCCGCCGCCCCCGCGCGAGGAGGTGGCGCTCCTCCCGATGCGGGACCGCGGCGCCGGCCGTCCCACCAAGCGCGAACGCCGCGAGATCGACAAGCTCCGGGCGCCCGAGGTGCTGCCGCCGAGCCCCGACGACGTCAGGCACGGTACCTCCAGGTCAGGGTGATGGGGGCCACGAGCAGGCCGACCTCCGAGCGCACCCACCACTCCCGGGTCTCGCGGCGTTCGTCCGGAGTGGAGTAGCGGTAGCGGTAGACCCGGGCGCGCACGTAGCGCGGCGGGGCCTGCGGGAACGGGTTGACCCGCACCATCCGCAGCGTGGGTCGGTCGCCCTCGAGGAGGCGGGCCAGGAACATCTCGAACCAGCGGGTGCCCGGGTCGCCGAGCGCCAGGAACCACATCAGCCAGTCCAGGCGCAGGTGGTACGGCGCGAACTGGGGGGGCCGGTGTCCGGGGTCGCCGGGCTTGCCGCGGAACTCGTAGGCGCGCCAGCCCGACTCGTCGGTCGGGTCGACGGCGTCGCTGCCCTCGACGACCACCTCGTGGCGCTGCCGGGTGACCGTGCCGAACGCACCGTAGGCGTTCACCAGGTGGTACCGGTTGAAGCTCGCATTCATCAGTTGCCGGCGGGCGAACAGGTTGCGAAGCGGCCAGTAGCTGAGCACCAGAAGCAGGGCCGTGGCCAGGCTGACCACGATCATGAACCAGAGCGGGCCATCCGGTGCGGCCTCCCCGGCCGGCAGCCACGGCAGCACCGCGCGCAGCGTGGCGTCGTCGACGGCAGAGAAGGCCAGCACGATGGTGATCCAGTTCAGCCAGGCGAAGTTGCCGGTGAGCACGAGCCAGAACTGGCTCAGGATCACGATCAGGGCCGCGACGGATGCGACGGGCTGGGGTGCAAAGAGGAAGAACGGCACGACCAGCTGCGCGAAGTGGTTGCCGATCACCTCCCCACGGTGGAACCACGGGGGCAGGTGATGTGCGAACCAACTGAGCGGGTTCGGCATCGGCTGCGTCTCATGGTGGTAATAGAGGGCGGTCAGGTCTCGCCACTCCCGGCCGCCGCGGATCTTAATCAGGCCGGCGCCGAATTCCAGCCGGAAGAGCAGCCAGCGGCAGAACAGGATCACGAAGAGCGGAGGGGCCACCTGCTCGGAGCCGAGGAAAGCCACCACGAAACCGGCCTCCAGCAGCAGGCTCTCCCAGCCGAACGAGTAGAAGGATTGGCCGACGTTGACGATCGACAGGTAGCCCACGAAAAGCAGGAGGAAAGCGACCATCGGCAGCCAGGGCGGCCCGAGCTGCGGCAGGCCGGCCACGAGCGCGGCCGCCACGGCGGCGCCGGACCAGGCCAGGGAACGCAGCATCCGGTCGGAGTAATGCCAGTGGAAGATACTCGGCGACTCGCTGAACCTCACGTGGGCCACAAAACGGGCCACCGGGAGCAGGCCATGGTCGCCGAGCAGCGCGGGGAATTGGTTGACGGCCGAAACGAAGGCGATCAGGTAGCAGGCAGCCACCCCGCGCTGCAGCACCTGCCGCGCGATCTCATATTCTCCGGCACCGAACCAGTCCATTTGCGCACAATCTAGGCCTTCCCCGGCCCGGGTTCAATCGGACCGGCTGTAATCGGAGCCGTCCCCTTGACGGGGGGAACTAAACCGGTCTAGTCTTTCTAAACCGGTTCAGGTTGGGTCGGCTGTCAATGAGGAGGCCCTGAAGCGTGCCTGCGCATACTCCTGCCATCACCACCGCTCAGTCCGCCCCGACGTCGGTCGCGAACTCCCCCAAGGTCACCATCGAGGTGGTCGCCAAGCGGGCCGGCGTCAGCAAGGGCCTCGTCTCCTTCGCCCTCAACAACCGGCCCGGTGTCGCCCCCGAGACCCGGGTGCGCATCCTTCAGGTCGCCAAGGAGCTGGGCTGGAAGCCGTCCCTCCGCGCCCGGTCACTCTCCACGCAGCGGTCCTACGCGCTCGGCCTCGTGATCGCCCGCAACCCGGACGTGATTGCCTCCGACCCGTTCTTCCCCTCCTTCATCGCGGGCGTCGAGAGCATCCTTGCCCCGGAGGGTCGCGCCCTCGTGCTCAGCGTCGTTCCCGACGAGGAGACCGAGTTGAAGACCTACCGCTCGCTCGTGGCGGACGGGCGCGTCGACGGGGTCTTCCTCAGCGACCTCCGCCACGGCGACCCGCGCATCCCGCTCCTCGCCGAGCTGGGTCTGCCGGCGGTCACGCTCGGACGCCCCGACGGGCCCAGCCCCTTCCCCGCGGTGACCGTGGACGACACACCGGGTGTGATGGCATCCGTCGCTCACCTCGCCACCCTCGGCCACCGCCGCATTGCGCACGTCGCGGGCAGCCCGACGCTGCTACACGGCAGCCGCCGGCGCGCGGCCTTTGCCGCCGCTCTGCGCGAGGCGGGCCTGCCGGAGGGGCAGACCGTCGAGACCGATTTCTCCGTGGGCGCCGGGTCAGATGCCACTCGGCGCCTCCTGACCCAGGACACACCCCCGACTGCGATCGTCTACGCCAACGACCCGATGGCCATCGCCGGTCTCGGCATGGCGCACGAGCTGGGCGTGCGGGTCCCCGACGACCTCTCGATCACGGGCTACGACGACATCGACTTCTGCCGTTACGTGTACCCGCCCCTGACCACCGTCAGCGCAGCACCGATGGTGTGGGGCCGTGCGGCGGCGAGCACGCTTTTGGCCCTGATGGAGAACGGCTCGGCGGACGACGTGGATCTCCCGGCGGCCCGGCTCGTGGTGCGCGGGTCGACCGCCCCGCCCCACGGCTGACCCAGAGCCGCCGACCCAGACCGGCCGACCCAGAGCGCTGACACACAGGGCTGACACACAGGGCTGACACAGGTTCACCGCAGCAAGGCTGCTGCGGTTTTTGAGAAATGGAGCACCACATGCACAGCAATGGAATGGCCAGGCGGATTCTCACCGTCACGGCGGCATCCGCCGCAGTGGCCCTGGCACTGAGCGCTTGCGCGTCCGGGGGGACGACGGGTGACGCGGCGACCAACCGCGGGCCGATCACGATCTGGTACTCGAACAACGAAACCGAGATCGCCTGGGGCAAGCAGATGGTGGAGGCCTGGAACGCCGAGAACCCGGATGAAAAGGTGAAGGCGCAGGAAATCCCGGCCGGTAAGAGCAGCGAGGAGGTCATCGGTGCCGCCATCACGGCCGGCAACGCCCCCTGCCTCGTATTCAACACGGCCCCGGTCGCCGTGCCGCAGTTCGAGAAGCAGGGTGGTCTCGTCGACCTCTCCAGCTTCGAGGACGGCGCCGCCTACATCGAGGCACGCAGCGGCGACACGGCCGAGCAATACCAGGGCGCCGACGCGAAGTACTTCCAGATGCCGTGGAAGTCCAACCCCGTCATGATCTTCTACAACAAGGACATGTTCACCGCCGCCGGACTCGACGCCGAGAACCCCCAGTTGGCCACCTACGACGAATTCCTGGCGACCTCGCGCACCCTCGTCGAGAGCGGCGCCGCGCCGAACGCCATCTACCCTGCCCCGACCAGCCAGTTCTTCCAGAGCTGGTTCGACTTCTACCCGCTCTACGCCGCCGAAACCGGTGGCACGCAGCTGATCGAAGACGGTGAGGCCACCTTCAACGACGAGGACGGCGCGAAGGTCGCGGAGTTCTGGAAGACCCTGTACGCCGAGGGTCTCGCCGGCAAAGAGCAGTACCAGGGCGACTCGTTCGCCGATGGCCAGGCCGCGATGTCCATCGTCGGCCCGTGGGCCGTGTCGGTGTACAAGGACGCCGTGAACTGGGGTGCGGTTCCCGTTCCCACCAGCGAGGGCACTCCGGCCGAGGAAACCTACACGTTCAGTGACGCGAAGAACGTCGGAATGTTCACGGCCTGCGAGAACCAGGCCACCGCCTGGGATGTGCTGAAATTCGCCACCAGCGAGGAACAGGACGGACAGCTTCTCGAGCTGACCGGCCAGATGCCGCTCCGCGAGGACCTCCCCACGGTGTACCCGGAGTACTTCGCGGCCAACCCGGCCTACGAGCAGTTCGGCGACCAGGCATCCCGCATGGTCGAGGTTCCCAACGTCTCCAGCTCGGTCGCCGCCTGGCAGGCCTTCCGTGACGCGTACACGAAGTCGGTTATCACCGGCGAGGGTGAGATCCCCGCGGCCCTCGACTCCGCCGCCGAGAAGATCAACACCCTGATCTCCAAGCCGTAACGGATGTCCCAGTCAACCGCGAGTCGGACCGTCGCCGGGAGGAGCACAACTCCTCCCGGCGGGGGCCCCCGCCGGCGCAAACACCCCCTTCTGGGCAAGAACCCATTCGGGCTTTTGCTCAGCGCCCCCTACCTCATCTTCGTTCTGGCCGTCTTCGCCTACCCGCTGGTCTTCGCCTTCTGGATGTCGTTCCACGACTACTTCTTCGCAGCACCCGGCGCCACTGTGGACCGGCCATTCGTCGGCCTGGACAATTTTCGGGAAGTGCTGGCCGACCCGGCCATCATCCGTTCCTTCGGCAACGTGGGAGTCTTCCTGCTGATCAACGTGCCGTTGACGGTCATTCTCTCGCTCATGCTCGCCACCGCCCTGAACAAGGCGGTGCGGTTCCGTACCTTCCTGCGCGTTGCCTACTACGTGCCCTATGTGACCGCGAGCGTCGCCGTTGTCGGCGTCTGGATCTTCCTGTTCAGCGGCAACGGCCTCGTGAACCAGATTCTCGGGCCGCTCGCGCCCGATCCGGCGTGGCTGATCAACGAGGACTGGGCCATGCCCACCATCGCGATCTTCGTGACCTGGAAAGGCCTCGGATTCTTCATCCTGCTCTACCTGGCCGCCCTGCAGAACGTGTCGGAGGAACTGTACGAGGCCGCTTCGACGGATGGCGCGGGCAGGATCCGAAGTTTCTTCTCGGTCACCGTGCCGGGCGTACGCCCGGCGACTGTGCTCGTGCTGCTGCTCTCGACGGTCACCGGCGCCAACCTCTTCACCGAGCCGTACCTGCTCACCGGCGGCGGCGGCCCGAACGGTGCATCCTCGTCACCCGTGCTGATGATGTACCAGCGCGGGATCGAACAGGGGTCGCCCGACACGGCGGCAGCGATCGGCGTCATCCTCGTGATCGGAGTTCTCGTCCTCGCGTTCATCCAGCGCAAGCTTGCAGGCGGTGACGAATCATGAGCCGCGGGCAGAACACCCTGCGGGGTGTGGTGCTCACGATCGGGGCGCTTGTGTTCCTGTTCCCCTTCTACTACATGGTCATCGGCTCGCTCCAGAAGAAACCGGACCCGACTGTCGCCGGCGCGTTCCCGAACCCCGCCAACCTGACGCTCGACAACTACGGTGACATCAACAGCCGGATCAACCTGCTGCAGGGGCTGCTCAACTCGGGGATCTTCACGGGTGGCGTCATTCTCTGCACCGTTGTTTTCGGTGTTCTGGTGGGCTACGCCCTCGCCCAGCTGCAGTGGCGCGGACGCGGAGTCACCTTCGCTCTCGCACTGCTCGTGCAGGTCGTGCCGTTCCAACTGTTGATGATCCCGCTCTACGTGATGATCGCCCGGGACTACGGACTGGCCGACAACTATCTGGGCATGATCCTGCCGTTCGCCATCAACTCGACGGCCGTGATCATCTTCCGGCAGTACTTCCTGCAGATTCCGAAGGATCTGTTCGATGCCGCCCGCATCGACGGCGCCGGCGAACTGCGAATCCTGCGGCGGATCGCCCTGCCACTGGTGCGGCCGGCCCTGCTGACCGTCGTGCTGCTGACCTTCATCGGACCGTGGAACGAATTCCTCTGGCCGTTCCTGATCACTAAGGAGGCATCCCTCCAGCCTCTCGCCGTGTCACTCGCCAACTACCTCAGCAATATCGCCGCCACAGCGGCGAACCCGTTCGGGGCGGTTCTCGCCGGGGCCTGCGTCCTGGCCGCCCCTGCTGTGATCCTGTTCATCCTCTTCCAACGGCACTTCGTGTCGAACAATATCGGCTCCGGCGTGAAAGGTTAGAAATGCCCAACCCCACCGAATTCCCCTACACCCTAACCCGAATGGGCGTCATCATGACGCCTGAAGCGGGCAACGACCTCGAGGCCGAGGGGGTGCTGAACCCCGGCACCGGGCACTCTGCCGACGGAACTCTGTACCTGCTCCCCCGACTGGTCGCCACCGGAAACGTCTCCCGTGTCGGACTCGCAAAGGTCATCATCACCGACGGCATTCCCACGGGCGTCGAACGCGAGGGTGTCGTTCTTGCGCCGGACCGCGGCTGGGAGCGCGGCGCGAACAACGCCGGCGTGGAAGATCCCAGGATCACCTTCGTCCCCCGGCTCGGACTACACGTGATGACCTACGTCGCCTACGGCCCGCTCGGCCCGCGCACGGCCGTTGCCGTGTCCTCGGACCTGCGCGAGTGGCGCCGGCTCGGTCCGGCGCTGTTCGCCTTCGACGACACGCTGGACATGGACCTGAACCTGTTCCACAACAAGGACACCGTGTTCTTCCCGGAGCCGGTCGCCGGCCCGCATGGAGTCGAGTGCTTCGCCGTGCTCCACCGTCCGATGTGGGACCTGGGCGAGGTCAAGCCGGGTGAGGGCATCCGTGTTCCCGCCGGCGTCACCGACACCCGGCAGAGTATCTGGATCAGCTATCTGCCGGTCGCGGATGTGCTCGCCGACATCACGAAGCTCACCTTCTGGAGCGGCCACCGTTTCCTGGCCGGGCCGGAATTCGCGTTCGAAGAGCTGAAGATCGGCGGCGGCCCCGCCCCGTTGCGGGTGCCGGAGGGTTGGCTGCTGATGCACCACGGGGTCACCGGAACCATCAACGGCGCGTTCTCGCAGCAGCAGAAGGTGAACTACTCGGCCGGAGCAATGATTCTCGACGCGGATGACCCGACCATCGTGCTGATGCGCACCTCGGAGCCGCTGCTCAAGGCGGAGACGCCCGACGAGATCAGCGGCATCGTGCCGAACGTGGTGTTCCCGACCGCGATCGAGGAGATCGAGGGGCAGCTGTTCGTGTTCTACGGCATGGCCGACTCGAAGATCGGCGTGGCGCGCCTGGATCGCCTGGGCTCGTCGGCGCGCTCGAGCGCTTGAGCGCTTGTCCGTTGGTGGCGTTCTCGCCGGGGCTCAGCCCCGGGAGGCCGCCTTCGGTTTTCCTGGCGCAGGGTGTGGCAGCAGGCGCACGGTAGGACATGCGCCGAGAACCGGCACCCGCGCGCGTCCGGCCTCCGAGGCGAACTCGCGCCGGTGGCCGAGACCAGGGCTGACCCCCCGGAAACGGACTGGACACGTCTTCGAAGTTCGTACCCAATATAGACCAAAATAAGTGACGGACTCTCGACTACGTGTGCTAATTGAGGTATCCTCGTACCATGAGGAACCTCGCGGAAGACCTCTGGCAGGCGGCCGATGCCGTGGCCCTGCTGGGCTCCTCGAGCGCCGACTATGAGGCCCTGCCCGACGCCGCCGTGCTGGCCGGTCAGAAGAAGATCGCAGCGGCCCGCAGGCTGCTTGACACCCGCGCCGCGTTGATGGCCGCAACCATCGCCCGCCGGTCCCGCCCGGAGCTCGGCCACTCGGGGCTGGCCGCGCAGCAGGGGTTCCTCTCGCCGGAGGCCCTCATCCAGAACTGGACCGGCTCCTCGAAGGGCGATGCGTACAAGCTCGTCGCGGTCGGCACGATGATGGCCGACACCGAGGCGGCCGACAAGCTGGTCGACGCGACGCTCTCGACGCTCTCGACGCCCGACGCGGATGCTGTCGAGGTCGCTGAGTTCGTCGCGAGGGTGCCGTGGCAGGCGCCGATCGCCCGGGCCGTGACCGCCGGCACCCTCTCCGTCGACGCGGCCGAGTCGATCCGGGCCGGACTCGGCCAGATCGACGCCCCGGTCACCGCGGAGAAGCTCGCGGCGGCCCTCGCGGCGCTCCTCACCGAGGCGTCAACGGTGAATGCCGACGAGGTCTTCAAACGGGCCCGCCGGATGCGCGACCGGCTCGACGAGGCCGGCATCGCCGCCCGCGAGAAGCAAACCCACGACGACCGCTACCTGAAGATCTACCGCCTGGGCGAAGAAGATGCAGGACGACCCCCGCAGCACCGACCAGATCGCCGCGGACTCTCTGCTGCAGCTGCTGAAGATCGCCGGCGAGGCCGGCCCCGGCCGGGTCTGCGGTGGTCGCGACCCTCGGTGCGGGTCATCGTGACCGAAAAGGCGCTCACGGCGGTCCCGGGCGAAGAGACGGGAACGACCGAACCCGCCGCTCACGGGCAGATCGAGGGCAACCCGGTGCCGATCTCGCAGGAAACCATCGACCGGCTGCTCTGCGAGACCGGCACCCGCGGCATCAAGTTCGACGCGGAAGCCCAGATCATCGACGTCGGCCGCGACGAACGACTCTTCACCGAGGCACAGCGGACCGCAATGGGGTACGTGACGGCGGATGCCTCTGGGGCGGCTGCGACCGGTCACCGGCCTGGTCCGAGGCCCACCACATCAACGAGTGGCTGAAGGACACCGGGAACACCAACCTCGCCAACGGAGCACTGCTCTGCCACCCGCACCACCTGCTGCTACACAACCAGCACTGGAAGATCACCCGCACCGGAAACCAGTACTGGCTCCGACCACCGGTCGAGAACGACCCGAAGCAGACACTGATCGCACTGCCGAGCAAGCGAGTGGGGCTGCAGGGCGTGGCTCTGGTCCCGGCTCTTGACAGGCTGGACCACCGCGACGGGGGCGGGTGCGGCTGGGTGCGGCGCGCTACTCGGCGGGCGGCGCGGTGGGGAGGAGGGCGAGCGTGGCCTTGAGGCGAGCCTCGCCGTCGGCGTCGCCCTGACTCGCGAGACTCGCCGCGATGTTCGCCTCGGTCACGGCGCGAAGCACCTCGTCCCGCTGGATGCGCACGCCCCGGGGAGCGTCAACGCCGATCCGGATGCTGTCACCGCGCACGTCGAGAACGGTGATGACGATGTCGTCACCAATGAGGATCTTCTCCCCCTGTTTGCGTGTTAGAACCAGCACCCGACCAGCCTAGCTTGACCGGTCGGGCCGGCCCGCGAGTCGTCGCCGCATTCCGGCCACGGTGCTGGCCGCGGCCGGAGTGCCGTCGACCCAGCCGATGGGGATGTGAAGCTCATCGACGGTCTCAGGCGAGACGGTGTCGTCATAGCCCGTCACCGCGATCGCGTCGACGTGGACGCTCTGGGCAACCTCGGCCGCCCACCGGGCGGTGTCTGCGGGCTTGCGGCCGGCATCGACGACCAGCCAGACCTGCTCGGCACCGAGCGCGGCCACCAATGCGGCGTAGTTGTCCGCCGTGGCCGGGTCGGCACCGAGACCGAAGGCCAGAATTCCGGTCTGTCCGAGCTTGACTCCCCTGGCCCGTGCCTCCAGCGCCGTGCGCCGGTCGAGGATCCGCGCGAGCCCGGCCGCGGCAGGCGCTCCGACGTCGATCGTGCCGGCCACGAGGACCTCAGCCGAACCGTGCGCGACGGCCAGCTCCCGCGCAATCCGCAACGCGGCATCCCGCCACCCGACGACGAGAACGAGGTTTCCGACACCCGGCAGCGGCCGCGGCACCGCCGCTTCGGCGGACGCCTGCTCGCTCTCTCTCAGCCGGGCGTCCCTGCGCCTGCCGCCCTCCTGGGCGGCCGCCGGCGCGGGAATGGGCGGCACCGGCGGGTGGGGTTCCTGGGTGGCGAAAGTGAGTTCGTCCATCAGGCGGGCGAAGCCGTCCGTCGCGGTCGACAGGGGCGGGGAGGAGACGGGTGCCGCGGCGCGGTGCAGGCCCGCTTCCACCGCGTCGGCATCGTCAAGAAGCGCGGCGATGCCGAGCCGGGCCTGCACGTCGAGCCGGGAGTGGGCCGCGCGCCGCCGCCGCTGCGGCACCTCGACCGTGACCTCGATGTGCCGGCGGGCGAAGAAGCCCTTGATGCCGCCGACGGTGACCCGTTCGGCGGCCACGATGCGCGCATCCGCCCCGTGCTCGGCAAGGATGCGTGCCTTCAGCTGCTGGAGGGATGAACCCTCAAGCAGAAATCGACTCGGTTCCACGTACCACTCCCACCGTTTCGATGGCCACGTTCGCCGAGGTGACCTCCTGATAGGACAACACGGAGATGCCGCCGGACTGCGCCGACACCAGTCGACGGATGGCCGGGCGCAGCGCCGGCGCGCAGACCAGCACCGCGGAGAGTCCGGCCGCTTCGACGTTGCCCAGCGCCTCCTTCAGCGAGCCGAGAATGGCGTCGACCCGGTTTGGCTCCAACAGGATCTGGGTGCCCTGGTCGGAGGGACGCATCCCCTCCAGCATGGACTGCTCCAGGGCGGGTTCGATCATGATCACCCGGAGCAGCCCGTCGTCGAGATACTGCGCTGTGAGAGCCGGGCCCAGCGCCTGACGGGCCGTCTCGATCAGGCCCTCCGGGTCATTCGACACCTTGGCGCGCAGGGAGAGGGACTCATAGATGCGGGGCAGGTCGTTGATCGGGATCTGCTCCGCGAGCAGACCCTGCAGCACACGCTGCACCTCGGCGAGGGAGAGCAGCCCGGGGATCAGATCCTCCACGGCGGACGGATTGACCAGCCGCACCCCCTCGGTGAGCACCCGCACGTCCTCGCGGGTGAGGAGCCTCGCCGCGTTGCCGGTGATGATCGAGGACAGGTGGGTGATGAGCACCGACACCCGGTCGATGACCGTGGCCCCGGTCATCTCCGCGCTGTGCCGCATCTCGCTGGGCACCCACTTGCCGGTGAGGCCGAACACGGGCTCCACCGTGGCCTGGCCCGGCAGCGAGTCGAGGGCGTCGCCGAGGGCGAGCACCTTGCCGGCCGGGGCGACCCCGCGGCCGGCCTCCACGCCGGCGATCCGGATCGAATAGGTGGAGGAGGGCAGGTCCATGCTGTCGCGGGTGCGCACGGGCGGCACCACCACGCCGAGGTCGATGGCAACCTTGCGGCGCAGGGCACGCACGCGAGCCAGGAGATCGTCCTGGGCTCCGGAGACAAGGTCGACGAGGTCAGGGGCCAACAGGATCTCCAGGGCGTGCACCCGCATGGTTTCAATCAGGTCTTCGGGTGTGTCGGAGCGGGGCGCCATCGCCTCGGCGGCGACACCGGCATCCCGGCCCGCCTGGTCGCGGCTCTCCCCTGCCTTGATCCGGCGGGCGAAGAGGATCAGCCCCAGCCCGATCACCACGAACGGGATGATCGGCATGCCCGGGATCAGGGCCATCAGGAGGGCCGCGCAGCCCGCGATCATCAGTGCGTTGCGGGACTGGGTGAGCTGGCCGGAGGCTGCCTCGCCGATGTCGGACTCCGCGTTGGAGCGGGTCACGATCATGCCTGTCGAGACCGCCATCAGCAGGGCCGGGATCTGCGTCACGAGGCCGTCGCCGATGGTGAGCAGGGAGTAGGTGCTCATGGCTTCGGTGACGGACAGTCCGCGCGAAATCATGCCGATCGCGATGCCGCCGATCAGGTTGATGATGATGATGACGATGCCGGCGATCGCGTCACCCTTGACGAATTTCGACGCGCCATCCATGGCACCGTAGAAGTCCGCCTCGGCGGAGACCTCGGCCCGGCGTTCCCTGGCCTGCACGTCGGTGATCAGGCCGGCATTCAGGTCGGCGTCAATGGCCATCTGCTTGCCGGGCATGGCATCGAGGGTGAACCGCGCACCGACTTCGGCGACGCGTTCGGCACCCTTGGTGACCACCACGAATTGGATCACGACGAGGATCAGGAAGATCACAGCGCCGATGATGAGCGACCCTCCTACGGCGACGTCGCCAAACGCGGCAATCACCTGCCCGGCGTAGCCGTCGCCGAGTACGAGCCGGGTCGAGGCCACGTTCAGGCCCAGCCGGAACAGGGTGGCGACGAGCAACAGCGACGGGAAAACGGAGAAATCGAGGGGCTTTTTGACAAACATTGTGGTCAGCAGAGTGACCAGCGCCAGGAGGATGTTGACGATGATCAGCACGTCGAGCAGCACGGCGGGCACCGGCACGACGAGTAGCAGGATGATCCCGACCACCCCGACCGGCACCGCGAGTTTGGCGAGATTGCTGTTCATCGGTGGCCTCCGGCCGTCAGGACGCGATCGTCGAGGGTGTGCACGCGGGAACCATGGCCGGCGCGTCCGCCGGCTCCAGAGCCGCGGGACTTCAGTGCGAGAACGAAGGCGAGCACCTGCGCGACGGCGTTGTAGAGCTCCACCGGGATCTCGTCACCCAACTGGCAGGCGCTGTGCAGGGCACGGGTGAGCGGGATGTCCCGCACGATGGGGACCCGGTCGGTCTCCGCCTGTTCCCGGATGCGCGCCGCGATCACTCCCGCTCCCGTGGCAACGACCCGGGGGGCGGACTTGCCCGGCTCGTAGCGGAGGGCGACGGCGAAGTGGGTGGGGTTGACCAGCACGACGTCGGACGTGGCGACGGCGGCGATCATGCGGTTGCGACTCATGGCGAGCTGCCGGGCCCGACGCTGCGACTTGACCATCGGGTCACCCTCGGAGCTCTTGTTCTCGTCGGTGACCTCCTTCTTCGTCATGCGGGTGCGCTTGCGATTGCGCTTCATCACGACGAACACGTCCGCGGCGGCGAGTACCAGGCCGGCGATGACCGCCGACTGCACGAGAGCAGTCGCGCCGTCACCGGCCGCTCCGATCAGCACGGAGACGGGCAGTCCCCCGGCCGTCATCAGGATGGGCGCGAGTCCCTGCACCACGAGCACCAGCACGAGACCCACGGCGATGGTCTTGAGCAGCGCCTTGACGCCCTGCCACACGGCCTGGCCGCCGAAGGTGCGGCCGAGGCCGGTCACCAGGTTGAACTGCTCGTATTTTCCGGCGACCTTCTTGAAGTGCACGCCGCCCTGCGCCACAGCGCCCACGAGGACGACGACGAACACCGTCGCGAGCATCGGGGTGAGGATGGTTCCCATCGAGGCCAGCGAGTCCACCAGCATCTGCACGGCGAGGTCCGGCTGCGGGTTGGCGACGAGGCTGCGAATACGGATCATCTGGTCGGTTCCGGCGTCCGCAGCCAGACCGATGGTGACGGGGCTCATGGCGGCGGCCGCGCCGATGCCGATCCACGCGGTCAAGTCCTGGGACTTGGAGAGCTGGCCCTTGGACCGCACCTCGCGCATCCGTTTGTCGGTGGCTTGTTCGGTCTTCTCACCGGAGTCGGACAGCTATCTCACCCCCAGCATGGTGGTGACGGCGTCGTCGGTCAGCGACGCGACGATGCGCGGCAGGGCCACGAACCCGGCGGCGCCCAGCGTGAACGTGATCAAAATCTTGAGCGGGAACCCGAGCGCGAACGCGTTGAGGGCCGGGGCCACCCGGGTGAGCAGGCCCAGTCCGGCGTCGGCGAGAAACAGAACGACGATCAGCGGTCCGGCGATCTGCACGGCGGAGAGCAGCATTTGGCCGACCGCGACTGTCACGGTCTGCATCGGCACCGCGAGGTCGATGCCGCCCCCGATCGGCAGGGCCGAAAACGTGCGCGTGATGCCGCCAAGGATCAGCTGGTAGCCGCCGGAGGCGAACAGGAGCGCCAGCGCGGTCATCTGGTACAGCCGCGTGAACTGGGCACCGTTGACCATGGCCTGCGGGTCGAAACCCTGGGCCAGCTGGAAGCCGCCGAACATATCGATCAGGTTGCCGGCGGACTGGATGGCGGAGAAGACCACGAGCACCAGGAAGCCGAGCACGCCGCCGACCACGATCTCGAGGAGCAGGGCGACGAAGAAACCGCCGGTGTCGGGCGAGACCCAGCCCGGCGTGACCCGCGGCGAGACCGCCAGGGCCAGGCCGAGGGCGAGCATCCCCTTGATCCGCAGGGGGAACGCGTTGTAGGAGAACGGGGGCGCCACGACGAGGAACGCCACCATGCGCACGCCCGCGAGCATGGTGGCTTCGATCCAGGCGAAGTCAAGGGTGATGTTCATCAGCCACCACCGATGAGGCCGGGGATCTTGGCGAAGAGCATCTCGGTGAAGGACACCATCTCGGAGATCATCCAGTGCCCGGAAATGATCAGTGCCACCGCCACGGCGATGGCCTTAGGCACGAACGACAGCGTCACCTCCTGGATCTGGGTGATCGACTGCAGCAGGGAAATGGCGAAACCGACGACTAGGGCGGTAATCAGGATCGGAGCGGACAGCTTGCCGGCGATCAGGATGCCCTGCAGCCCGATATCGAGGACGGCGTTGGTGTCCATCAGCCACCCCGGTAACTGGAGACGAGGGTCGTGATGATCAGACCCCAGCCGTCGACGAGCACGAACAGGAGGATCTTGAACGGCAGCGAGATCATCACCGGCGGCAGCATCATCATGCCCATCGACATCAGCGCGGCGGACACGACGAGGTCGATCACCAGGAACGGCACGAAGATGACGAACCCGATGATGAACGCGGCACGTAGCTCGGAGATCATGAACGCCGGGATCAGCGTGAGCAGCGACACGGCCTCGCGGGTCTCCGGGTTCGGCTGGTCGGCGGCCCGGGTCATCAGGGCGAGGTCCTCCTCCCGGGTGTGAGCGAGCATGAACGTGCGCAGCGGCTTCGAACCGAGTGGGACGGCGTCGTCGAAGGACATGGTGCCGTTCAGGTACGGCTGCAGGGCGCCGTCGTTGATGTCGGTGAGGATCGGCGACATGATGAACAGCGACAGGAACAGGGCCAGGCCGGCCAGTACTTGGTTCGGCGGGATCGACGGCAGCGCGAGCGCGTTGCGGGTCATCGCGAGCACAACGAAGATCTTCGTGAAGCTGGTCATCATCAGCAGCAGGGCCGGCGCGATCGAGAGCAGGGTGATCCCGATCAGGGTCACGATCGCCGAGGACGGCTCGCCGTTCGGGCCGTTGATCTGCACGTTGAGCCCGCCGCCGCCCGGTTCCGTGGGGGTGACCGGGTCGGTCGGCGTGACCGGGTCGGTCGGGGCGGCATGGCCCGCCGGCGCCACGAGCAGCACGAATGCCACGACGATCACGAGCACGAGGGCCGCCATCATCAGGTACCGGGCGATGTCCCGGTTTCGATCCGGGCGCACGATTGCGAGCGTCACCGGCCCTGCCGGAGGGCGGCAGCGGTCTGCTGCCAGGTGGCGGGAGACAGGATCGACCCGCCGATCCGGCCCGGAGTGGCGCGGTCCCGGCGCGGCCGGAGGATGAGCGGCGGCGTGAGTTCCTCGCCGTCGTGAGGGGCGCCGGCGTGCGCGGCGTGCGTTGCCTGGTCGAGCTCGCGCGCGAAGTCGGCCGCGGGGTGGTGCCCTCGACGTCCGGGAAGGGTGGCGGCCAGGGCGGCGGTGAGGGGCGCCGGGAGGGGCGCCGCGGCATCCGTCGGCGCCTGACCGTCGTGCAGCACGCTGACCGACTGCTCGGTCACGCCAAGCACGAACCGGCGGCCCTCGATGTCGACGACGACGACGGATGCCTTCTGGCCGACGCCCTGCCGGCCCACCACGGTGACCAGGTTCGGGGTGCGGCCACCGAGGGTGCCCTTCGTCAGCTTGCGCTGGAGCACCCAGAGCAGCCCCAGCACGGCGGCCAGGGACAGCGCCACCCGGAGCGCGACCAGGATGGTGTCCACCTAGGTCAGGCTTTCGGCCACATCGAGGATCTGGGTGATCCGCACCGCGTAGTCCTGGTCCACGACCACGATCTCGCCGTGCGCGATCAGCCGGCCGTTGAGCAGGATGTCCGCGGGAGCCCCGGCGGACCGGTCGAGTTCGATGACGGCGCCCGGTTCGAGCGAGAGCACGTCGCGCACCGACATGCGGGTACGCCCGATTTCCACGGTCAACGCCATCTGCACGCTGTTGATCCGGCCGAGCTTGCCGGACACGGACTGGTTGGACCTGGCCGCACCGGTGGAGACGCCGTTGTCACGCAGTCGCACGGCGAACCAGCCGGTGATCTGGCCGTCGCCGGTCAGCTCGAAGACGCTGGTGGCGGGATCCGCGAACAGGGCCGTGGCGTCGTCGGACCGGGTGTCCCCCAGGACCCCGATCCCGAAGACGCCGGACGCGCTCTCCAACGCCGGGCGCAGGACGTCCTGACGGGAGATCAGCGAGGAATCGAGGCCCGACGCGGAGTCGAGCGCGGCCGGGTCCGCAAGCACGACGGCGAGATCCGCGGAGGTGACGCCGACGAAGGAGGCGACCGCGGCGGTGCCGAGCCGGCCGGCGAGAGCGGCACCGGAGCAGGGCTCGGCCCGGAGCCGCGTCACGGTGGGGAGCACGTCCAGCAGGGCCTCGACGGCCGCCGTCTGCACGGCGATGGGGATGACGGTCATGGGGTGGACTCCTCGGTGTCGATGACGATGCAGGCCAGCCGGGAGCCGTTGGAACCGACGGCGGCGCGGGCGAGCGTGTGGCCGTCGACGACCACGTCGAGCGGGCGGTGCTGGGGGTGCGGGAGGGGCAGCACATCATTCACGGCGAGACCCAGCACGACGCTGGGCAGAACCAGCGCGGGCGTCAGCTGCAAGGAGACATCCACCGGGACCTGGGCCAGCTGGGCGCGCAGCAGGTCGGCCGGATCGGCACTTCCGGCCTCCGGAGCCGACTCGACGAGTTGAGGCAACAGTGCCTCCGCCGGAAGGGCGACCGTGGCGGCGCAGGACGCGTCGCCGATGCGCATCGTGAAGCTGGCGACGATCATCAGGTCGGCGGTGGCTGCGGCCTGGGCGAACTGGGAGTTGTACTGGATGCCGCCGACGGTGATCGTGTGCACGAGCAGGGAACCCAGCGAGTACCGCAGGTCCTCGAGGGCGTCGTCCATGAGCCGGCGCACCAGGGCCAGCTCGATCTGGGTGAACGCCCGTTCCGGCGGCATGGTGACCGCGGTTCCGCCCAACATGTGGCTCACCCAGGACAGGGCCGCGGAGGTCGGGAACTGCACGACGGCTTTCGCGGAGATGCCACTCACCGGGCAGAGCACCATGGCGGTCGTGGCAGGCAGCGACGACGCGTATTCGTCGTAGGTGCGCATGAGCACGTGGTCGCATTTTACCTGGGACATGACGCGCACCTTGGCGGTGAGCTGGGTGCCCCACTGGCGCGCGAAGGTTTCGAAGGCGAGTTCGAGCACCCGGGAGTGCTCGCGTGCGAGCGTTGTCGGGCGACGAAAGTCGTACACCTCGACCGTGCGCTTCGCCGAAGCGGGCACACCAATCACTGCTTGTTCCTGGACCGTCACGGTGAGGACTATCGGTCAGGGAAAACGGATGGTTAGCAGCTCAGTGTGCTTTTTCCGCGTCTTTGTCGACTTCGGTTCCCGCGGTCTTCGTGGTTTTCGCCTTCTTCGTGGTTCCCACGGTTTCCGTGGTTCCCGTGTCTGCAGCAGGTTCCGTGCCGACGACGGTGAAACCCGAGACGATGTCGGGGATCAGCGTGCGCACCGCCTCCGGCTGGCTGGAGAGGAGCACCACGTCGACCCGTCGGTTCTGCGCCTGGGCCGCCAGATCGGCGCCCTCCGCGGCCGGCCGGGCCGAGCCGTAGCCGACGGCGGAGATCCGTTCCTGACCCACGCCGCCGAACTCGACCAGGCGGCGGAGCACGGCGGTCGCCCGGCCGGCGGACAGCTCCCAGTCGGTGGGGTAGTTGGTGGTGACGCCGTGCCGGTCGGCGTGGCCCTCCACTTTGACCTCGCGGGTGTTGGCGGAGAGGATCGGCGCCACCGCGTCGAGGACCTGCACGGCCTGGCGGCTCAGGTTGGCGAGGTTGGGTTCGAAAAACGCCTCGGAGCCGATCAGTCCGATGACCAGACCGCGCTCGTCAATGGTGAACTGCACCTCCTGGGCCACGCCCTGGGCATCCACTGCGGCCTGCAGGGCGTCCTTTACCGCGGTGAGGTCCGTGACCTCTGCCGCCGCGAGGTCGATGTCGGTGAACCCGGTCACCTCGGACTGGGCGACCTTGTCCGTGGTCACGACCACACCCTTGGCCGTGTCGACCTTGCCGACGTCGGTGGCCCCGAACCCGGTCGCGAGCGAGTTCTTCAGCTGCAGGAACTTCTCCTGGTCGACGGAGGACATCGCGAACAGCACGATGAACATGCACATCAGCACGGTGACCATGTCCATGTACGACGCCATCCACCGCTCGTCGACGTGTTCGACGTGCTCCTCCTCGAGGCCCCGCCGGCGGCTCCGCCCGCGGCCGTGCCCGCTCATGCGGCCTTCGGCAGAGACGTGTCCGCCTTGTCCGCCTTGGGGCCCTTGCCGGGTTTGCCCGGTTTGCCCGCTTTGCCTGGTTTGCCTGCCCTGGCGGAGGCCGGCGCGGGCACCATGGCGCGCAGTCTCTCGCCGAGGAGCCGAGGCTGACTGCCTGCCTGCACGGCCAGCGCACCCTCCAGGAGCAGGGTCATCCGTTCGACTTCGATGTCGCTGAGGCGCTTGAGCCGGCTGCCGATCGGCAGCCAGAGGAAGTTGGCCGTGAGCAGGCCCCACAGGGTCGCGACGAACGCGGCCGCGATCATCGGGCCGAGGGTGGACGGGGTGTCGAGGTTCTCGAGCACGTGCGTGAGCGAGACGACGGTTCCGATGATGCCGACCGTGGGCGCGTAGCCGCCGAGGCTGGTGAAGAACTTGGCAGCGTTGCGGCTCTCCTTGGTGGCGGTCGCGAGCTCGTCTTCCAGCAGGATGCGCAGCTCATCGCCGTCGGTACCGTCGGCGATGTTCTGCAGGGCGCCACGCAGGAACGGGTCGGCGACGTTATCAGCCTCCTGCTCGAGGGCGAGCAGACCGGAACTGCGGGCCTTCTCGGCGAGGCCGACCACCTGGTCGATGACCTGCTGCGGCGGGGTGGTCTTGCCGATGAAGGCTGCGGGCACGGCTTTGAACGCCGAAATTGCGTCCCTGATCGTGCCGCCGGCGATGCCGACAGCGATGGTGGCGCCGAAGACGAGAATCATCGGTGCCGGCAGAAGGATCGAGTGCAAGCTGCTGCCCTCGAGGGTGATCATGGCGAAGAGTGAGCCGAAGGCGATGGCGATGCCGACCAGGGTTGCCGGATCCATCAGAGCCTCCGCGGGCGGGCGGGAACCGTGCTGCCCGGTTCGATGATTTCCTCGATCAAGTGCGGCCCCTCGACGATTTCGAGCGAACGGATGCCCGGCCGATAGTCGGCGTCCGACGTCAGGTAGGCCAGCGAGATCACATGGGCCCGGAACCGGGCGATCTTCTCGATGACGTCGTCGAGGGTCTCCGTGACGATGAACTTGGCGCCGTCGACCATGACCAGGGTCGTGTCGGGGCTCGCGTGGATGCGCTCGATCAGGTCCGGGTTGATCGCGAACTGGCTGTTGTTCAGCCGCGTCACAACGATCATGGTGTCCACCCTGGGTTCAGAACGGTTCCAGCAACCGTTACGCCTCACTGTCGGCCGCCCGCCCGGGCGCGTTAGCTGCCGGCCGCATCGAGCCCATGACCTGACCTGGAAAGCCGGACGACCACATCCGTCGCGGCGCGCGCAGGTGTGGCTTTCCTGACCGTCGTAGTGCACGCGCGGCCTCCGCCTCGAACGAATTCGACGCAGATTGTAGCCACAACGCTGCGAAACCCTGAATATCGCGCTCCACCCCGAAAATCTCCGTCGAATGGGTTCGGGTCGAACGGAACGGGAGGTCGATGTCCGAACCGCACGAGCATTGCGGTACATCCGTCGCCGATTGTGGCCAACTCAGGAGATCCGTCTGGCCGAGCCGGAAATCCGGTCTGCTTCCGCACAGGTCCGCGGCGGACGGTCAACCCGGCCGCCGGATGTCCTGAGTTGACCGCACGCACGGGCTCCGCCGGGACGGCACCGACGGAGGAGTGCGGAGAGCCAGAATCTCCGTCGAATTGGTTACGCCGCGCGCACCAGGATCTCGCCGGGCGCGGCCGTTTCGCTGCCGAAAATCAGGTGCCGGGTGGCGATCTTGTCGGTGAAGAACCGGTCGTGGCTGACCACCACCACGGCCCCCGGAAAGTGGATGAGGGCGCGCTCCATCACCTGGGTGCTGGCCATGTCGAGGTGGTTCGTCGGTTCGTCGAGCAGGAGCACGGCGGCCCCGGACAGCAAGCACTGTGCCATGGCGACGCGGGCCCGCTGCCCGCCGGAGAGGTTGCCGATCTTCTGCTTGAGGTCGGCCTCGGAGAATTGAAACATCGCGAGGAACCGGTTGACCGACTTGCGGGTCGCTGTGAAGGCGAGACTGCCCGGCATCGCGTTCACGGAGTGGCTGACGGTGTCATCGTCGTCAAGGCCGTCGAGCACCTGGTTGTAGGAGACCACGGCGGCGCCGGAGGCCCAGGCCATCTCGCCGGAATCGGCCTTCTCCTCCCCCGCCAGTACCCGGAGCAGGGTGGTCTTGCCGCTGCCGTTGGAGCCCAGGACCACGATGCGGTTGCCGCGCCGGATCTCGAAGGTGAGATCGGTGAACAGCGCCTTCTCGCCGTAGGACTTGCTGAGTGACTCGATGCGGCAGAGTGAGTCCTTCACATGCAGCCCACCGTAGATCTCGGTGATGATCGTGTCGACGGGCCGCGGGCTGCGGGTCTTCTTGATGTGCGCGAGTTGGCTGTCGAGGGTGCGGCTGGCAGCCTTTGCGGCCTCGCGGCGGTCGCTGATCCCCTCCGCCTCGAAAGCGAGCAGTTCCGACTCGTGCAGGAACTGCTGCTCGAGGGTTTTCAGGCGAAACTGCTTCTGCACCACGTAGTCGCCGAAGTTGCCGGGGTACTCGTGCAGGTGGTAGTTCTCGACCTCGATGATGCGGGTGACGACTCCGTCAAGGAACCGGCGGTCGTGCGAGACGATGATGGCCGCACCGCGGAATGAGCGGAACCAGGCCTCGAGCCACTCGACGCCGGCGACGTCCAGGTAGTTGGTTGGTTCGTCCAGGAGCAGCACGTCGGGCCGCTCGAGCAGGATCTTCGCCAGCGCCGCCCGGTTGCGCCAACCGCCAGACAACAAATCGATGGCGCAGACGCGGTGGGCCTCGTCGAACCCGAGGGTGGTCAGCGCGGCATCGATACGCCGCGGGTAGTCCCAACCATCGAGGCGGTCCATGTCTTCGAACAGCGCCGCCTGGCGGTGGATCAGCCGGTCGAGTTCGGCGCTCTGCGCGGAATCCGCCGCGATCTGGGCGTCGATCGACGCGAGCTCGGCCTCGAGGGCCTTGATCGGGGCGAACAGGCCGTCGAGCACCTCGGTGATCGTGGAATCGCCGTTCAGTTCGGAGAACTGGGAGAAATAGCCCACCCGGGTGCCGGCCTCGAGGGTGACGGTGCCGGCATCCGCGCTCACCTGGCCGAGGACCAGCTTGAGAATCGTCGACTTACCTGACCCGTTGCGGCCGATCAGTCCCACCCGGTCGCCTGGTTCCAGTCGGAAGAAGGTCTCACGCAGAATCTGGGTGTTCTCGAAACGGATGCTGACGTCGTTCAGCCTGATCAGGCTCACTGTGGCCGTCCTCTCGGGTTCGGTTCAGCCCCCGGGCGAGGCGGACGGCCAACTTTACCGTGTCGGACAGGCGGTTCAGGGCGTGTGGTCGTCACCCATGGCGGATGCGCCCTTGTGGTCGTCCATGCGACCGAACGTGGTCTCGAGCACGCTGGCCAGCTTGTGCAGCGCACCGCTGACGGCCCCGGCCATCGTGGCGGAATGGTCGGTTGCCGCGAGGGGGTTACCCCCGGCGGGACGCACCTCGAGCAGGCAACGGATGTCGTCGGTCGTCGCCCTGCCTGCGCTCTCGTCGCTGAGGTGGACCTCGACCCGCGTCAACCGGGAGCTGAATCGGGCGAGAACAGTTTCGACCGAGGACTCCACCTCCGCCACGACTGCGTCCGTACCCGCGATGTTGTTGTCGGTGTTGACCAGGATTTGCATCTTTGCTCCTCAGTTGAAACGTCGGTCACTCCAGTATGGCGCGCAAAAATGTGCGGCCTGACGCCCCGCCGACGCTGCTTATCGGCGTAGGTGCTACCGCTTCAGGTTGGTGAGCTCCTGAAGCACCTCGTCGGAGGTGGTGATGATGCGCGCATTCGCCTGGAAGCCGCGCTGGGCGACGATCAGGTTGGTGAACTCCTGCGACAGGTCGACGTTGGACATTTCGAGGGTGCCGCCGCTGAGCGAGCCGAGGCCGCCGTCACCGGGGGCGCCGAGAGCCGCCTGGCCCGAGTTGAAGGTGGCGCGGTAGGCCGAGGAACCGGACTTCTCGAGGCCGCCCGGGTTGGTGAAGGTGGCCAGGGCGATGCGGGCGATGGCTGTCTGGCTGCCGTTGCTGAACAGGCCCACCAGGGTTCCGTCCTTGCCGAGGGTGAAGGACTGGAGGGAACCCGCCGTGGAACCGTCCTGGCTGCTGATCGTGGCCGTGCTCAGGCCCGCCTGCCCGGTCAGGGCGGTCAGATTCACTGTGACGTCGTTCACGATGAACGGACCGGTTGGCGTGAGCACACCTTCTGCGTCGAGGGTCAAGGCCGCGGAGCCGGTACCCACCGCGTCGGTGCCGCTCGCGGTCCAGCCGGTGGTCGTACGCGTGAAGGTGACCGACAGGGTACGGGCGGCACCCAGCGCGTCGTAGACCTTGACGTCGCGCACGATGTCGGAGCCTGCCGCCGCATCCGCCGGCAGGTTTCCGACCATGGTGACGCCACCGGTTGCCTTCGCCGGGATCATGGCCTGCAGCGGCAGGGTGATGTTGCCCACCGGGCCACCCTCGTTGATCTGCCCGTTGGCGCCGTTCCAGCCCTGCACGATCGCACCGTCCGGGGAGACCAGGCGACCCTCGGCGTCGAAGTCGAAGGCTCCCGCACGGCTGTAGAGCGTCTCGCCAGCCAGTTGGGTGACGAAGAACCCGTCGCCGGAGATCGCCATGTCGGTGGCCCGCCCGGTGGACTGCGCGGAGCCCTGGGAGAAGTTCGTGGCGATCCCGGCCACCTGCACGCCGAGCCCGACCTGGGCCGGGTTCGTGCCGCCCACCTGCTCCTGGGGGCCGCCCGCACCCTGCTTCAGCTGCGAAAGGGTGTCCTGGAACTGTACGGCCGACGCCTTGAACGCGGTGGTGTTGACGTTGGCGATGTTGTTGCCGGTGACGTCGAGCATGGTCTGGTGCGAGCGGAGGCCGGAGATGCCGGAGTACAGGGAGCGAAGCATGGGGTGCTGCCTTTCGGTGGGAAACGAGAACGAGAACGGATGTGAGGTGCGGGTCAGGCGGAGAGGCCGGGGGTGGTGCCGGCGGCGCTCGCGCCCGAGGTGACGCCGGTCACCAGGTCGAGGGCGACGAGGGTCCCGTCGACGGTGACCTGGGGAACGGCCCCGGCGTAGGAGACGCTCGAGGCGGTACCGGTGCCCACGGTGCCGTCGGCCCGCGTGAAGGTGACGTCCTGTCCGACCAGGGCCGCTGCGGCAACGCGCATCTGCAGGGAGAAGTTCTCGTCGGCGGTCGTTGAGAGCGCCGCGAGCTTCTCCATCATGGCCAGCTGCGTGGTCTGAGAGATCATCTGGTTGGTGTCCATGGGCGAACTGGGATCCTGGTTACGCAGCTGGGTGACCAGCAACGACATGAACGCCTCGGAATCCAGGGTCTGTTTCGGGGCGCGCACGGGGGCGGTCGAGTACATCCCGGCCGGGGCGGCTACTGCCAACGCGTCGATGGTCAAAGGGTCTCTCTTCTGGGATGGTGGGGTCTGTGTCGGTGGGGTCTGGAGTGGTAGCAGGTCAGGCGAGAACGTCGATGGTGGTGTGTGAGCCGGCGGCGCGCAGGGAAGACAGTCTGAGGTCGGCGGCACGGTCGGCGGCACGGCCGGCCGCACGGTCGCCTCGGGTCGCCCTGTCGTCTTCGGCCGGCCGCTCCTGGCGGGCGTCGGGTCCGCCCTGTCGGGAGGCCGAGGGGTCCGAGGCGCGGGCGTCGGCCGACAGGGTGAGCTGGGCGTTCAGCCCGCCCCCCGACAGGTCCCGGCGCAGGTCGGGCAGGATGGTCCGGAGCGCCTCTCGGGCCAGGTCCGTGGGCGCGAACAGCTCGACCCGGATGTGCTCCCCACGCACGTGGGCCCGCACGGTGACCGGGCCCAGATTGTCGGGTCTCACGCTGATGGTCATCACGTGCTCGCCGTTGGCGGCGCCCACCAGGGTGAACAGGGGTCGGGACACCTGGCCGGCCAGTGGCGCGGGCGGTGCTGCCGGAGCCGGGGCGCCGGGCGGCACAGGGGGGGCGGCGGCCGGGGTTGCCGCCGTGGCCGTGGTGCCGGGAGGCACGAGCAAGGCGGTGGGCGCCGGGGCTTCGGCCTGGTTCGGGTTCACGGTGGCCGCACGGTCACCGGCGCCGGATGTCCCTGCGACCGCGCCGAGGCCGGTGGGCGCCGTGAGGCCCGTGGGCGCCGTGCCGGCGACGGTCGCTCCGGCGGAAGATGCCGTCCCGGCGGCCGGTGGCACCGGCATCGGGGCAGCGAGAGCCTCGGCCGGAAGCGCACTCCCGCCAGCGGCGTTCGCTGCGGTGAACGTGTCGGAGTCTGCGGCGGACGTCTCCGTGGAGTCGGCTTCGGAGTCGGAGTCGGAGTCGGTGGCAGCAATGGTGGAAGCGGCGGCGGCAGTGGCGGCGGTCGGGATGGTCACGGCCTCGGTCCCGACGGAGTCGGCGAGGGCAGCACTGTCGGCTCCGGTGGCTTTCGCCCCGGTGGCTGTCGCACCGGTCGGCAGTGGCGGGAGGCTGATTCCGGCGGGAGGCAGGATAGCACTCGGCTGCTGGTGCTCCGGGGCCGGCGCCGCGCCGCTCAGGGCGTCCCTCAGATCAGTGGCCGGTCCGGGGACCGGTTCGGCGGTGCGCTCCGAGGTCGGCTCGGGAACCCGGGACGAGGTTGGCGCGGATCCCGGCGGAGACGCGGTCGCGGAGGTGTGCGGAGGTGCGAGGGTGCCCTGCAGCACGGACGCGAACGAGCCGGCGCCCGGGCGGGCACCCAGCGGGCCACGCGATCCCGAGGGGGAGGCGGCGGACGAGGCGGATGAGGGCGCGGTGGATGAGGACGCGGATGCCAGCGCCCCGGTGTGGGGCGCCGGCGCCAGTCGGACGGACGTGGCGCTCATCGGGAGGCTCCGTTCATGAATGAGGCTAGTGCGGCGCTGAGCTGGCTGCCGGCGCCTGACGACGCAGAGGCCGTGCTTGAGGACGCCAGGCTCGCGGTGGCGGCCGGGGCATCCGGAATCACACGGCGGATGGTGTCGATCTCAGAGTCGTCCATGTAGGCCTCGACCAGAGAGACCGTGCGGCCCTCGTAGGGCGCGTGGATGACCTTGTTGTCGCCGGCGTAAATCAGGATGTGCTCGCCGCCGCCGGTGACGATCAGGTCACCGGGCTTGGCCTCGGCGAGGGAACCGACCTCGGTTCCGATCGTCATCTGGCCCGACACGAGGCGCGGCACGTCTATGCCCATTTCGGCATACACGGTCTGCACCAACCCGGAACAGTCCATGCCGCTGGCGTCTTCACCGCCGAAGACGTAGGGCACGCCTAGGTACTTCTTCGCGGCGTCGACCACGTCGGTGCCGGTGGCACCACCCGGGTTCGGTGCCACCGGGCGGACCGCGGCGGCGCCCGACGCCGACGCGAGGGCGTCGGCGAACGTGTTCGCCGAGGTGCTCGCGCCCGCACCGGCGGTGGTGCTGCCGGCTGCGGCGGTGGCCTGGGCCTTGTGGGCGTTCGCCCCGGCCGAGAGCTGTACGAGTGTCGCCTGGATCTCGCTGACCCGGCTCATCGCCGCGATCATGGTCATCGCGGGTCACCGCCCGCGCCCCGGTTGCGGTGCCAGCCGGTCGACGCAATCTCGTCGAGAATGGTCTGTTCGCGGTGCAGGTCATCGGCCGCGACCTGGGCTCCGTGCCGGCGCTCGAGCTTCTCCAACCGCACCGTATCGGCACGGGTCGCGTCGAAGGCGACCTGCGCCTCGCCGACGGCAACCTGGTAGTTGCGGGCGAGGGCCTCCATGTCGGCCAACATGCTGTGCGCCGAGGCGCGGGCGGAGGCGATCGCCGACAGCGTGTCAGCCCCGCTGGCCAGACTCGGCGTGTGCTGCAGGGTGGCCCTGGCCGCGGCCCGGCGAGCCGCGTTCGCCTGAACGACGGCGTTGGCCTGGGCCAGGTCGCCGGCGGCCTGGTCCTGCTGCAGGTGCCGCAGCCGGAGGAGCCCGGCCAAAGCGAATGTGCGTTTCATCAGAGGGCCCCCAGCGTTCGAGTCAGTGTCGTGAGTTGGTCCCAAGCGAGCGGGGCCGAGGTCTGGTCGTCCATGCGCTGCTGGAGGAACGCGTTGATGGCACCCTCGTTGTCGACGGCGGCGTCGACCAGCGGGTTCGTGCCCCGCCGGTACGCGCCGACGTCGAGCAGGTCCTGCGCGGTGCGGCGTGCGGCAAGCACCCGGCGCAACAGGCCGGCGACCTGGTTCTGCTCGGGGCTGTTGACCCGGGAGGCGACGCGGGAGATCGAGGAGAGAGCGTCGACAGCGGGGAAATGGCCGAGGACGGCTAGTTTGCGGTCGAGTACGACGTGTCCGTCGAGGATCGAGCGGGCGGCATCCGCAATCGGTTCATTGTGGTCGTCGCCGTCGACGAGCACCGTGTAGACGCCCGTGATCGAGCCGGTTTCGTCGGTGCCGGCCCGCTCGAGCAGGCGGGCGAGCAGGGAGAAGGTCGAGGGCGGATAACCACGGGTGGCGGGGGGTTCGCCGACCGAGAGGCCGATCTCGCGCTGGGCCATCGCCACCCGGGTGAGTGAATCCATCATCAGCATCACGTCGGCTCCGTCGTCACGGAACGACTCGGCGATCCGGGTGGCCAGGAAGGCGGCGCGCAGCCGCATCATGGCCGGTTCGTCGGAGGTGGACACGACCACTATCGAACGGGCGAGCCCCTCGGGGCCGAGGTCGTCTTCAAGGAATTCGCGCACCTCGCGGCCGCGCTCCCCCACCAGGGCGATGACCGAGACCTCCGCGTCGGTGCCGCGGGCGATCATCGAAAGCAGCGAGGACTTGCCGACGCCGGAGCCGGCGAACAGGCCCATCCGCTGCCCCTTCCCGACGGTGGTGAGGGTGTCGAGCACGCGCACACCCAATTGGAGCGGCGTCTGGATGCGGGAGCGGGCCATCGCGGAGGGGCTGTCGTGGTCGAGGCCGACGAACCGGGCACCGGAGATCGGACCCTTGCCGTCGATGGGCCGGCCGAGGCCGTCGATGACGCGCCCGAACAGGCCGGCGCCGGTGGGCACGAGGTGCGGGGTTCCGTCCGAGCGCACGGGCGCGCCAATCCGAATACCGGTCATCCGGCCCAGCGGCATGCACCGGATGCCGCCCTGCGTCGTGGCGACCACCTCGGCGTCGATCTCCCCACCGTCGCCGACCGTGACCAGATCGCCGATCGCGGAATTGAGCCCGCGCACCTCCAGACCGAGACCGACGATCGACGAGACGACGCCCACCCGCTGGGGCCGGGCGGCGTCGAGGGCGGAGCGGATCTTTCCCGCGCGCGGACGCCAGGCGGGGGCCTGCGCCAGGGTCACGACCGGGCTCCGGTGAGCGCGGCCTTCGCGCGGGTCAGCGCGGTGCCGATCCGGGCGTCGAGGAATCCATCGGGGAACTCGGCGATCGCGTCGCCGCGGGAGAGGTCGGCGTCGGCCGTGAAGTCCACGCCCGCATCCGCGCGGGTGATCAGGTCGATCAGAGCAAGGTCGGCGGGGTTCATCCGCACGGAGTGCGGGCGACCGGTCTCGCGTGTGCCGGTCGCTCCGGTCGCTCCGGTCGCGAGGGCGCGGGCCAGTGCGGCCCGCGCCGAGGCGTCGGCGTCGCCGAGTGAGTAGCCGAGGATCGCCTCGGCCAGTTCCAGCGCGGTCGCGACAAGGGTGTCCTCCGCCTCCTGGATCACCGGAACGGTGCGCTCGTGCAGCGCGACGGCGGCGGCACCCAGCAGGGCGACCGCCCGGTCGATCCGCGCCTGGCCGATGGCACCGGCGGCGGCCTGCTCGGCGTCGAGCCGCGCGATCCGGCCGTCCACCTCGGCGGCAGCCGCCCGGAGTCCCGCGGTGTAGCCGGCGGCGTGCCCCCGGGCCCGGGAGGCGTCGTCGCCGGCGTCCCGCTCGCCCTGCAGGCTGGGGAAGGTCACGGCGGAGAAGTTCGACCGGGCGGTCGCTGCGTCAAACAACATAGTCGTCCTCCTCGGCACGCTGCATGGTGATGCTCCCCTGCGCCTCGAGGTCGCGGATGGCCCGCACGATCGTGGCGCGCGCTTCCTCGACCTGCGACACCCGCACGGGCGCCATGGCTTTGACCTCGTCGTCGAGGATCTCCCGATTGCGCTCGGACAGGTTGGTGCGAATGATCGAGACGACAGCGTCCGCGGAGCCCTTCATGGCGATGGCGAGGATGCCCGCGTCGATGCCGCGGAGCACCTGCTGCACGTCTCGGTTTTCGAGTTTGACGATGTCGGCGAAGGTCAGCATCCGTGACCGGACCTCTTCGGCCAGGGCCGGATCGCGCGCATCGAGGGCTTCGAGAAGGGCGCGTTCGGTGGCCACATCGGCCCGATTGATGATCTCGACAAGCGGCTGGATGCCGCCGACGATCTCCACCGAGTCGCGGGAGGAGGCGACGGCGCCAACCCGGGCCTTGAGGGTCTCGGTGACCACGCGCACGGCCTCGGGGGTGGCCGTGCCCATGCCGGCGATACACTGCGCCACCTCCGCGCGCAGGTCGGCGTCGAGGCCGCCGAGAACGGCGGAGGCATGACCGGGGCGCAGGTGCGCGAGCACGAGCGCGATGGTCTGGGGCAGTTCGCCGTCAAGCAGGGTGAGGATCTGCAGCGGCTCGGCGGCGTCGAGAAACTCGAAGGCCTTGCCGGCCATCGACGAGGCCACCTTGACCATGACGCCGGCCGCTCGTTCCGCGCCGAAGGATGCCTCAAGCAGTCCGATCGCGTAGGCGTGACCGCCCCGCCAGGTGCGGGCACCCTTGACCGTGAGTTCGTGGAACTCCAGAACGGTGGTTTCGGTCACTTCCGGGTCGACCCGGCGCAACTGCACCATCTCCGCGGCGATATCGGCCGCCTCGGCCTCGGTGAACTGTTTCATCACTTCGGTTGCGCGCTGGTGCTCCATGCTCATCAACACCACGGCGACCTTCTGGGTGCCGGTCAGGGCCGGCTGGGCGTCGATCATGCGGGCTGCCGGTCATCCATCAGGCCGCGGAGGTATTCCGCGGTCTTCGCGGGGTCACGCTGAGCGAGTGCGTCGATCTCCACCCGCATCCGGTCGGAGGTCGGCGGCAGGTAGGCCACGGTCGGGGTGGGGTCGATCATGATCGGCGCGATCGGGGCACTCAGCGGGAACGGCATCTCCGGCGCGGACAGCGCGGGCCGGACCTCCATCATTTCGTCAAGTTCGATGGACTCGCGGCTCTGGCGGCGCGAACGACGCGCATAAAGGATGAGCCCCAGCACGAAAGTGATGACAATCCCCGCGGTGACGATGGCGATGCGCATGATCTCTGCGAACCGGTCGGCGGCGGCCGCGGCTTCGGCCGCCGCGAGGGCCGCGGCGGCATCCTCTGCCGCGCCGCCGTTGAAGCTGACGACCTCGACGGTGACCGCGTCGCCGCGCTGCGCGTCGATGCCGGCGGCCGAGGCAACCAGTGAGGTGACGTCGGCGACGTTGAGCTGGCCCACGACGTCGGCGTTCACGGCCACCGAGACCGTCTGCCGGTTGATCTCCCCCGCCGGGATGGTGCGGGTCTCGGTGACTTTGTTGACCGCGTTGTTCTTGGTGGTGTCCTCAGAGGTGAAGGTTCCATCGCCCTCGGTGCCCGCCGGGACGGCGATGTTGTCCGGGCCGAGGACGCCGGCCGCGGAGCCGCCGGATCCCGTGTACGACTCGGTTTTGACGGCCTCGTTGAGGGCCGGGGCATCCGTCGGGGTGGTGAACGATTCCTCGACCCGCTGGGCCGACTGGTAGCTCATGTCGGCGGCCACGACGACGGTGGCGTTGCCGGGCCCGACGACCTTGTCCAGCATGGCCTGCACGGCCCCCCGCACGCGGTCCTCGTAGGCGCCGGCCTGCTGGTCGGCGGATCCGGTCGCTCCCACGCCGACCGCCGAGAGCACGACACCCGTGGAGTCGATGACGGCCACGTCGGTGGGTGCCATCCCGGCGATGGAGGCCGAGGTGAGGTGCACGATGGACTGCACCTGGTCGGCGTTCAGGGTGCTACCGGTGGCCGTCTCCACGAAGACGGATGCCGTGGGGTCGCTCTGCTCCGACGCGAACACGGTCTCTTCGGGGATCGCCAGGCGCACTGAGGCGTTCTTGACGCCCTTCATGGCCTTGACGGTGTTGGCGAGTTCGCCCTCGAGCGCCCGCTTGTAGGTGACCGACTGCTGAAACTCGCTGGAGGTGACACCCATGGTGTCGAGCAGCCCGTAGCCGCCCGTGCTGGAGGACGGCAGGCCGGCCGCGGCGGCCTTGAGGCGCTCGTCGTAGACGTTCTGCTGCGGCACCAGGATCGTCGCGCCACCGTCGCTGAGCTCGTAGGCGACGCCGTCGGTGCGCAGCTGCTCGACGATGGTATTCGCGTCGGAACCGCTCAGCCCGGAGAACAGGGGCGTGAAGGCCGGCTTGGTGGCCCACATGCTCAGGGCGGCGATGCCGAGGGCAAGCACGGCGACGCCGATGATGGCGACCGTGCGCTGGGCGACGGAAAAGGACCGGATGCTCTGGCCGAGGCGTGCGAAGGCCGACGTGATCGGGCGCGGCATCAGGCCTGCATCCTCATGATCTCGTTGAACGCGTCGACACCCTTATTGCGCACGGCGGCCACGAGTTCGAGGGTGACCTGGGCGCGGGTCGAGGCCAGGGTGGCCGAGTGGATGTCGGTCAGGTTTCCGGTCACGGCCTGTACCGCAAGGCTGTTGGAGGTGGCCTGCAGCTGCTGCAGATTGTCGACGGCGCCGACCAGGGCGCTGCCGAAGGCCGAACCGTCGGTGCCCTGGCTCCCCGGAGTTCCCTGCACACCCTGCACACCCTGCATGCCCTGCACGCCGGTGAGGTATCCCGTGCCGGTCACGGACTGGATCGGGGTGATCGAACCGATGGTCATCAGGAGCGTCCAATCTGGAGTGCGGCTTCGTAGGTCGTCTTGGCACGGTCGACGACGGCGGCGTTGGCCTGGTAGCCGCGCTGCGCCATGATCAGCGCGCCCATCTGCTCGGCCATGTCGACGTCCGGGCGGCGCACGTAGCCGGCCTCGTCGGCGAGTGGGTTGCTCGGGTCGAAGGTCAGGATTCCCTCGGCGTCGCCGAGTGCCGTCCCGGCCGCATAGGCGCCGGTGGTGCCCTGGCCGGCCTGGGCGACGATGTAGCGCGCCTGGAAGGCGTCACCGTCGGTGGCGGTGACCGTGTTGGCGTTGGCGATGTTGTCCGCAACGGCGTCGAGCCATTTGCGGTGCAGGGTGAGACCGCTGCCGGCAATCCCGATGGCGTCCAGGGTCATCAGCTGGTCCGCATCGCGGAGCGCATGGCCGTGAACGGTCCGTTGACGGCCTGCGCCGCGAACTGGTACCGCAGCACGGTGTCGATGTTGGAGAGGGTCTCGGTGTCGAGGTTGACGTTGTTGCCGTCGAGGCGGGTGGGCTCGAGGGAGCTGGCGGTGGTGGCGACGGTGCTGCCGCTGCCGGCCTGCACAGACTGCGCCAGGGCATCCTCGAACGCCACACGCTTGGCGTGGTAGTTCGGCGTGTTCACGTTCGCGATGTTGTTCGCGATGGTGCGCTGGCGAAGGGCCAGCCCGTCCAGTGCGCTGGAGAGCGCCGTCATGGTCACGGATTCAAGCACGGATACCCGATTCGTCGGCAAAACGAGGGCGGCCGATCCGTGGCCTGTGGTCGAGCAATCCCTGCTCGCTCCTAGCTATCGGCCGGTGGCCGAGGCGCGTAAGGAGTTGTCGCGGAACTTCTTTCCTCACCTTTTCGAGCGGAACCCCGCAACTGTCGTCGAAACGGACAACTGTTGCCCGTGCGCGGGCAACAAATGTCCGCGCGGGCAACAGTTGGCCCGCATCGGCGGTAGCCGGCAACGGGCGCGAGGTGGGCGGGCAGTCAGCCGGCTATGTCGAGGTAGACGGCCTGATCGGTGTGCTGGGCCGAGATGATGGTGCGCACGGCGGCGAGGTGCACGCCGGCGGAGCGCCGGGCATCCTCGATCTCGCTGATCAGTTCGAGCTGGCCGGAGAGCAGGCGCCGGGCGCGCGTCTCGAGGTCGGCGGGCAACTGGCCCAGGTGTTCGGGCGCACGCCACTGCACGCCGGTGGAGAAGCGCTCCCCCGGGCCGGCCAGCACGGCGTCGCGGGCGCCCGAGCCGAGGCTCGACTCGAGCTGGTCGAGCACGTCCAGCCACTCCTGGCGGTCGCTGGCGGATTCGTGGGTGTCGAGCAGAACCCTAGGCAAGTCCGTACTCCCCACCGGCACGCGCCGCGCTCTGGGCCGGTAGCAGCTCGGCCGCTTCGTGCCAGGTCTGCCGCAGCGGCTCGAGCAGGGCGATGGCCTCCCGGGTGCGGGCGACATCCCGATGGATGTTGGCGCTCATCAACGCGTTGGACACGTAGGTGTAGAGGGCGAACAAACCCTCGCCGCCCTCCCAGGCATCGACGTTGAGCGAGGTCGACAGTTCGGAGACGATCGCCTGGGCGTGCAGGAGGTGCTCCGAGGCGACGGCCCAGTCCTCGATGTTCTGGGCGATCTCGGCGCGGCCGAGGTCGAGCAGCAACCGGTCGTAGAGCATCGTCAGCAGGCGCACCGGCGTGGCCGAGAGCACCGCTTCGCGGTTCAACTGTGCGCGCCGGGCCTGTGCCCCACCCATCATGCTCATAACAGCCATCATCATCCTGTGCTCGAGGTCGGGAGCCCGGCAACCTGGGCGCTCAGCCACGAGGACTGTGCTTTCAGGGCGCTGAGCTGGGTTTCCAGTGCGGTGTAGGTGCTCTGCAGGGTCGCCCGGCGGGTGGCCAGGCTGCGGTCCCAGTCGGCGATGCGGTCGCCGAGGTTCTTGACCGTGGACTGCTGACCGGTGATCTTCGCGGTGATCTGACCGTCGTATTTGTCCGAGGCCGATGACGCCGCTGCTGCGACGCGGGTCGCGATCTCTTGCACTGCTGCTTTGACGGTCACCGGGTCCTTGGCGAGGGCCGCGGCGAACTTGGCCGCGTCGAACTCCATGGTGCCGGATCGGGTGATGCTGATGCCGTACTCCGACGGCGAGTGCCCGTTGATCGGTGCCGAGGCGGCTGTGAGAATGCGCTGCTTCACGTCGCGCACGGTGCTGTCGCTGGTGAAGATGCCGGCCGACAACACGGCGGCCCCCGACGCGTTGGTGCTGTTGACGACCGCGGACTTGGTGGAGATCAGGGCGAAGACGCCGTTCAGGGAGCTGACCAGACCCGAGGCCAGGGAGCCGATCTGCGCGTCGTCACGTGCGACTGTGATGGTGACGGGGTCAACGGAGACGGCGGATACCGTGATCGCGACGCCGGGCAGCAGGTTCGCGAACGTGTTGGTGGCCGAGGTGATCGTCTGGGCTGCGGCGGTGCCGGCCCACAGGGTGACGCTGGCGTCCTGGGCGGTGCGGATGACGGCGGCACCCGCGGCGGCCAGCAGGTCGGGCGCGGTGTTCGCCGTGACCTCGGCGGCGGTGCCCTGATAGACCGTGAAGGCTTTGGCCGCACCGGAGTCATTCCCGGTGAACTGGAGCCGGTACTGGGCGACGCCGCCGGCATCCACGCCGGACGCGACCTTCGTGGCGGTAACCCCGGTGCCGGCGGCGTTGATGGCCGTGGCGACGGCGTCGAGAGAGGTCGAGCTGGCGGAGATCTCGGTCGTGACACCGCCGGAGACGATGGTCAGCACGGTCGGGTCGGCGGGCCAGGCGGTCATGGCCGCGGAGACGCCGACCTGGCTGCGAGCGAGGTCGGTGACGACGACGTCGAGTTGGCCGGCGCTGGCGTTGGCCGAGACCACCGTCGTGACGGTGGGCGAGGTACTGGTTGCCGAATAAAGGTCGAGGGCGGCCGGCTTCGCGGCCTTGCCTGCCAGATCGGCCAGGCCGGCGATCTGGGTGTTGAGGCCCTGCAGCGCCGAGATCAGGTTCTGCGACGAGGAGACTTTGGCCTTCAGCAGCGTCTGCGGAACGGCTTCGACCTGCATCAGGGAGTTGATCAGGGAGGTGGTGTCGAGCCCGGAGACGAGTCCGTCGATGGCGTTCGTCATGTCTTTCCCTCCTTACGTTTCTGCGATCAAGCCGGATGGTGCGGGGGTATACGTGAATGGCTGGTGGCGGCCGAGGGATGAGGTCCAGTTCATCTCTTAGGTCACCACCAGCCATGGTTCACCGTGCGGTTTCCCGAAAGGTTCAGCTCACCGCTTTAGCGGAGGAGTGACAACACGCCCTGGTTGGACTGGTTGGCCTGCGCGAGCATGGCGGTACCGGCCTGCGAGAGGATGCTGGAACGGGTGTACTTGACCATTTCCTCGGCCATGTCGGTGTCGCGGATGCGCGATCCGGCAGCGGTGAGGTTCTCCTTCGAGACGGCCAGGTTCTTGATGACGCTCTCGAACCGGTTCTGGTCGGCACCGAGCGAAGCGCGGGCCGTGGAGACCGTCTTGATTTGAGTGTCGATCAGGGTGATCGCAGCGGCAGCGCTCGACGCGCTGGAGAAGTCCAGGCCTGAAGAAATGGCTGGACCAACAGAATTGGCGCCAAGAGTGGAAGCAGCGACACTACCACCGGTAAGCGATTTGACGTTCAGTGCGCCGTTCGAGTCGACCGAGGCCACCATGCTGCCTTTGAACTTCGAATCAGCATTGAGTGCGGCGGCGAGGTTCGTGTTCACGTCCTTAACCGTGGCTCCGCCGATGCCCGTAAAGGCAGCGGTCGTGACACCGGTCGTCGAGCCGTCGCCGTTAGTGACAGTGAAGGTCTGCGCTGCGTTGGCTGCGGTGGCCGCGGCAGTGGCATCCGCCGCGTCCGCGAACGACGTACCTCGGTTTGTCGAGCCGATGGAAGCCGCGATCATCTTGACGTTGGCGCCGCTGAGGCTGACCGAAATCTGGCTGCTCGCCCCGCTGTTTGCGCCGACCTGGAAGCTCAGCGACGGCTTGGTACCGTCAAGGAGTTGTGTGCCGTTGAAGTTTGTGCCCTCGCTGATGCGAGTTAGTTCCTTTGTGAGAGCGTCGACCTCGGTCTTGATCGCGCCGCGCGAGTCGGCGTTGTTCGAGTCGTTACCGGCCTGAACGGCGAGGTCACGAACGCGCTGCAGAATCGACTGCACCTCGTTCAGGGAACCTTCCGCGGTCTGGATGACCGAGATGCCGTCCTGGGCGTTGCGGCTGGCGACCGTGAGGCCACCGACCTGCGACTTGAGGCCCTCGGAGATGGCCAGGCCGGCCGCGTCATCCGCTGCGCGGTTGATGCGGAGGCCGCTGGACAGCTTCTCCAGGGACTTGGACATGTCGTTCTGCGTGGCGGCCAGGTTGCGGTACGTGTTGTTGGCCGCGAGGTTGGTGTTGATCTGCATACCCATGATGAAATCCTCCGTGATTGGGTGGTGTACGTCTGGCCATCCATGGCCTGACACAGTGAGCTATCGGCCTCTGCTGAGACCGCGTTAGCCGTTGATCGAAAAAAATTCCCGGGTGTCTGATTCGGTCGACCCGGCGGCGTACGCCACCCCGCTCGCGGTGGCGAGGCCGAACATGGCCTGGTCGGCGAGCCGGGCGAGGTAGGCGCTTCGGCGGGCCGGCGCGATGCGGGACTCGGGCACGTATTCCGCCTCGGCGTCGTCGGCGTAGTGCGTGCCCAGGCCGTCGCGGAGCAGACGGATGGCCTCCGCACGCTGCTGAGACACCGCCGAGTGGGTGATCCCCAGCTCGGCAGCGATCTCCTTGACCGAGCGGTCGTCGAAGTAGACCTGCTGCACGATCACGCGCATCTTCTCCGGCAGTGCCGCGATGGCGGCGTGCAGGTAGGCCAGGCGCTCGGCGGAGAGCAGCGAGTCGCCGGGGAGTTCGGTGCCGGAGACCAGGAACTCGGCGGTCGCGTCGTCGAGGGTCGACACGGTGCGCTCCGAGTCGGCCAGGCCGGCGATCGCGGTCTCCCGGTCCACGCCGAGGGCGGCGGCGACCTCGTCGACGGATGCCGCGCGGCCGAGGGCGCCGGCCAGCGTCTGCTGAACGGCACGGGTCTCCTTGATGCGGCGGCGGGCCATCCGGGTGGCCCAGTCGTTGGAGCGCATCTCGTCGGCGAAGGCGCCGATGATGCGGCGCCGTGCGAACGCTCCGAACGGAACACCGAGGTCGGCGTTGAAGGCATCCGCCGAGGTGATCAGGGCGAGAGCTCCGGCCGAGGCCAGGTCGTCGCGGGAAAGGTGCCGGGCCTTGGCCCAGGTTTCGGAAACGAGGTAGCCGACGAGCGGGAGGTTGTCGATCACCAACTGATTGCGTTCTGCCCGATTCACACGGAACTCCCTGAGTGCTTGATACCTGAATTGTCCCGAACGATCAGGCAAGGGCCTGGTCGAACGAGTGGCCGGGTAGGCACGGGGACGTTGCGAGAAAGCGAGAATGTGACGCAGGGGTTCGGGGCCCAGGCCGCAGAACTTCTGGCCGTGGTTAAAACGTAAAGGCGCGGTGGGTGGCCGAATGCGCAACGGCGCCCCCACAACGGGGCCAGGCACCCCCACATCGGGGCGGATCACCCCGAAATGGGGGTCAGGCATCCGGTGTCCGCCGGAATCATGTCCTCCCTTTAGTGGACACCTTCAGTCTCGGCTGGCAGTCTGAATCCACACCGTGGCTAACCGGGGTCCGTCACCTGCCGATAGTCGTGGTAACAAGCCGTTGAGCTGCGCGAATCCGCGCGGACCGGCCGCACCAGACGACAGGCAGTTGGAGGAGACGTGGGCGCCAATGAACTATCAGCGTTGCTGTGGCGCGAGCGGGAGCTCCTCGAACTGCTCGTCTTCAAACTCGACGAGGAACAGCTGCTGCTGACCAACGGCAAGACCCGCTGGCTGCAGCAGGGCACCCGTGAGGTCGAGCAGGTGCTCGGCCACGTTCGGGATGCCGGCCTCGCCCGCTCGGTCGAGGTTGCCGCCGTCGCCTGTGACTGGGGAACGGCCGAAGACGCCACCCTGCGCGAGCTCGTCGCTCACGCCCCCGCCGGCCCGTGGTCCGAGATCATGGCCGCACACCTCAAGGCGATGGGTGAACTGACCACCCAGATCAGGGAACTGCGCGACGCCAACGAGCAGCTGCTGCGCTCCGCCGCCCGCTCCGGCCAGGAGACCCTCGCCGACGTGCGCGCGAACACCCAGACGTATGACGCCACCGGGGCCGCCGGTGCGCGCCCCACCGGCTCCCGACTTTTCGACCAGATTCTGTGAGGATGCCGCGATGAGCACCTTCGGAGGCCTCAACACCGCCTACACCGGCCTGGTCGCCGCCCGGCAGGGTCTCGACGTCGTGGGCCAGAACATCGCCAACGCGAACACGGAGGGGTACACCCGGCAGCGGGTGACGACCTCCGCGGTGGACGCCTCGACCCGTGTGGGCCTGATGAACTCCGGGGTGCGCCCCGGCCAGGGTGTCAGCGTCGACGGAATTGCCCGCCTCGGCAGCGCGTCGCTGGACGCCCAGGTGCGCGGCACCGCCGCGGTCGCCGGATACTCCGCAGTGCGGGCGAACGCGCTGAGCGCCGTCGAGGCCTCGCTGAAGGAGCCCGGCGAGAACGGGCTCTCCGCCCAGTTGCAGGAGTTCTGGGCCGGCTGGCACGACGTGGCCAACGCCGCCGGCGAGACCGCGCCCGCCGGGGTGCTGCTGGCCCAGGCCGGCGCCGTCACCACCCAGATCAGGCAGGGCTACCAGGCTGTCGCCGCAAAGTGGTCGTCCGAGCGCGAGAGCGTGGACACCATGGTCGCCGAGATCAACGGCGCGGCCGGCCAGGTGGCCGAGCTGAACGCCCGCATCCGTCAGTCGATTGCGGGCGGCGGAAACGCCAACGAGCTGATCGACCAGCGCAGCGGTCTCATTACGACCCTGGCCGCCCTCACCGGCGGCACCGTCGTCAACCGCAGCGACGGCACCGTCGACGTGCTCGTGGGCGGAAACGCGCTGGTCACCGGCGACACCGCCCGCCCGCTCGTCGCCCGCGGCGTTCGCACCCTCGACGGCCCGAGCGGCCTCACCAGCCCGGTCGGCGTCACCGACCCGGTACGGGTGGAGTGGGCCGACCGCGCCGGCACGATCGCCATCGATGGCGGCGAACTGGCCGGTGCGCTCTCCCTGCTCACTCGAGCGGATGCCGCCGGCACTGGCGGCGCCCTCGCCGAAGCCGCGGCGGCATACAACTCCTTCGCCACGGGCCTGGCCGCGAAGGTCAACGCGATCTACTCCACCGGCGACAACTCAACCCGCCGGGGCGACTTCTTCGGCTCGGCGGGCACGGGACCGGCCGCGCTGGGCCTGTTCGTCCTGCCGACAAACGCCGCCGAGCTCTCAACCGGGCTCACCGCGAACGGCGCCCTCGACGGCTCTATGGCGGACAGGATCGCCCAGCTCGGCGCCGGCACGGCCGTGGACGCTGCCGGCGACCCGGTGCGGTCCCCCAGCACCGACTGGTCGAACGTTGTCACCTCGCTGGCCGTGACCACGAAGAACGAGCTGCGCCAGGCATCCCTCGCCGACCTCACCTCGACCGCCGCGGTGGGCGCTCAGCTGTCGAACTCCTCCGTCGATCTCGACGAGGAGAACGTCAACCTGCTTATGTTCCAGCACGCCTACCAGGGCGCCGCCCGGGTGCTGACCGCCGTGGACGAAATGCTCGACACCCTGATCAACCGCACCGGACTGGTGGGAAGGTAACCCATGATCGCCCGCGTCACCTCCCAGACCCAGATGCGCTCCGCGCAGACCAATCTGCAGGCCAACCTCGCCCGGATGGCGCAGTTGCAAGAGCAGGCCACCTCGCTGAAGGCCATCGCCCGCCCCTCCGACGACCCCGCTCGGGCCGCCGATTCCCTCACCGTGCGCGCCGAGCAGCGCGCGGTGACGCAGTACGCCCGCAACGCCGACAACGGCGACGGCTGGCTCACCACCGCCAGCACGGCACTGGCCGAGGCCACGAACCTGCTGAACCAGGTGCGCGACCTGACCGTGCAGGGTGCCAACGACGGCGCCCTCTCCCCCGCCGCGAAGGAGGCCATCGCGGCCCGCCTCGACGGCCTCACCCAGAACCTACTCGCGCAGGCGAACACCGACTACCTGGGCCGCAGCGTCTTCGCCGGGAATTCGGATGCCGGGCTCGCCTTCCGGGCCGACCCCGACTTCACCTTCACGGGCACCGCGACCGCGAGCGTCGACCGCCGTATCGGCGCGGACACCACCGTGAGGGTCGACGCCGACGGCGCCGCCATCTTCGGCACGGGTACAGACTCGGTCTTCGCCCTGATCGGCGTCATCGCCAACGACCTGCGCACCGGGCGCACGAATGCCCGCACCCACCTGGCCGCCGTAGACTCTCGAATGAAGACCGTGCTCACGGCGCAGACCGACGTCGGTGTGCGCCAGGCCCAGATCCAGAAAGCCGGGGAAGCACTCGTGCAGCACAAAGGAAATCTCGAGGCCCAGCGGGCCGGAATCGAGGATATCGACCTCGGCCAGGCCATCCTGGACCTGAAACTGCAGGAGGTCACCTACCAGGCGGCCCTGTCGGTCACCGCACGGGTGCTCCAGCCGACGCTGATGGACTTCCTTCGATGAGCGCCGTTTCGACCGCCGGCACCGTGACCGCCGCCCTGAGCTTCGTGTCCCCGCCGCCCGGGCTGGACCCGCTGACCGAGTTCAGCCTGACCGAGATTCCCGGCGCCGACGGCCTGTTCTCGCTGCAGTCCGCAGAGGACCAGCGAACCCGTCTGTTCGTGCTCGACGCATCCGTCTACCTGCCCGACTACTCCCCCGTGATCAGCGACGAGCACGCGGCAGCGCTCGACCTGACCGGGCCGGATGACGCGCTGCTGCTCGTGGTGACGAACCCCGGCGAGGACGGAACGACCGTGAACCTGATGGCGCCGATCGTCGTTAATGCCGCCACCGGTCGTTCGGCGCAGATCATCCTCGACGGCCAGGACTGGCCGCTCCGCGCCGAGCTGGGTGCCCGCTCGGCCTGACCGGACGGCTCACCCTGCCGGCTTGGCGACCGAGTGGCTGCACTGCGGGGTGTCGCCCGGCGGATAGCCTTCGGATATGACCCAGGGCATCGATCTGCATTCCGGCGCACACCACCTCCCCGCAGCACTCGACGTTGAGACGCTCCTGGCCGGCTGGATGCCGGTCGACCCGGCCCAGGCCCGGTTGCGAAGCGAATATATCGGCTTCGTGCGGGCGGGCCGCGGTTCTGCGCTCGACCGCGACGGCGGCGCCGAGCATCTGACCGCGAGTTGCTTCGTCTTCACTCCGGACCTGAGTCGCGTGCTGCTCTGCTTCCATAAAAAGGGCCGGTTCTGGGTGCAACTCGGCGGGCACATCGAGGCATCCGACCTCTCCGTGGCCGCGGCCGCCGTGCGCGAGGCCCGCGAAGAAAGCGGCATCGCCGAACTCAGTCCTCTCAGCGGCCGATTCGTCGCCGGGACCAGCGACCCGTTGCCGGTCGACCTGCACCGGCACGCGCTCAGTTCGCGGTTCGAGCGCTGCACCACGCACTGGGACATCGGTTTCGCGGCCGTCGCACAGGCCGATGCGATGCCCGTGACGAGCCACGAGAGCGAAGACGTCGCCTGGTGGCCGACGGATGCCCTGCCGCAGCAGGTCCCGCAGGATTTCGACGACCGCCTTGCCGTGGTGCTTCGCGAATTGGCACACCGGCTGGGCCCGCACTGAGTACGCGCCGGGCACGCGCCGAGCACGCGCCGACCATGACGGCCGAGTGAGGGACCGGGCGGCGCCTCCGCGCCGCCCGGGATCGGTGAGTGGGGTGACTGGAGTGCCTAGATCGTCTGCGAGATGCAGATGAAGTTGCCTTCGGAGTCGCGGAACCAGGCCGATTTCATGTCGTCGGCCGTGACGACCCCGTGCACCGTCTTCATGTCGGGGATGTCGAATTCCTCGAAGACGACTCCGCGTTCGCGGAGCGTGTTCATCTCGGCGTCGAGGTCATCCGTGATCCAGCCCATCTGGGTGTTCTGGGCCGTGCCGGCGTTACTGGTCTCGTAGATCTCGAAGACCGATCCCGACCCGACGTGGTACACGAGGACTCCCTCATGGGTTTCGTCGGGGTCGAGGCCGAGCGCGTCGTGGTAGAACGACTGGGCTCGTTTGAGGTCCGCCGCCGGTAACACGGTGTGCAGTTCTTTCAGCATTGTGAAACGCCTCCTTGGTGGTGCAGGTGATTCGTGGCGTGTGGAGGGGTAGACGTCGAAGCCGCCGCGTATCGGGCATCCCGCGCCGCACTGGATGTCGATCAGGGCGTGCTTCCGAGGCGGAGTGCCGACTGTCGGTGAAGCGGTGAGCGCGAATCGTGGCCGGAACTCCTCGCCCAGCAGAGGTAGGTTGACCACCCCGGCGGGCGTTGACTTTTCGCTTTTTCCGCCTTAAACATACGCCGAAGGCCCGCCCGAGTGAAGAGCCGTTTCCGACGGCCAGCTCCGGTAGTCGAGCCGCCTCGGTGGTCGAGCTTGTCGAGACCCGGTGCGCCGACGTCCGGAGGTTCGCCGGGCATCCGTCGCGGTCGAATTCGCTAACTGCGGAGATTCTCCCGACACGCCGCTTCGGCAGGCGCCGCACCGGGCGTTTACCGAAAAATTGCCGCGTCTACGTGACGACGGATGCGTGCCGCCGACCCAGTAGCGGATGCCCGCAGCGGGCCCAGGGCGCGGTGCTCTGCTCCTCCACAATGCGGGTGTGATCAAGTTATCCACAGGGCGCTGGCGAGTGCCGATCTGGGCCTCGAATGTCAGTGGTCACCCGTAACGTGTGTCTCATGAAGCCCTCCTATTGTGAGCAGCTAGAGAGCCTGGGTCGTCACTTCGATGCGATCCGGGAGACGCAGGCGGAGTCCGCCCGGGTCGACGCCCGCCTGGCCGAACAGGTCGATCAGGCCCGCCGGTTCGCCGAGGCCCTGGCCCGGAACGCGGCCCAGGCAGCCAAAGACAAGGCCAGGGAGGGATCACTGACACTGGCCGGGGTGCC